>CALFZM010000126.1 GCA_937952235.1 uncultured Opitutia bacterium | reverse complement strand
AGCTGACCCTGTGTGAGGTTGCGGGCGAGGCGGAGGGCCGCGAGCCGCCGCCCGATCACCTTGAGCAGGGCGGCATCCGTCAGTTGAGGAGAGAGCTCCATACGCGCCACAAGTGGCACATTAAACCGAAAACCGCAATCAAGACGTCATAAAAGGCGTATTATATTTTCAGCGGAGGGGACAGATCACTTGGCGGTAAGGCGGGCGAGATCAGGGGGCCGCGGGCTTCGCAGGCCTTCGCGCACGGCAAAGGCGGCGTCGGCCTCCATGCGCCAGACGAGGCGCGCACGCTCGCGGACGGGTTCGAGCCGGCCAGGAAAGGAAGGAAATCCACGCCGTCGAGCCGCGGAATGTCGCGACCGCCCTGGAACCCCACATCGTTGCAACCGGGATCGTCGGCGACGATGAGCAGGACGTTGGGCGGCGTCGGCGCGGCGGCCGCGCAAAGGCCGGCAGCCGAAAGCAGGAAGCCGGCGGCGAGCAGCAGGGGCGCTCCATAAGCAGGGGAAACCCTCTTACTTCCTCGGCGCCGGCGGCGGCGCCTGGGGCGCGGGCGGCTCGGGCACGACGACGGGCGTGCCGACCTGCACGTCCGCCTTCCGGCGGTCGGCGTCATCCACGAAGACGGGCAGTTCGGTCGCGGTACCGAAGTAGGGTGCGGCCGTCCGGAGCATGACGCCCAGCGCTTCGGGCAGCGACTGGCGGCGCGACTCGATGGAGATGCGCGTGCGCCAGACGAGTTTCTTCTCCTTGCGCTTCGCCAGCGCCTCCACGTCCAGGGCCCCGACGAAGAGGTAGAGCCGGTCCTCGCGCGCCGCCTCGTTGATGCGGTCGGCCTCGGACGACATCAGCAGCCGGCGGCGGGCCTTGTCGGCGCCGACGAGCGCCATGATCTCGCGCCGATTGAACGCGATCGTCGCCGTCGAGGTCTCGCCGGTCGCGGGATCCGTTTCGTCGAGGTCGACCGTCGCGAGATTCGCCGAACCGTACGCGTACACCAGCGCGAGCTGTGGCACCGGGCCGCCGAACTTCGTCAGGCGGAATCCCTGCGACTCCAGCGCGGCGACCAGTTCGCGCGTGATGTCCTCGCGCGGCGGCATCTTCTCTCCCCCGATCGCGTCGCCCAGCGTGCGCTCACTGCCGCCAAGGATGATGTAGTGGATCGGCCGGTCCGGGGTGGGGCGGGCGGCGTCGGCCGGAGTGATCAGGACATCGGACACCACGAGCACCTCGGGGCCCGGCTTCCGCTTCGGCTCGGCTGCGCCGGCCAGCGCAAGCGCGAGCGGCAGGAACGGCGCGAGCACGCGGCGCAGGGAGGGAAAGGCGGGGACTCGCATCAGCGGCAGGGGTCAGGTGCTAGCGGGAGCGGAAGGTTTCGCTGCGCACCACCTCCTCGACGAGTGTCCGGAAGGGATAGTCGTGGCCGGCGGTCGCGGCGAGGATGGCGTCGACGGCCGGACGGTCCAGGGCCTCGATCCGGCGTCCGCACGCATAGGTCAGCAGGCGCTCCGTGAGCATGCGAGCGAACTGCGCCTTGCGTTCGACCAGCAGGCGCTTGAGGCCCGCGATGTCGTCGAAGCGCTGCCCGTTGGGCAGTTCGCCGCTCGCGTCGATCGGGACGCGCTTCGCATACGTCGTGCGCGCGGCGCCGATGGGATCGAAGGACTCGAGGGCGAAGCCGAGCGGGTCGATCTTGCGGTGGCATTCGAAGCAGGCGGGGCTGTCGCGGTGTTTCGCGAGCAGGTCGCGCATGGACTTCGCGCCGCGCACGTCAGGGTCGATGGCGGGCACGTTGTCGGGCGGCGGTGCCGGCGGGGTGCCGAGGATGTTCTCGAGCATCCAGACGCCGCGCGTCACGGGCGACGTCTCGATGCCATTCGCGCTCACCGTGAGCACGCTGCCCTGGCCGAGCAGGCCGCCCCGGAGCGGCGAGGCGAAGGGGATGCGGCGGAATTCGTGCGCGGCCTCCGCCGGCACGGCCGCCTCGACTCCGTAGAGCCGGGCGAGCGGACGGTTGGCGAACGTGTAGTCGGCATCGAGGAAACGAACGATGCTGGCGTCGCGGTCGAGGAGGTCGCGCGTGAAGAGCTGCGTCTCCCGCTTCATGGCCGACTGGAGGCCCTGCGCGTAGTACCGCATGAAGGCTCCGCGGTCGGGCGGCATGTCTCCAAGGACGCGGAGGTTGAGCCAGCTGTCGAGGAAGCCGGCGACGAAGGCATCGGCCCGCGGACTCGCGAGGAGGCGTCGCGTCTGTTTGACGAGGCCCGCGGTCGCGAGGAGCTCGCCGGATTCGGCGGCGCGGAGCAGTTCGGCGTCCGGCGTGGTGCCCCACAGGAAATACGAGAGTCGGGTCGCCAGCGCCGGCGCGGACAACAGGCGGGACGTCGCCGCCGTGGAGGCCTCGGTCGGGTCGGCCAGATAGAGGAAGGCCGGCGAGCAGAGCGCGGCCTTCAAGCCGTCGCGCAGGGCCTCGTGCGGCGTGCGGCCCTGGGTGCGCCGCTCCGCGATGACGCCCAACAGCCGGTCGATCTCGTCGCCCGTCGGGGCCCGGCGATAGGCGCGCCGTGCGAAATCCATCAGGATCTGGCGCGTGCGTTCCGGGGCGAAGGGAGCGTCGCCGAGGATCGCCCGCTCGCTCGCGGTCGGGCCGCCGGCCTCGAGCGGGCCCGTGATCTCGACTTCGTGGATGCGGATCTGCGGGACGAAACCGTGGCGTTGGACCACGACGCGCGCCTCGACGATGCCGGTGGTCTTGCGCAGCTCGGGCGGAAAGCTCGCGTTGTACTGGCGGAGGATGCGGTTCCAGTTCTGCCGCGCGCCGAGCGGCCCGTTGGGAAACGTGAAGCGGGGCGAAAACCCGCGGTCGAGCCACACGCGGAAGGTCTGCCATTCGATGCGTTCGTCGGGCAGCGTGACCTCGCCCAGCGACGGCTCGAGCGGCTGCTCATGGTGCAGGGGGCCGATGCGGGCGTTGCCGGGTACGACGCCGAGCCGGAACGGCGCATCGGGATCGTGCCCGAAAAGGCGCGCGTCGTAGGGGTTCCGCCGGTTCTTTGCCTCGGCCCGGACGCGGATCTCATACCAGCCGTCCGCGGGCACGCCCTCGGCGAAGGCGAGCAGGGGGCCGTAGGCTCCCTCGTGCGACTCGGAGTGCAGGCCCTCGTAGAGGACCATGTAGCGGAAATTCTGGACGCGACCGTGCGAGTACCTGAGCTCGGGCTGCTGCTGGAAATTGTCGGTGAACCGCCAGGTGCGGGGAGCGGGGGCGCGGGGCTGGCCGAGTGCCTTCTCGACCACGGCTTCGGCGGCCTCGACGTATTGTGCGAGCAGATACCCGGAGGTCTTGAGCGCGTCGCCGATGTTGTCGAAGTGATGGACGGTCTGGTCGCGCGGGAACTTCGCCGTGGGATCGAACATCGCCAGGTTCAGCGCGAAGAGGTCGCCCACGGTGGCCAGGTATTCGCGGCGGTTCAGGCGGCGCAGCACCGTCTGGCCGCCTGTGCTCGCAAGCCGGGCGCGGCCCTCGGCGGCCTGCCGGGTGAGGAGCGCGATGATCGCGCGACGTTCCTCCGGAGCGGGCTGTTTTTCCTCCGCCGGCGGCATGTCGCCGAGGGTGAGCTGGTCGATGATGTCCTGTAAGTCCGTGAGCTGATCCGCATGCGTGACCGCGGCGGGCAGCGCATCGAAGCGTCGCTCCGCCTTCTGTTTCTCCGGCCCGTGGCACCGCACGCAATGCTCGGCGAAGAACGCCTGGGCGGAGTGGGGCGGGGCGGCCGGCGACGCTGCCGCGGCCAGCAGCCAGGCCGCCACGACGGTGGCAACTCCCGGGCGCATCTCAGGCTTTCTCCAGTCCCCGCAGCGTGCCCGTGCTGGTGCCGAAGCGGTCCGTCTCCACCCCGAAGTCCTGCAACAGCGAAAGGTAGAGATTGCAGAGCGGCACGCGTCCGGCGCCCTTCCCGGTGAAAGCCCGGTGCTCGCCGTGCTTCCAGCGGCCGCCGGCGAGGACAATCGGGAGATTGTAATTCGTGTGCGCGTTGGCGTTGCCCATGCCGGAGCCGAACAGCACGGAGGTGTGGTCAAGCAGCCGCGCGTCGCCGTCGCGGAGTGAGGCGAGCTTTCGGAGGAAGCGCGTGAACTGCTCCATCTGGTACTTTTCGATCTTCACCAGGAGATCGATCGCTTCCTGCTCCTGGCCGTGGTGGGACAGGGCGTGATAATCCTTGCGGATGCCGAAGGCCGAGGCGTTGAAACCGCCTGCGATCTCGAGGGTGGCGATGCGAGTCGAGTCGGTTTGCAGCGCGAGCGCGATCAGGTCGTAGAAGACGGGCAGGTCGGAGACGAAGTCGGTATTCGGCGGCTCCGCCATGCCGGGCCGCGGCTTGGGGATGTGGGACCACCGCCGCGTGAGTTCGAGCTGCCGCTCCACGTCGCGCACGCTCGTGAGGTACTCGTCGAGCTTCTCGCGATCGCGGGCGCCGAGGTGGCGGCCGAGGGATCTGGCGTCGTCGTTCACCGCGTCGAGGATCGAGCCCTGGAGGCTGAAACGGTCGGCGGTGCGCGCGACTTCGCCGGCGCTCTCCGAGACAAACAACGTGCGGAACAACTCGCGCGGGCCGGGGATCGGCGGCACGCGGGTGCCGCTGCGCGTCCACGACATCATGCAGCCGCCGTGCAACCCGTCCTCGGAGCCGATGGTGAGCGCGGGAAAACGTGTGGCGCCGCCGATGGTCTCGGCGGCGCGCTGGTCGAGGGTGATGTTGCCCTCGGGCATCGACTTCGCGTCGATCGAGCGCACGCCGCTGAGGAAGGAGTGGATCGCGAAGTGCCCGCCCTTCACGCCGTGGTCGAGGCCGGAGAAGATCGTGAGCTCGTCGCGCACCGGGGCGATCGGTTCGAGCAGCACGGGGAGGTCGTAACCGCGGCCGGCCTGTTTCGGAAAGAAGGCGGGCTGGTGGAAGCCGAGCATGTTGCCGACCGCCACCAGGCGGCGCGGGCGCGCGGCGCCGATCGCCGCGCCCGGCTGCGTGCCGATCGCGGCCGAGGCGCCGAACACCCGGCGGTTGAGCGACTCGAAGAGCGGCAGCGCGATCGTGACGCCGGCGGCGCGAAGGAAGTGGCGGCGGTTCACGAGGTGGGCTTGGGGCGTCATGGGCGGGGCGTTCCGGCCGAGCAGAAACCAAGTCGAACTTCCGCGCAAGGGCGCGCCGGTAGGCATGGAACGGTGGCGGCTGCGAGGTTGCCCGCTTCCGCCGCCCCGCCCACGCTCGCGCGCGTCATGAAACGCCTTCCCCTCGTTCTCGGTCTCCTCGTCGCGTGCTTCGGCGCGCTGGTGGGGCGCGCCCAGCCGGCGCCTTCCTACGGTCCGGCCATCAAACTCGAATCCGCCCAGAAGGTCCTCGCCGCCGCCACGGCCGAGGCGAAGAAGCAGGGCTGGAACGTCGTCATCGCGATCGTGGACCCGGCCGGTTATCCGGTGCTGTTGCAGCGCCTGGACGACACGCAGCTCGCGAGTGTCGAGGTCGCGCTGCAGAAGGCGAAATCGGCGGCCGGCTTCCGCCGCTCGACGAAGGTGTTCCAGGATGCGGTCGCGGGCGGCGGCGCGGGGCTGCGAATCCTGTCCCTGCCGGGCGCGATGCCGGTCGAAGGCGGCCTGCCGCTCGTGATCGGCGGCCGGATCGTCGGCGCCATCGGAGTGTCCGGAGTGACGAGCGAGCAGGACGGCATCATCGCCGCCGCCGGTGCCGCGGCGCTGAAGTGACCGGCCGCCCCGACGGTCTCACTTCGACCGCGCCGGGAGCGCATTCGCCAGCGGGCGTTGGAGCGTCTCCTTCGGCAGGAACTGCGGCACGATGCGCGGCGGCCTCGCGCACACCGTGCGAGGACATCGTCGGCCTCGCGCCGGTGTTTTCCTTCGGTCCCTCTGCCGGCGCTCGGGGAGCGCACCCTTCACGCCAGCACGGCGAACAACAGCCAGGCGAGCAGGAGGGTCCACAGGATGTTGGCTGCCTGGCCGCCGAGAAATGCGAGGGCGGGGCGGCCGCCGCCGAGCTTCGCCAGGTCGCCGAGTCTCGTCTCGAGCCCGATGCACACGAAGGCGGCCGCAAACCAGAGTTCCCGCAGGCCCTTGAGCGGCTTGTCGCAGGCCTTCACGACCGCGGGCGAAAGCAGGAACGAGAACACCAGGGACGCGGCGATGAACCCGAGCACGAATTTGGGAAAGCGTTCCCAGATCACCCCGGCACCCGGCCGCGGCGCATCCGGGTTGGTCCGCCGTTCCCGCAGCGTCCACCACAGCGAGATTGCGAACGCCGCCAAGCCGATGAGCACGTTCTGCGAGAGTTTCACCACCGTGCCGACCTTCGTCGCGGTCTCGCCGACCGACTCCGTCGCCGCCACCACCGAGCCGCTGGTGTCGAGCGTGCCGCCGAGCCAGGCGCCGCCCACCGCCTCGCTCAGGCCCAGCGCCTTCACGGCCACGGGCATCAGCACCATCATCGGCACGGCGCACAGCAGCACGATCGAGGTCACGTACGAGAGCTTCCGCTTGTCGCCCTGGATCGCGCCGCAGGCGGCGATCGCGGCCGACACGCCGCAGATCGAAACCGCGGTCGACAACATCACGCCAAACTCGTCGTCGACCTTGAGCCGGCGGGCGAGGCGGAAGGTCAGGTGCCAGACGACCGGGATGACGAGCACCGCCTGGATCATGCCCGGGGCACCGGCCTTGAGCAGGTCGCCGAAGAGCATGCCGGCGCCGAGGATCACGATGCCGGACTTGATGAAGAACTCCGTGCGCACCGCGCTGAGCAGCCAGGCCGGCCGCGGCAGGAGATGGCTCCAGAGCAGGCCGAGCCCGAGCGCGAAGATGACGTACTCCAGGCCGTAGGTCTTGATGCTCGCGTTGGCGGCGAGGATCTGGGCCGCCCACGCGAGCGGGAAGACCACCGCGGCGCCCGCGAGGAACGACCAGGCCCGCCGGCCCAGCGAGGGCGCCAGGACGAGCGCGCTGAGGCCGATCAGCGCCGCACTGGTCGTCAGCATCGCCGCAAGGTTCGCCGCGGAAAACAGCCGCGGCAGGTCGGCGCCTGAACTCCACGCCAGCGAGGGCAGCGCGACTTTCCAACCCAGGACAACCGCGGCGATGAGCGGGCCAGCCGCGATGACCGCGAGCCAGTCCTCGTTCTGCCACCAGGCCGGGGCGGGCGGAGGCACCGAAGTGCCGGACGAAGGGGAGGTCGAAGAGGAATCGGAGGTGGCGGACATGGCAGCGGCGGTGCGCGGGGCGATGATTCATGCCGTCCCCGCCGCAAGGCGGCAAGCCCGGTGTCCGGAGCGAGCTGCAATGTTCAGCGGCGGCGCCGCAGCCCGGCCGCGCGCGGGACGATCGGAGCCGGGTTCCGCGCTTGCACCTGCGCCGGGGACTGGCAGTTGGATGGAGTTGCACCCATGTCCGCGCCCGCCCGCCCACGCTCCGCCCGCTCGTGGCCCTTCTGGGTCCTGCTCGCGGCCTGGCTATGCGCGAATTCTCCGCAGGCGGCGGTGTTCGGCGTGCTGGCCTGGCTGGCGGAGGCGCCGGCGTTCTCGCACCAGGAGCGGCTGGCCCAGGACGTCGCCCGCCTGCTCGCCGGCGAGGCCGCGAGCCGGCCCATCGCCGCCGCGGTCGCGCGGATGCAGGAACAAGTGCCGGCGCCGCCGCTGCCGCCCGTGCCGGCCGACGCGGTGCTGAAGAAGATCGTCCTTTCGCTGGAGAAAACGACGGAGGTGCTGCCCGCCTCGCTGCGGTCCGACCGTCACCGCGAATCCCCCTGGACCTGTCCGGCGCCGCGCCGCGCTCCGCCCCCGCACGGTCCGCCGCGAGCGAGCCTGAGCTGAGTCTGTCGGTCCGGTCGCGTCGCTTCGGGACGCGATCCTGTCGCGCCGCCGGTCGGCGCGTTTCCATCGCTCGGTTCAACCGGCCGCAGGCGCGGCCCCTCTCGGTCGTCATCATGTCCGCACTCTTTTCGCGCGCCCGCGGGCGCCCGTATCTGGTTTCTCTGTTCGCCGGCAGCGCAGGTTCGCTGCTCGCCCAGACCCTTCCGGTCTCGCCGCCGCCAGCCACCGACGCCGTTCCCCTCGACCAGGTGGTCGTCAAGGGCCAGGCGCTCCGCGGCGCCAACGCCCCCTTCTCCGTGGATGCGCTCGACCTCGAACGCATCCGCGACCTGCGCGTGACGCACCCGGAGGATCTCTTTCGCCAGGTGCCCGGCATGGCGGTCCGCTACTTCGGGCTCTCCGGCGTGGCCGACAGCATCGTGCTGCGCGGCTTCGGCGGTGGCGGCCACGGCGGCGATGTCGGCGTCGTGCTTGACGGCATCCCGCTGAACGAAGCCATGTCGCACGCCGACGGCTACATCGACTTCAACGTCATCGTCCCGCTCGAGATCGGCGCGATGAACGTCTTCAAGGGCCCGGTCTCCGCCCTCTACGGGAACCACAATCGCGGCGGCTTGATCGCGGTGGAAACGCGCAAGGAGGGGGCCTACGGCAACGCCGACGTGAGCGTGGCGGACCACGGCACCGTGGACGTCCAGGCCGCTTATGGGCGGCCGCTGGGCGCAGGCCAGCAGCTCAACCTCGCCGGCCAGTATTACCGCACGGACGGCTTTCGCCCGCAGTCGGATTTCCAACGGCATACGCTCTTCGCCCGCTGGGCGGCATCGCCGGCGCCAGGCGTCCAGCTCGCCCTCGCGGCGCGCCACTACGAGGGCTCCGGCGACTCGGCGTCGTACCTTGCGCTTCCGCAGTTCCAGCGCGATCCGTACGGCATCGATCCGCGGGTGCAGAACGACGGCTCGGAGAAGACGTTCACGACCGTGCGCGCGGACGTCAGCGCGAAGCTGGGCGGTCAGGTCAAGGTGCTCGCCTTCGCCTATCACACCGACCAGGACTTCACCCGCTGGTACACGCGACCCATCAATGCGAACACCTGGGCCCAGCGCGAGGAGACCTATGACCGCGAGGTCGACGGCGGCGGCGTGAACTTCAACGGCCAGCGCCGCCTCGCCGGCGGCACGTTGAACTGGGTGGCGGGCGTGGAGGCGTTCCGTGAGTCGACGTATTTTCAGTTCCACGACGGATTGAGCCAGCGTCGCCGCGTCACGCCGGCCATCTACGACCGGAACGCCGACCTCGACAGCAACTCCCTCTTCGGCGAGGTCGAGGCTCCGCTGCACGCCTATTTCAAACCGTGGCTGGCCTTCCGCCACGACCGGTTCGACGGGGCCGCGGCGCGCCGCGGGAGCGAGACCGGCACCGACCCCCTCGGGCCGATGGCGAAGGTGAAGCACACCAGCCCCAAGCTGGGCGTGCGCTCCGACCTGGCGCCCGGAGTCCAGGCGCGGGTGAGCTGGGCGGAGGGCTTCGCACTCGCGTCCAATTTCGTCAAATACGCCAGCGGCGCGGCCGACCTCGACCCCAACGTCTTCCGGCAGACGGAGGCCGGCCTGGCCTGGCGGGCGCACCGCACGCTGACGCTCGACGTCGCCGGGTACCGGATCGAGAGCTCCGACGAGATCCTCACCGTGGCTCCCGGCGTGTATCAGAACTTTGGCGCCACCGAGCGCACGGGCTTCGAGGCGCGGGCCGAGTGGGCGCCGCGCGGGCCGCTGCGGTTCACCGCCGTCTACGGGAGCGCCGATTCCGAGGTGGAGCGCAATTTGAACGCCGCGCTGATCGGCCGGCAGGTGACGGGGGTGCCGGAGCAGACGGCGACGCTCGGCGTCGCGTGGCAGCCGCGGCAGGGGTGGGGTGCCGATGCGAGCCTGCGGCACGTGGGCCGCTACGCGGTCGACGCCGCCAACACCGTGTTCGCGCCGAGCTACACCACGCTCGACGCGGGCCTGACCTACGCTGGCGCCTGGAGCGGGCGCCGCTTCAAGGCCTACCTCGCGGCCGAGAATATCCTCGATCGCGTCTACGCTACTTCGGTCTCACTCAGCAGCGGATTTCTGCTGCACGCCCCGGGCGCCCCGCGCACCGTCAGGGCGGGCGTGCAGTTCGATTTCTGACCGGCCGTCCGTCTTCGTGTCATCCATGAGAACCACCACTCTATCCGCCCTCGCGGCCGCCCTCTCGCTCGCGGTCTGCGCCGTCGATGCGCGCGCCCACCAGCTCTGGCTGGGCGCGAGCAACTTTCTCCTGAGTTACCCCGGCGCGCGGCCGGGGCCGGTTTCCACCTGCGTCTTCGCGACGTTCGGCCACCGGTTTCCGATCGACGAACCGATCGACGACGCGCGTTTCGGCGGCCTTTACCTCCACGCTTCCGCGGGCGCGCCGCGCCTCCTCCCGGCGGCGGCAGAAGGTTACCGTGCGACGCCGCTGGCCTTCGAGCGTGCGGGGGCGTATTGGATCGCCTCGGCCAACCGGCCGATCTTCTCCACCCAGATCAAGGACGCAGCCGGAGCCATGACTTACGTGAGGGTGCCGCGCAACGAAGCGCCCGCCGGAGCCAACGTCGTCGACAGCACGCAGATCTACGGCTACGCGAAGGCCCTCATCTTCGTGCAGGGCGATCGCGCCGATGTCTCCGCGCTTTCCCAGCCCGTCGGTCACCGGCTCGAGCTGGTGCCGGAAGCCAACCCCGCGACCGCGGCCGCGGGCGGCACGATCCCGGTGCGGGTTTACTTCAACGGCCGGCCTTATGCCGGTGAGTCGATCGAGGTGCTCGCGGAGAGCGTGGCCGCACCGCAGAAGGTGCCGGGCGCGCGCTGGAGCGGCGAGACCGACCGCGACGGTCGCGTCCGGGTGCCGCTCGCGCTGCCGGGCGTGTGGCTGCTGGTCGTGACGGTGATCGAGCCGACGACGGGCGAGCTCAAGGCGAAGGCGAGCCAGATCCGCTTCCGGGCGTCGCTCACGTTCGAAGTGCCGGGCGCGGCCTACGGGAGTTGATGCGGGCCATGGCGCACCTGCACGGGACGGGGACCGGGTCAGGGTGGCGGAGCGGCGCGTGGCGCGTCGCCTTGCTGCTGCTGTGGTGTGCCGGTGCCGCCCGCGCGCACGAGCCCTACCTCCTCGTCTCCGCCCGCGACGACGGCACCTTCACGGCGGAAGCAGGCTACTCCGACGGAGTCTCCGTCGAAGGCCTGCGGCTGCTCGTGCGCGACCGCGGCTCGGGCGAACTGTTGAGCGAGCACCGGCTGCCGGCGGGCGGGAAACTGACCCTGCCGCGTCCCGCCCGGCCGTATCGCGTCGTCTTCGAGGGTGGACCGGGGCACCGCCTCACCAAGCCCGGGCCCGAGCCCGGGACGGAGGATCGTGCGACCTCGCCCGACATCTCGCGTGCCGCCGCTCCCGCGCCGCCCGCACCGGAGGCGTCGACGACGCCCCCGTCCGCCGGGACGCCGCCGGGCGAGACCCTGCGGGTCATGCTCGTCGCGGGCATCCTTTTTCTCTTCGGCGCCGTCGCGTTCGCGCTCGGCTTCGGCGCCGGGCGCCGGTCCCGTTGAGCGATGGCAACCGGCGCACAGCTCCAGGAAATCGTCCCGGCCGATGGCCGCGGCGAGCGCCGCAGCGTGGTGCTGGTGGCGGCGCTGCTCGTCCTGGCCTGGGCGGCCGGCGTGGCGCTGCGGCAGTGGCGG
>CALFZM010000125.1 GCA_937952235.1 uncultured Opitutia bacterium | reverse complement strand
GAGGTTGTGCTCGATCACGACGATGCTGTGCCCCCGGTCGACGAGCTGCTGCAGCACCGCGAGCAGCCGCTTCACGTCGTGGCGGTGCAATCCGGTCGTGGGCTCGTCCAGCAGCAGCAGCGCACCCGTGGCGGCGGCACTGCCTTGCACGTGGGACTCGGGCGTCCGCGCTTCGCCGGCGAAGCCGGAGAGGTAGCGGATCAGCTTGAGGCGCTGCGATTCGCCGCCGCTGAGCGTGTTGAGCGGCTGGCCGAGCGTGAGGTAACCGAGGCCGACCGCCTCGAGGCTCGCGAGCCGCTGTCGGACTTCCGGCTGGGCGGCGAAGAGCGGCAGCGCGTCGGTCACGCTGGTCGCGAGCAGGTCGGCGACGGAGCGGTCGTTCCACGTGATGGCCAGCACCTCCGGCTTGAACCGGCGGCCGTCGCAGACGGGGCAGGGGACGAAGACATCGGAGAGGAACTGCATCTCGACGCGCTCGTAGCCGAGGCCGAGGCAGTGGTCGCAGCGGCCCTCGCCGCTGTTGAACGAGAACGACGACGCGTTGAACCCGGCGGCCTGAGCGGCGGGCGTCTCCGCGTAAAGCTCGCGGATCAGTTCCCAGGCTTCGGTGTAGAGCGCGGGGTTGGAGCGCGGCGTGCGGGACAGCGGCGCCTGGTCCACGAGCACGATCTCGCCGAGCGCGAGGTCGCTCGTGATCGCGCCGATCGCCGCGACGTCCTCGGTCAACTGGTGGCGCTGCGTGAGCAGGCCCTGGTGGACGACGTGGTCGAGCAGCGTCGACTTGCCGGAGCCGGAGACGCCGCTGAGGCAGACGAACCGTTGCAGCGGCAGGCGGAGGGTGACGTCGCGGAGATTGTGCTTCGTGGCGCCGGCGAACGTGAGCCAGGGCGTGACTCCCGCCGTGCCGACGGGCCGCCGCCGGGCGGGCGGGGAGATCGTCTCCCGACCGGAGAGGTACGCGCCGGTGATGCTGGCCGGGGAGGCCAGCAGCGCCGGCACCGGTCCCTCGAAAACAATGCAGCCTCCCCGGGCGCCGGGTTCGGGACCGACTTCGATCACGTGATCGGCGGCGCGGATCATCGCCTCGTCGTGCTCGACGACGACGACGGTGTTGCCGGCGTCGGTGAGCGTGCGGATGATGCCGATGAGCCGGTCGATGTCGCGCGGGTGCAGGCCCACGCTGGGCTCGTCGAGCACGAAGAGCGTGTCGACGAGGGAGGTGCCGAGGCAGCTCGTGAGGTTGACGCGCTGTACTTCGCCGCCCGAGAGGGTCTTCGACGGCCGGTCGAGCGTGAGATAGCCCAGCCCGACCTGCTGGAGAAACCGGAGCCGCGAGACCATGGCGTCGAGGGCGAGTGACGCGCTGCGCGCGCCGCCAGAATCCGGCTCCGGGGTGCTGGAGGCGGGCCGGATGAGGGCGAGAAGATCGCTGACCGGAAGCTGGTAGAGCTCGGGCAGGGTGCGTCCCTGCCATTTCCAGCAGAGCGCCTCGGGTTGCAGCCGCGTTCCCTGGCAGGCCGGGCAGGGGTTGTAGGCCCGGTAGCGCGAGAGGAACACCCGCACGTGCATCTTGTACGTGTTCTTCTCCAGCCAGCGGAAAAAGCCTTTCAGGCCGTACCAGTACTGGGGCCAGGTCTTGCCGTTTTCCTCCCCGTAGCCGGGCTCGCCCTCGATGATGAAGCGCTGCTGCTCGGCGGAGAGCGACGCGAACGGCACATGGGTCGGGATCTTCCGCTTTCGCGCGAAGGTGAGCAGGTCCTTCTTCGAATCGCCGTACACCTCGCTCTCCCAGCACTTGATCGCGCCCTCGTCGATGGACCGTGAGTGATCGGGCATCGCGAGCCGGTAATCGATCTCGATGACGCGTCCGAAACCGCGGCACTGCGGGCAGGCTCCGAGCGGGGAGTTGAAGGAGAAAAGGGCCGGCGTCGCCGGCCGGAAGGTGCGGCCGCTTTTCGGGGCGTGCAGCCCCCGGGAGTAGTGGCCGAGCTCGTGGAAGGTCCCCGCCCGGGCAACCGCCGCGTCACCTCCCGCTGCGGCTTCGCCGAACAGGTGGACTTCGCCTTGGCCGAAATGGAACGCGGTCTCCACCGCCTCGAGGAACCGCGCGGCCTCGTCCTCCCGCACCGCGAGCCGGTCCTGGACGACGAAGAGCGCCGATTCCGGGAGCTGCCGGGCCAGCGCCTCGGGCGCGAGGGCGAGCAGGTCGTCGACCCGGTGTGGCATGCACGGGGGTGTCGAGCGCTCGCGGACCGGTGCCACCGGCAGGAGCACGCGCACGTAGGACTGGCCCTTCAGGCTGGCGAGAATCTCGGGCCAGGTAAGGTTCGCGGGGCGGGAAATCCGGAACGCCACGACCACCGTCCGGCCCGCGAGCGTGGACCGGGCCCGGGCCCAGATCGACTGGGGCGTGTCGTCCTCGACCGGCTCGCCGGTGGCCGGATCGAAGCAGCGGGCGACGTGACTGAACCAGACCTTCGCGAAATCCGTCAGCTCGGTCATCGTACCGACGGTCGAGCGCGAGGTCTTGACCGTGTTCGTCTGCTCGATGGCGATGGAGGGGCGGATGTTCTCGATCGCGTCGACCTTCGGCTTGTCGAGCAGGTCGAGGAACTGCCGCGTGTACGCGCTGAACGTCTCGACGTAGCGGCGCTGGCCCTCGGCGTGGAGGGTGTCGAAGACGAGGGACGACTTCCCGGCGCCGCTCAGCCCGGTGACCACGATGTAGCGTCCGAGCGGCACCTCGAGGTCGAAGCCCTTGAGGTTGTTCTGGCGCACTCCGCGGAGTCGGATGCATTCGGGCTTCGAGGAGGAGATCGCGGCAAGGGCCATGACCCGCTCACGAAGTGAACGTCCCGCGGAAAGGCAATACGCCCGCGGCCGGACCGCGGCTCTGCTGACATAACGCTGTCAGCGCCGGAGCGAGGGAACCGCCCTCGGCCAGCGTTTCAGGAAAGGTGGAGCCGCCTGTCCCCAGGCGGCTGACGATCGACGGACCCGTCCGCAGCGTTTTGAGGACCACGCGCTCCCCCGATCATTGCGGTCGTTTTCAACGGGGATTCCAAGGTCAGCGGCATCGTTCCGCATAGGTTGGCCGGACTCACGCAGTCGGACTTCAAATCACCCATGAGAACGGCCGCACTGAAGGTGGAGCGGCTTGTCCTCAAGCCGCTGCGGAACGGTCCATCACACGTCAGCCGCCTGGGGACAGGCGGCTCCACCTCACCTGCATGCGTCCGCTCAGACGCCGGCAAGCGTCAGGGTGGCGCCGCTGGCCGCGATGGCCTGCTCGACTTCGGGGGGAGGGCGGGTGTTGGTGACGATCTTCATCCGGTCGTCGAACGGCGCCGAGAGGCTCAGCGCCTTGCGGCCGAATTTCGTGTCGTCGAGGACGAAGATCGTGCGCTCCGCAGCGGCGATCATCCGGCGCTGGGCGGCGATGACGAGGGCGTTGTGGTTCCACACGCCCGCGGCGGTCACGCCGGTGCCGCCGAGGATCGCGACGTCGGCATGAATGCCCTGGAGCGAAGCTTCGCACAGGGGTCCCACCAGGGTTGCCAGTCGCCCGAGAATGCTGCCGCCGGTCACGATCGTCTCCGTGTTGCCGATTTCCCCGAAGAGACTGGCGACTGGCAGCGAGTTGGTGATGACCTGCACGCGCTTCTCCGCGAGCAACCGGGCCACGGCAAACGTGGTGGTGCCGCCGTCGAGGATGACCGTCGCGCCGGGGGCGACCTCGTCGGCCACGAGTCCCGCGATGGCGAGCTTCTTGTCGGCGTGCCGCCGGATGCGGACCAGGAAATCGTGCTCGCGGGTAAGCGCGTCGGTCTCGATCAGGGACGCGCCGCCATGGTGGCGACGGACAATGCCGCGATGTTCAAGGCTGTCGAGCGCCCGCCGCACGGTGGACAGCGAGGCCCGGAAGTGATCGGCGAGCGACTGCAGGTCGGCGTACTTGTGCTCGCGCAGGTGGCGCTCGATCAGGTCGGTACGCTGCTTGTTGGTCATGACCGGGGCGGCGTCGGCGCGCGGCGCCGAGGCGACTTCAGAAGGGGGCTCACCGGGGTGGAAACACCAGCTCCCGCTTATCCTGGCGGTGCAGGAGGCGGGCGAAGAGCTCGAGGTAGGCGTACATCTGGCGGCGGGGTTCGAAGTGGCAGCGCGCGTACCCCCGGGCGGTTTCGGCAATCTGGTCCCGGACTTTGGGCAGGTCGCGGCACAGGCGGGTCAGCGCTTCCCTGAAGGCGGTGCGGTTGTCGCGCTCGATCATCCACCCGGTTTTCCCCGGGACGAAGCACTCCTCGATGCCCTGCGCCTCGAAGGCGACGGCCGGGAGTCCGTGCGCCGTGGCCTCGATGAGGAAATTCGACAGCGCTTCGCTCGACGAGGCGTGAACGGCCACGTCGGCGGCGAAATAGAGCGGCTTCGGATTGGGAAAGAAGCCCGGAAATTTCACCCGGGAGGCGAGCCCCTTCTGGGCAGCCATCTCCTCGCACGCTTCGCGCTCGGGGCCGTCGCCGGCAAGCCAGAGCTGCCAGTCCAGGTCGGCCGGGAGACGGGAGACCAGCTCGATCAGTTCGCGCTGGTTCTTTTCGGGGCGGAACATCGCGACATTCAGCAGCACCACGGTGCCGGGCCCGGCCCCCCAACGCGCCCGCAGGCGCGCGCGTTCGACCGGGCCCTCGGCGGCGTCCGCCGGCTCCGGACCGAAGACGAGGGAGTTGTGGATGATCGAGATCTTGTAGGGATCGACGAAGTACGACTGGAAGAGGTTCAGCCGCGCATCGCGGCTGTTGGCGATGATGTGACGGACGGCAACGAGCGACTCGAGATAGCGGTTCGGGAGCGGCTTGCCCGTGCGCATCGTGGCAACCACGACCGCCCGCGGCAGCGCCCGCTGCATGCCGCCCGCGAGGCAGTTGGCCATGCGTCCCATGCAGAGAATCACTTCCGGCTGCAGGGCGCGCAGCCGCCGGTGCAGGCCGGGCGCAAACCAGTCCAGGTGCAGGTCAAACGGCTGCAGCGCGTGATGCGGCACCTCGGAAGAGACCGTGGAGGCCAGGGCCCCGCCTGGTCGAAAGGTGATCAGGTTCGCCTCGTGGCCGGCGCGCGCGAAGGCGTTGGCCAGCAGGACGGTCTGTCGCTCCGTGCCGCCGCTGCGGAGAAAATCCTGCACCACGGCAATTTTCATTGCTGGATCCTGAAGCCGGGCGAAGGGTCGGTGCTCACAGGATGAATTCACCCTTCGTGCAACTGCTGGTGCGCTGGGTGGTGCTGGCGCTGGGCGTCATGCTCGCCACCCGCATCGTGCCCGGGATCGCGTGCAACGACGGGCCGACGCTCGTCGCCGTCGTGCTGCTGCTCAGCTTCTTCAATGTGATTCTGAAGCCGCTGCTCGTCCTCTTCACGCTGCCATTCATCCTGTTCACGTTGGGACTCGGAATTGTGGTGATCAATGCCTTGTTGTTCCTGCTGGTGGGAGAGCTGGTCAAGGGATTCGTCGTGGAAAGTTTCTGGTCCGCCCTGGGCGGATCGCTGGTGGTGAGCGTGACCCACGCGCTCGTGGGGCTGTTCACCCGGACGGCCGTGGCGCCGCGGCGACGCGACCGGCGGAAGAAGGACGACGACGTGATCGACGTGTAGCACGCGACCGACGCTGGTTGCGGGCTGGACCTGGGCAAGGGACTCGGAGCCCCGAATTCGGGGTGACGGCGCCGCCGCGCCGCCGCGTGTTTCTCCGTGTCCCAGAATCCGTTTGACGGTGCTTGCCGTCGTCGCGACGGTGGCGGGATGGCTGAAACGACCGAATACGACCTCATTGTCATCGGGGGTGGCCCCGCCGGCTACGCGGGAGCGATCCGGGCCGGCCAGTTGGGCAAGAAGGTGGCCTGCATCGAGCTCGAGCGTGCTGGCGGCACCTGCCTCAACTGGGGCTGCATTCCGACCAAGGCGCTGTTGAAGAGCGCGGAATATTACCGGTCACTGCAGAAGGCGGAGTCGTTCGGAATCAGCGCGAAGGAGATCGGTTTCGATTTCGGCAAGGTCATGGACCGCTCGCGCGGTGTCGCCGGCCAGATGGCCAAGGGCGTCGAATTCCTGTTCCGGAAGAACAAGGTC
Organism: uncultured Opitutia bacterium; assembly: GCA_937952235.1. Lineage (GTDB taxonomy): Bacteria > Verrucomicrobiota > Verrucomicrobiia > Opitutales > Opitutaceae > ER46. Next base: position 3,085 of record CALFZM010000125.1, on the reverse strand, counting down.
GAGTACTTCGTGGGCCGCGGGCAGGTGACGGTGCCCGGAATGGTCGAGATCACCTCGGGCGAGCACAAGGGGAAGTTCTTCAAGGCGAAGAACGTCCTGCTCGCGACGGGCTGCAAGCCGCGCCGCCTGCCGGACGTGCCGGTCGATGGCGTGCGGGTGCTGACCTCCCGCGAAGCGCTCGAGCCGCGGAAGTCTCCCCCCAAGTCACTCGTGATCATCGGGGCGGGCGCGATCGGGGTGGAATTCGCGTATTTCTACAACGCCTTTGGCACGAAGGTGACGCTCGTCGAATTGATGCCGCAGCTCGTGCCGGTCGAGGACGAGGAGGTGGGCAAGGCCCTGCAGCGCTCGTTCGAGAAGCAGGGTATCCTGGTGCATGTGAACACCAAGGTGGAGAACGTGCGGGTGCAGAAGGACAAGGTGGAGCTTTCGCTCGTGAAAGCGGGCGAGGCCAACTCGACGGAGATCGAGGCCGAGGCGCTGCTGGTGGCGATCGGCGTATCGCCGAACCTGGAGGGCGCGTTGTCGTCGAAGGTGAAGCTGGAGCTGGAGCGCGGTTACGTGAAGGTGAACGACAATTACGAGAGCAGCGTGAAGGGAATTTATGCGGCCGGCGACATCATCGGGCCGCCCTGGCTGGCTCACGTCGCGACGTACGAGGCGGTCAACGCCGTCAACGCGATGTTCGGTCACCACCACGGCGGGCGCGTGAAGATCTTCCCGGGCGCGACGTACTGCCAGCCGCAGATCGCGAGCACGGGCCTGACGGAGAAGGCGGCGAAGGAAAAGGGTCTGAACTACAAGGTCGGCAAGTTCCCCTTCACGGCGTCGGGGAAGGCGGTCGCGGCGGGCGACGCGGAGGGCTTCGTCAAGGTGATCACCGACGCGAAGACCGGCGAAATCCACGGCGCGCACATCCTCGGCAACGAAGCGCCCGAACTGATCGCGGAGTACGTTCTTGCGATGAACATGGAAGGCACGGTGGACGAGGTACACCGCTCGATCCACGCGCATCCCACCCTCAGCGAAGCGCTGATGGAGGCCGCGGCCGCCACGAGCGGCGAGGCGATTCACATCTAGGCCGGAACAGGGCCATCATCGGCCGTCGACGCGCCCTGAGTCCGGCGTGACTGAGCCCGACTCATGCCGTTGAGGTGGAGCCGCCTGTCCCCAGGCGGCTGACGTGCGACGGACCGGTTCGCAGCGGCTTGAGGACAAGCCGCTCCACCTTTCGGTACGGCCGTCTTCATGGCTGACTTGAAGGCCAACGGCATAAGTCCGGCTGCTGAACCGTTGGCGGGCAACGTCTGCGTGCACGCGGCGCTTCCAGGGAAGTCCGGTCCTTCACCGCTTCTTCTTGAACGGCGGCGCGCTCGCCTTCGACAGCGCTCCCTCGGCGAGCAGCTCCTTCAGTAGAGTGGTGAGGTACGGGATGAGCTGCTTCTTGCGGCTCACCACGCCCGGCAGGTCGAAGATCTCGTCCTGCTGCACGTGCGGGTAGCTGATCCGGTCGATCACCGCGGAGTCGCCCTTGACCACGAGGAGCGAGTTCTGGGTGTTGATGTCAGTGATGAGGAGCGCGGCAAAGCTGAGCCGTTCCTCCTCGCGCAGGTCCTGCACCGCCTGCGCGATGGCCTTGGCGTGCTGCCAGAAGTTGCCGAATCCCAGCTCCTCCACCTGCGAGACGGCGTAGCGCACGCCGTCCTCCTCGTAGATCTTGAAGTCGGAGCGCACGACCTTCTCGGGCGGGCTCGCGAGGATCACGGAACCGGAGTTGAAGATCTCCTCGGCGAGCTTCTTCGAGTTCACGCCCGCGATTTCCGAAAGCCAGGCGAGCAGGAGCGCGTCCTTGCCGGTGGTGGTGGGACCGTTGAGGTGGAGCGTGTCGGAGATCAGGCCCGACATCATGATCCCCGCGATGGCGGGGCTGGGCTGCAGGTTCTCGCGCCGGAAAAGGTCGGCGATGATGGTGCAGGTGGAGCCGACGGGCTCGTTGATGAACAGGATCGGCTGCGCGGTGTTGAGCGCGCCGAGCCGGTGATGATCGATGATCTCCGCGATCGTGACCTCCTCGGCCCCGGGCACGGCCTGGGTAAGCTCGTTGTGGTCGACCAGCACGAGCCGCGTCTGCACCGGCTTGAAGATGTCGCTCTTCGTGAGGATGCCCGTGAGCTGGCCGTCGTCGCTGGTGACGAGCAGTGCGTGGTTGGTGACGGAGAATTTCTTCCGCACGTTGGCGATGCGCTCGTCGGGATCGACGGTGTGAAACTCCCGCTCGATCACCCGCTCGATGTTGGAGGCCGTCCGCACGACCCACGACGTGGTGGCGGAATCGTACGGACTCACGATCACGCTCACGCCCTTCTCGCGGGCGAGCGCGACGATGTCGGGGTCGACCTCGAGGTTGCTGGTGATGACGAGGCAGCGGATTCCCAGTTCGATCGAACGGCGCTGCACGTCGTTCCGGTCGCCCACGATGATGATCGACTGCGCGGCGGGAATGTTCTCGCGCACGGAGATGCTCCAGAACGAGCGGATGTCCATCGTGCCCAGGCGGACGAATAGGTCCTCGAGTTTCTTCTCCTCGACCAGGTGCAGGCCACGGCCCTTGAGCGCGCGCACGATGCTGGCGAGGGAGGTGTGGACCTGGCGCATGAGCCGGGGCTCGCTGACGCGCGGGATGAAGATGCCGCCGATGTTGGCGAGGGACACCACGCCGACGGGCTTGCGGCGGGTGTTGGTGACCGGCAGCACCCGGATGTGGCTGCGGTCGATCAGCTCCAGTGCCTCGGCGCAGGTCGCGTGTTCGGTGACGGAGACGACGTTGGACGTCATCAGATCGTGCACGCGCGGCGAGACGTCGCTCAGGTAGTGGGGCAGGGGCTGCTGGAACCGGCGGAGGATGGTGTCGATCCGGGCGTTGGAATTGCCGCAGCGGGCCGCGAGGTAGCCCTTTTCGCCCCGCGCCTCCTTGAACGCCGCGTAGGCGATTGCGGAGCAGATCGCGTCCGCATCCGGATTCTTGTGACCTACGATGTAGGTGGGCTGGGAGGGAGCGGGCGCGGTGGGCGGCGGCGTCATCGGG
>CALFZM010000124.1 GCA_937952235.1 uncultured Opitutia bacterium | reverse complement strand
GGCGCCAGCGAGAGCGGTCTGGAGAAAGCGGCGGCGGCTGGCGCCGGAGGCGGGAGTCGGAACGGAGTTCATGCGGAACGGTGAAACGCGGAATGTCCAGGAACGTGAGCGGGAAAAAGGGAAGGGTGGGGCACGGCCGCCCTTCCCCGCAGGAGGCGACGGACGATCAGAACGTGCCCTTGATGCCGAAGGTGATGCCGACGCCGTTGTATCCGTAACGCTGGTCCTTCGCGTAGTCGGGCGTCACGGAGCCGTAGCGCATCTCGAGCGACGGCGTGTTGAAGACGTTCTGCGCCGCCGCGTAGAGGAAGATCGACTTGTGGAGCTGGAATTCCGCGTTGAGGTCGAGCGTGAGCCGGCGGTCGTCGTAGGCGTAGGCATCGGGCCCGAGGTTGGGAAGCGCCCCGAGCCGGCGTTTGCCGCGGTAGTTCCATTTCGCCATGAACATGACGGGCTTTCGGCTGAAGCTGAAGCCCCAGTTGAGGCTTTCGGGCGTGAACGCGGAGAAATCCGCGTCGCGGTCGCCATCGAGGTCGAGTTTGGTGCCGTTCACGAAGACGCTGAAGTAGCGACCCCATGAACCGATTTCGCGCAGCGAATGCCGGACGTTGAACTCGGCGCCGGTCACGCGGGCATCACCGGAGTTGAACTTGCTCGTGATGCGCCAGCCCACGTACCGCGGATCGAGTCCGAGTTCCTCGGTGTCGGCGAGCGTGGCGATGCGCACCTGGTTGCCGAAGAACTTGCTGATGTTCTTCACGAAAACACCCGCACTGAAGATGCCGCCGTTGCGCGTGTAATACTCGAGGGAGAGATCGTAGTTGTCCGCGGTCCACGGCTTGAGGCCCGTGTTGCGCACCGTGATGTTGCCCTGGATGATCGCCGGATCCCCGATCTCGTCGGCGTCGAGGTCGGCCTCGTCGACGGTGGCGGTCGGGATGACATCGTTAAGGTTGGGCTTGCCGTAAGTCCGGGCGTAAGCCCCGCGGACAACGAGCTTGTCGGTCAGGTCGTAGTTGAGGTGCAGGCTCGGGTAGAAGCCGTCGTAGGCGCGGCTGGCGCGGTAGCCGCGCTCGGTGTGCGTGAGGTTGAGCTGCTCCATCGAGTTGGCGGCGCCGGCTTCGGGCCGACGGATGCGCTGCCCCGCGGCGTTGCGCACGAAGGTGCCGTCGGAGTTGCGCTGCCAGACCGCGGCGGGGTCGATGAGCGGTCCCTGGCCCTCGGTCGCGGTCTTCTCGTAGCGGACGCCGCCAAGCACCTTGAGCCGGTACTTGAAGAGGCTGAACTCGGTCTGCCCGTAGTACGCGGAGACGGTTTCGTCGAAAAACTCGGAGTTCACGCGGCGGAACGTCTCCTCCGTGACCTGCTGGGCGGCGGTCTTGGTGAAAAGCGCCGGGTTCGCCTGGAACGCCTCCCACGCGAGCTTGGGCGAGATGAGCGGGAAGCCGCGGAAGCCGTAGTAGTGGTACTCGTTGGTGTGAACCTTGGAGAGGTACGGCACGGGCGAGCGGTCGCCGTTGATGCCGTTGTAAGTCCAGTTCTGGTTGCGGCGCCGGATGTCGCGCGTGTGGTTGCGTTCGAGCGCGCCGAGCTGCACCGCAGCCGGGAACGAGAGGAAACCGAGCGTGCGACGCACATCGGCGAACGCGGACTCGAAGCGGTCGTCGGTGCGGCGCGGCGTGGAGTTGGCGGTCGTCAGTTGGTAGTTCGAGGGATCCCAGAAATCCACCGGCGCGTTGCTGTTGTCGCGGATCTCGATCGTGCCGGGGCGGACCTCGTTGATGTCGCGGAACACCACGCGCACCGGCACCCGCAGGTTGATCGCCATCTGGCGGAAATGGCCCTCGGCCGTGTCGCGGTAGCCGCCGACGGCGCGGGACTGGTCGAACCCGGCCTGCACGCGCCAGGTGCCGTTGTCGTAGCGGTAGCGCAGGTTCCAGGCGGTGCCGTCGGTCACCGTGTGCACCGAGGCTGCGCCACCCGTGGTCACGGCGCCGCGGCCGGTCGCGCCGCTGACGAAATCCGGGCCGAACGTCAGGGGAATGCCGGTGGCCGGGGTGGGCACGGCATTGGTGCCGGCATTGAGGTTGAACTCCGTCGCAATGCGCTTCGATTCGAAATGGCTCACCTGCGCGCCCAGCGAGAGGACCGAGTTCTGCGTGATTTTCCAGTCGGCCTTGATGCCCGCGGAGCGCCGGGTGAGCACGCGCGGCGAATCCAGCAGGCGATAGGTCTGCAGGTAGGGCCGGTCGAAGGTGGCGCCGGTGCCGGCCGCGTTCGCGTTGTAGGTGCTGTACGAGTAATGCAGCTTGGCGTAGCGGTCCGAGCTCGAGCCCGTGAGCACGATGCCGAACCGCGGCCCGAGCGGCAGCGTGAGATCGAAGTTCCCGCCCGGGAGGATCTTGAAGATCTTCTCCTCGGTGGTGTGCGGCTCCTTCTGGAAGGAGAAGTTCTCACTGTTGGCCGCGAAGCTGAGGTTGTAGCGCAACTGTGCGCTCTTCCGCTCGAACGCGCTCTTGCTGATCATGTTCACCGAGCCGGAGAGCGAACTCGCGGCGTTGGCGGGCGTCGGCACCTTGGTGACCTCGATGCGGGAGATGTTGTTGATCGAGGCCTGGTTGAAGGCGAAGGCGCGGGAGTCGCCCATGGCGTTCGAGGTGTTGGCCATCTGGGCGCCGTCGGTCGAGATGTCCACCATGTGGGGCGAAAAACCACGAATCGAGATGGTGGATACCGTCGTGCCGTCCTCGTAGTCGTACTCCGGGATCACGCCGGGGAGGAACTTCATGAACTCGCCGATGTTGCCGTCCATCACGTCGCCGAGCGAATCGGCCGCGACGACGTTCTTGATGTTGGGCGCAAAGCGCTGCTCGTTGATCGCGATCGCCTCGGCATCGGTCTCGCGCCCGGACGCCACGGTGAAGGCGTCGAGCTGCACGACGCCGCCCGCGGTGCGGCCGTAGCGCTCGACGTTGGTGAGGTCGACGTTCTGGGTCGTGACGCTGCCCGCGGCCACCTGCACCGTGATCTGCTGCGCGTCGAGCCCGGTGTAGGTGACGTCGAGCACGACGCTTCCCGCCGGTACGGCCGCGAGCCGGTAGGTGCCGGTCTCGTCGGTGAACGCGATCCGCTCCGTGCCACGGACCTGGACCCGCGCGTTGTTGAGGTACTGGCCCGTCGCGACATTCTGGATGCGCCCGGTGAGGCCGCCGGTGGCGGCGGCCGCGGCGGAAGGGGAATCGGCTGCGGCGGCGCCGCCCGGGGCGCCGAGGGCGAGGGCGAGCCAGCCGCCGATGACGGCGAAGGGGGTTTTGCGTTTCATGACGGTTTCGGTGTCGGAGGGTGGCTTGGGTTCTCCAGGGAGAGGAGGCGGCGGGTCGGACCGGCGGATGACGCTGTGGATTCCGGTCTGCGCGTCGGTGACCAGGGCGAGCGGGGTGCCGGCCACCATATGCTCGAGTGCCTCGGCCGCGGTGAACTCACCTCGGACGGCGCGGGTGTGGAGTCCATTGACGACACTCGCCGCGTACACGATTTCGACGCCGGCCTGCTGGGCCGCGCGCTTGAGCGTGACGAGCGCCGGACCGGCCGGCAGGTCGAACGTCCGCCGGACCGGCTCCTCGCCGGGCGCGGACACGGCGAGCCAGATCCAGAGCAGCCAGGGCGCGGCGATGCGGAGCCGGAGACGGCCGCGCCGCGACGGACCAGGGGGACCGGGACTGGCAGGAGGGGTTGTATGCCCGCGAAGACGTGCGACCCGCAGATTCACGCTAAAAGAATTTTTCCGCGCCGGGCGCGGAGCCTCCGGCCCGCGTCGCTCACGGCCCCGCCCGCAGCGCGATCTCGTCCGCCGTGCGCCGCTCCGCCCGGATGTTCAGGGTGGTCTCGAGCAGCCGGACAAAGCCCTCGACGTTGTCGGAGCGGATGGACGCCACGATCGGCAGCGTGGCCAGCGCCGGGTCGGCGAGGGTGAGTTGGACGCGATTGCGCCGGTTGAATTCGGCGGCGACCTCGTGCAGCGGCGTGAAGTCGAAATCGAGCAGCCGCGGCTGCCAGTCGAGCAGGCGGGCAATCTCCTCGGGCGACGTCGCGATCACGACGGGCGGGACCGCGTCGGCGGGCCGGGGCGCGACCGAAATCACCGTGCGATGGCCGGCCGTGAGCCGCTCGACCATCGGCGCGGGCGGCCTCGCGTCCGCCGTCGCGGCGACCGCGGGCGGCCGGGCGGCCACCTGCACGGTGCCTTCGGTCACGAGCACCTCGAGCTGCGCCCCGTCGAGCTTGACGTTGAACGCGGTGCCGATCGCGCGGACATCCACGCCACCGGCCCGGACGACGAAGGGCCGCAACGGATTGCGGGCGACGGCGAACTGCGCCTCGCCGTGCACCAGGACGACGCGCCGCTCGGCCGCGGTGAACTGGAGCACGAGGTGCGCGCCGCGGTTGAGGTCGACGACGGTGCCGTCCGGCAGCGTCTCCTGACGGTACTCCGCGGCCTCGTACGCGACGCGCTCCCGGGCGTGGTCGCCGCTCCCCGGCGCCCACCACACGAGGAGCGCGACGGCGGCGGCCGCGGCGAGCAGCGGCGCCAGCCAGCGCACGGTGCCCGCGCTCGCCGGACGGGCCAGCAGGTCGGGATTCGGCTCGGCACTGTGCTCGGGCCGCCACTGGGCGAGCGCGTTGAAATCGGTCCACATCCGCCGGTGGCGTTCAAAGGCCTCCCGGTGCGCCGGCGCCGCCGCCAGCCACTGGAGAAATCCGTCCTGCTCGGCCGCCGACAACCCGCGGTCGCGCCGCACCAGCCAGTCGGCGGCGGCCGCCTCCACGCCCGGATCCTCCGGGCCGCATCCGGAACCCGACGGTGTCATGACCGGCGTCCCTCCCGTTCGCGGCGGCACCGCTGCATGAACTCCATGCATTTCCGGACGCCGATCGTGAGCTGCGCGGAGATCGTGTGCTCCGAAAGCTCCATGCGGGAGGCGATTTCCGTCTGCGACAGGCCGTAGACTTTCCGCAGCGTGAAAATCTGTCGGCAGCGGTCGGGCAGCGACTGGATGGCTTCGGTCAAGAGTTCGAGTTCCTGGTTGCGGGCGACGGTCTCGGGAATGCCGTCTCCCTCCTCCAAGACGGCCAGGGGCTCGTTTTCCACTAAGGGTTCCGCGCGGCTCACCTGACGATGCCGGTGCCGGTCGAGCGCGATATTGCGCGCCACCGCGAACAGGAAGGCCTTGGGCGAGGCGATCGGGCCGTTCGCCCGGGCGCGAAACAGGCGCACGTATGCCTCCTGCAGCACGTCGCGGACGTCATCCTCCTGCGGAAACCGGCTGCCGAGCCACGCGCGCAGCATCGGCTCGTGCGGCCGCACCTGCTCCTCGAACCACCGGGAAGTTTCGGAATCGGGTGGGGGCATGGGGTGAGTCGACCGCAACGCGGTACGGCGGACAGATCGAGCAAAAAGTTCGCGCCGGGAGCGCGGACGTCCTCGTCCGCCTCCGCTGCGACACGAAGCCGGAAGTCTCGCGCAGCGCCACGCCGGGCGAGTTCGCCCGCGCCCCGGCGCTCACCGGCGGAACATCGCGTGGTCGCGCCGGCCGCCGCTGAGAATGTACGCGACGAGGTCGAGGATCTCGGCCTCGGTCATCGCGGCGAGCAGCATCGGCGGCATCGGCGAGACTTTCGAGGGCTCGATGCTTTTCACTTCCTTGCGGTCGACGGTGACGCGCTGGTTCGGGTCGGAGAGGTCGGTGTTGATGGTGACGGTGTCGCCACTGAGATTCACGACCGAGCCCACGACCGTGTCGCCGTTGTTCTTCGTGAGCACCGCGGGCACGAACTGCTCGTTGATCTCCTTGCTCGGATTGATGATCTGGTCGAGCAGGTCGCGCGCGTTGTAGCGGCCGCCGGCGCCGGTGAGGTCGGGGCCGGTCATGCCGCCCTCGTTGCCGAAGCGGTGGCAGGCGAAACACGCGCCGGCGCCGAACATCCGGCGGCCCTGGTCGAAGTTGCGGCCGGAAAGCCCCCGGTCGGCCGCCTTCGCCAGCTCGTCGAGCGTCCAGGCCCGCGGCGTGCGCCCGGCAAACACGTCGCCGAGGTTCACGATCGCGCTCTTCACCTCGGGTTTCTTCTCGAGCACCGGCGCCAGGGCGGCCTTCTCCGCGGGCGACAGCGTCGCGAGGGCGTCGGTCTGGATGAACTCGATGAACTTGGCGAAGCTCGCGCCGCCGCGGAAGTTCGCCGCCTTGTGGAACCATTCGAAGTACGCCTTGCGGGTGGCGGGCGTCCAGCCGCGGTCGAGCATGCGCAACGAGCGCGCGTATTCGATCTGCTCCTCCTGCGTCGGGGCGCGCGCCATCAACGCCAGCGCCTTCTCCGCCACGCTCGGCGCCTTCAGGAACACCAGCGTCTCGCACAACAGCCAGTTCAGCTCCGGCGAATCCGCCGGGAACCGCGGCTCCAGCGCCGCGAGCAGCGGGGCGGTGTCCGTGCCGGGGGCGAACTCGAAGCGATGCAGGACGATTTGCGCCGTGCGCACCAGGGTGAGCCGGCCGGATTCGTCCAGCGCCTTCCAGTCCGTGGCCGACAGCGCCGCCAGCAGGCGCCGTCCCAACGCGGTGTCGACCGGCGCGTCCGTGGGCTGCCGATGCGGCGGGCTGATCCCGCCGGCGCGGGCCAGGCCCAGCAGCGCCTCGACGCGCGCGCGCGGCTGGCGTTCGTTCACTGCCCGCTCCGCCCAGGCCTTGACCGGGACATGCTCGAGCGCCGTGCGCGCCGCCCAGCGCACATGGCGGTCCGCGTGTCCGAGGTGCGGCCAGACGGCCGCGACCGCCGCCGGATCGGACTTCCCATGCCAGGCCTCGAGTTGACGACGGAGCGTGCGCTCCGGCGTCGTGACCGGGCGCGGGTTGACCGGAGCGGTCGACTCGGTGCCCGTGTAGGTGACGCGGTAAAGGCCCGATTGCACGCGGCGGCCGCCGATCGCGAAGTACATCGCGCCGTCGCCCGGATGAATGACGGCATCCGTCAGCGGCAGCGGCGCGCCCGCGAGGAATTCCTCGCGCTCGGCCTTGTAGGTCGCGCCGTCGGGCTCCAGGTGCACCGCGTGCAGCTTGCCCCAGCTCCAGTCGAGGACGAACAGGGCGTTCTGGTAGCGGGCGGGAAACTTCGCGCCGTAGCCGAAGGTCGTCCCGGTGGGCGAGCCGGGACCGATGTCGATCACCGCGGGAAGGTTGTCCGGGTAGAAGGCGGGCCGCTTGCCGGCGCCGTTGCGCCAGCCGAACTCGCCGCCGCTGACGACATGGTTGATGCGCGTCGGCCGGTACCACGAGGTGTTGAAGTCGTACTCCATGTCCGCGTCGTACGTGAAGAGCTCGCCGTTGCGATCGAGCGAGGCGTCGAAGATGTTGCGGAAGCCCGACGCAAAGACCTCGAACTTCTTCCCGTCCGGCGAGACGCGGTAGATGATCCCGCCCGGCCCGAGCACGTCGCGCATGAAGCCCCGCCCGTCGGGCACGCGGGGAAGCAGGTGGTCCTCGCCCCAGACGGGCGGCACGGGGGAAGACGGCGCGTGGGCGGTGAGTTTGGCGCTGTTGCCGGTGACGAGGAACAGGTCCTTGCCGTCCGGCGTGAGCAGGACCGCATGCACGCCGTGGTCGCCGCGCGCCTCGATCGCCCGGAGCAGCTCGACCTTGTCGAGGCGGTCGTCGCCGTCGCTGTCGGTGATCTTGTACAGGCCCGACGGAATCTGCTGCTCGTAATCGTTGACGCCGACGTAGAGCGCGCCGAAGGCCCAGAGCATGCCGTTCACCGCGCGGATCTCAGCCGGCACCTTCTCGACCTGCGCGGGCGTGAGCACCTGGCCCGGCGCCGGCGGCGTGAAGCGGTAGAGGCCGCCATACTGGTCGCTCGCGAGAATGCGGCCCTTCGGGTCGACGCAGAGGTTGACCCAGGATCCCTGTTCCACGCCGGGCACGGAGTAGATGAGTTCCACGCGAAAATCCTTGGGCGCCTTGATGCGGCTGACGGGCGTCGCCTTGTTTTCTCCGATCGCGGGGCCGACGGTCTGGGGCCGCGCCGCCTTGGCCGCCTTTCCGCCCTTGCCCGCCTTGGGCTCGGCGCCGAAAGCGGGGGCGCCACAGATGACCAGAACGAGGGCGAGACAGGGAAGGGCGCGACGCCAGAAAGTGGTTCTCATGGAAAAGGGGTGCAGGAAGGGCAGGGTGGAGAAACCGCTTTCGCAAGCCTGGATGACGTCGGCGGGAACAGGTCACCACGCCGCGGTCCGCTTGAACGCCGCGTGCAGGCGAAACGCCTCCGCCGCGGCCACGCCCGCCTGGGCGCCGCGCGCGCGGAATTGGAGGCGCATGAGATCGAGCAGGGGCGAGAAATCCCCGTCGTTGCCCCGGGCGAGCTGGCTCCGGTGACATCCGAGCATCCGCTCCTTGAGGCCGACGTGGGCGCTCACATCGACGTAAAAGGAGGGCTCGAACTGGTGCATCCCGATCGTATCCATCCACCAGAGCGCCGGCGCGCGGTCGATCGCGCGGCGCCGGGTGCGGTAGCCCTGCGACGCGCACGACCAGCTCGCGATCTCCGCGAGCGTGGACGCGGCGCGGTGATCCGCGTGATAGTCCTGCGGGGCATGCGCGAGGACCAGCGTCGGGGCAAACGCGCGCAGAATATCGAGCAGCCGGCGGCGCTCCGGCACGCCCGGCTCCAGTTCGCCGTCACTGAAGCCCGCGAGGAACAGCTTCCCTCCGAGCAGGCGTGCCGCCGCCTGCATCTCGCGCCGGCGCCGGGCCGCGAGCTGCCGGATGGGACGGTCGGGCTGGCCCTTGTCGCCGCGGCACAGCACGGCGATGGCGACCTCGGCGCCATCCTCGCGGGCGCGCGCGAGGGTCCCGGCGCACAGGAGTTCGGCGTCGTCAGGATGGGCGACGACCGCCAGCACGCGCTCACCTGAGAAACTGAGCTTCATGGAAGGGATGAGTTACAGCGGTGGTTTTCGGCGGGCTGCGTTCCGCCGCAGCCGCGGCCCCAGCGGAGGTTGAAAGGCGGCGGCCGGTGAAGGGGCATCAGCGCAGGCGGATATCGGGCGGCTCCGCCACGTAAGCCGCGACCGCGATCTCGGCGTCGGGATGCAGCCGCAGCAGCGATGCCGGGCACGCCGCAGTCACGGGGCCGTGCAGCACGCGGCGCACGACGGCGCTCTGCCAGGGCCGGTTGCAGTAGAATCGGAGCCGCCGGGCGGCGAGGATTTCCCGCATGCCCACGGTCACGGCGCGCGTCGGAATGACCCCGATCTCGCCGCCGACCGTGACCGCGTTGATCGTGCGGGTCTCGCGCGCGAGGGTGAGCACCCGCGTCGGCAGGTCGGCGAAGGCCGCGGGCGTCGACGTAAGCCCGGGTTCGGGCGGTTCGTTGAAGGCGATGTGGCCGTTGATGCCGATGCCGCCGAAGCACGCATCGACGCCGCCCCGCTCCGCGATCAGCCGCGCGATGCCGGCAGGATCCGCCGGATCCGGGAACACGCGATGGGCCGGGCGCGGCGCGAGCGCGGGGTCGAGCAGGTCGTAGAACGCCCGGTTCATGTAGGCCCGAAAACTCAGCGGGTGCTCGAGCGGCACGTAGCGATCGTCCGCGCCGAGGTACTCGTCCATGTTGATGAACACGACGTCGCGGCAGTCGAGGCGGGTCGCATTGATCCTCCGCGCGAGCAGCGGAAACGGGTCGACCGGCCCCACCGGCACGATGAGCGTGGCCGGCCGGCCCGCGGCGCGCGCCGTTACGATCTCGCTCTCCATGGCCGCCGCAAAGTCGGCGGCGACGGCGGCCAGGTCGCCAAGACGGCGCACCCGCACGGACGTGCCGCGTCCGAGGTCAGCGGCTGGGACGGCCAGGTAATCCAGCATGGCGGGCGCCGACGGACCTGTTTAGCCCAGCACGAGCGAGGCGTGCTTGGTTTCCAGAAACGCCTCGAGGCCCTCGGTCCCGAGTTCGCGCCCCCAGCCGCTCTGCTTCATGCCGCCGAACGGCGCGTTGCTGGTCGTCGGCAACCCATCGTTGACGCCCACCATCCCCGCTTCGAGCGCTTCCATCAGCCGGAAGGCGCGGTCCAGGTCACGGGTGAAGACATAAGCGGCCAGGCCGTACGCGGTGTCGTTGGCCCGTGCCACGACCTCAGCCTCCGTATCGAAGACGTTGATATAAGCCACCGGCCCGAACGTCTCGTCGCACATGCCCAGCGCGGCGGCCGACACGCCCGTCAGCACCGTGGGTTCCAGGAACGCGGGCCCCAGCCCCGGCACCCGGCGTCCGCCGCACCGCAGCTCCGCGCCCCGCGTCCGGGCATCGTCGATGTGGGCGAGCGCGAGGTCGACGGCCCCGGCGTTGATCAGCGGGCCGATCTCCACGCCGGGCTCCAGCCCCGGGCCGACCTTCATCGCCCGGACACGCCCGACGAACGCAGCGATGAACCGGTCCGCCACCCCGCGCTGCACGTAGATGCGGTTCGCCGCGATGCAGGACTGGCCGGTGTTGCGGAACTTCGCCAGGAGGACGCCCTCGACGGCGCGCGCCAGGTCGGCGTCGTCGAACACGATCGCCGGGGAATGGCCGCCGAGCTCGAGCGAGAGCGGCTTGATCAGCCGCGCCGCGCCCGCGATGAGCGTGCGGCCGACCTCGGTGGAACCGGTGAAGGTGACCTTGCGGCACAGGGGGTTCTCCAGGAACTCGGCGCCGATCGGACCGGCCGCGCCGGCCACGAGCTGGAATACGCCGCGGGGCACGCCGGCCGCGTGCACCGCTTCCGCGAACAGCGCGGCGCTCAGGGGCGTGGCGCTCGCGGGCTTGAGCACCACGGTGCAGCCGGCCGCGAGCGCCGGGGCGACCTTCCGTGCGGCCAGCGTGAGCGGGAAGTTCCACGGGCTGATCGCGCCGACCACCCCCACCGGCGCCTTGAGCACGAGGTGGCGCTTCCCGTCGGCCTGCGGTGCGATGATCCGCCCGTAGCCGCGCCGCGCCTCCTCGGCGAACCAGCGCAGGTGATCGATCGTCATCGCCACCTCGCCCTGGCTCTGGGCGAGCGGCTTGCCGTTCTCCCGCGTGATCGTCCGCGCAAACTCGTCCTGCCTCGCTTCCACCTCGGCGGCGATCCGCCGGAGGAAATCCCCGCGCGTCCGCCCAACGACGTGGCGCCAGGCGAGGAATGCGGCGTGCGCGTCGGCCAGGGCGCGGGCGACGACGTCGCGTTCGCCGGTGCACATCCGGGCGAACTCGGCCCCCGTGGCCGGATCGAGCACGGGGCGCGACGTGGCGGTCGCGACAAATTCGCCGTTGAGGTAGAGCGGGTACGTTTTCATGCGCGAAGGCGGCGCGGCCGGGACGCCGTCAGAGGCCCAGGAGATACTTCGCTCCGAGGACGAGAAGCGACAGGAAAACCGCGAGCTTGAGCGGCCGCAGCGGCACCCGGTGGAGCAGGCGGGCGCCGCCGGCCAGGATGCCGGCGACGAGCGGCACGAGCGCCAGGAGCGAGAGCTGCCCCAGCTCGCGGTGGAGCAGTCCGGAGTGGCCCACGAACGCGAGCCGCAGCAGCGCGCTGGAGCCGAAGACGAGCTGGAGCACCGCGACGATCTCCTCCTTGGTCCAGGGCTGCGCGTAGACGTACGCGATCACGGGCGGGCCGCCGACGTTGAACGCGCCGCCGATGCCGCCGCTGAGCAGGCCGACCGGAAACCCGCTCCAGGCCGGGAAGCGCAGGGGATGCCGGCGCGCGAGCAGCAGCTCGTGCAGGGCGAACGCGCACAGCAGCCCGCCGAGGATCCGCAGCAGCAGCGGGCCGTCGAGGCGGACGAGCAGGTAGAAGCCGATCGGCACCCCGACGCAGGAGCCCAGCGCCAGCGCGAGCCCGCGGCGCCACTGCACGTGGCGGCGGTTGGCGTAGAGCGTGAGCAGGCAGACGGGGACGTTGAGGACCGCGACGACGACGAGCGCGTCCTTGAACGGCAGGAAGAGCGGCAGCAGCGCCATCGACACCAGCCCGAAGCCGAACCCGGTCATGCCCTGGGTGAAGCCCGCCAGGGCGAGGATGAGGATCGGCGCGGCCAGCGTCATGCGCGCGACGATCAACCAGAGGCGGGGGAAGGGAGGAATCTCAAACTTCCCGGCTGCGAGGGAATCGGGAGCGCGCGGATCGCCCGCCGGTGCGGCACGGCCGGGAATCTTCACCTGGGAGCCCCGGAACTCCCTCCGCCGGGCGCGCGGCTCGACCCTCGGACCGCACAGCGCGCGCCCGTCCGCCTTACGGCGCCGGCGTCGCGGGCCCGCCGAACTGGGAACGAAGGTACGCGAGCACGGCGCGGCGCTGCAGGGGATTGATGATGGCGCCGAATCCCGGCATGCCCTTCGCCTCGATGCCGTTCGTGATCACCTCGAGCAATTGGGCGTCCGACTTCGCGAGCCGGCTGCGGTCGTCGACGAAATTGGCCGCTCCGCCCGCGACGCCGCGGCCGTCGGGCTGGTGGCAGGCCACGCAGTAGAACCGGTAGACGCGTTCGCCGGCCGCAATGGTCTCGGCCGCGCTCGACCTGGCCGTCTCACCGGGTGCTTCGCGCGAGGTGAGGGAGGTTTCCCCCGGGCGCGGGAGCCGGGTGGTGCCGCCGACGGCCACCCGGCCGTCGTGCAGGCGGTTCGCGGTGTAGTAGCCGAGCGGATTGGCCAGCGGTTCGCCCGCCTGCGTGCGCAGGCGAGGCAGGGAGAACTCGTATATGTAGCCCGGCTCCAGCCCCTCGACCTCGAGGTTCGCCGCGAGGCCGTCCGCCGCGGGCGCGACCGCGCGGACCGCGACCTTCGCCTCGTCGACCCAGGGCGACCCGTACTTGTAGTGGTAGTAGTAGCGGAAACGCGTGAGCTCGTAGTTGCCCGCCGCGGCGAGCGTATCCCGATTCATGGGACGGGTGAACGTCAGCCGGAAGCCGCGTTCGGTGAGCCGGATGTCGTGGACGTCCGGCGCCACGCGGCCATCCCAGCGCACGCGCTGCAGCCCGTCCTCGCCCGCGCCCTGTCCGGCGGTGGCGGCGAGGTGGAGGCTGCCGTCGGGCCCGAAGGCGCCACGCGTCGTGCCGGCCTTGAGCCGGTCGCCCGTGACGTAGGGCGCGTTTTCGTTGCGTCCAAGGAAGGGAAACGCGGCGCCCTGCCATGCGCCGGCGACCTTCTCCAGCGACGCCCGGATCACGATCCGGCTGTAATCGCCCGTGAAGACCTGGCCCGCGTACGGGCCGAATTTCCCGCCGCTCTCGTCCCACACGGGCTCGCCCGGCGAGACGCCGAGCGGCCCGTGGGGAAAAACGACCGCCGGCGTCTTGAGCCGGCGCCACAGCGCCTCCGTCGTGACCGCGGCGGCGTCGAAGCCCGGTTCCCACTTCAGGCTCGCGGCATGGCCGTGGAAGTCGCCCTGCTCGACGTGGAGCAGGCCGGTCGACGGCTTGTAGTCGCCCTGGTTGTCGGTGACGAACAGGTCGCCGTCGGGACTCAGGCCGAAGCCGTTGGCCTGCCGGAAGCCCGCCGCGACCGGCTCCATCCGGCCATCCGGCGTGATGCGGACCACCCACCCGCGCCAGGGCACCTCGGAGCGGTGGCCGGTCGGCTCGAGCACGTTCTCGAGGTTGCGCGTGCCGCGGTAGGGCAGGGTCGGATACAGCGCGCGCTGCTCGGGGCTCGCGGCGCCGGTCGAGCCCAGCGAGGGCGCGCCGTAGAAGTTGCCCGCCCGGTCGCGTTTCAGGCCGTAGAAGAATTCGTGGTAGTTCTGCGTGGCGCCCCACCTGCCGCCAATCGACTCGAACGTCTCGGCGCGGCCGTCGCCGTCGCGATCGTCGGCGCGCAGCAGCTCGGGCCGGTGCGCGACGAAGATCCGCGTCTCCGATTCCGCGACCAGCCCGAGCGGCTCGTCGAGCCCCCGGGCGAACCGCCGCCAGGCGCCGGCGGCGTTCCGGATCCAGATTTCGCCCAGCCGGGTGGCGATCACCAGCGATCCGCCCGGCGTGAAGGTCACCGCGGCGATGCCGCCCGTGATCTCCGCCGGGTAGGGCACGTTCTCGACCACATAGCCGGCGCGGAGGGCCGGTGCCGCCAGGGCCAGGAGCAGCGCGAAACCGCGGGCCAGCGGACGGAAAGGGCGTTCGGGGACGAGGCGGGGCGGCAGCATGAGTCGGACGGGTCAGCGCGCCGGCGCCGGCGCGGCCAGCGGCAGTTCGAGCACGAGCGCGCCCCCGGCCGCGGGCGTGAGCTCCCGGGCCGGCTGCCCGTCGACGACGTGCCACCACCGCGCATCGGCCCCACCCGCGACGTGCAGCGTCCGCACCAGCGCGCGGCCGTCGGCGCGGACGGCGATCTCCTCGCGCACCGGGCGCCCGTCGAGGGCGTAGCGGAACTCGATGGCAGCCGCCTTCAGCGTGTAGCCGGTGAACTCCACCGCGGGCACCCGCCGCGGGTCGTCGCGCCGCAACGGCGCGACTCCGGTCTCCTGATACACGATCGGCCCCAGCAGTTTCACCGCGGAGGTGAACTTGCCCAGCCCGGGCCGCGCGGGCGTTGCGTCGATGAAGCCGCCGGTCCAGACGTAGCTCACGGCGCCGCGCAGCGGGTCGAAGCAGAAGCTCACGCCGCCCGGCAGGCCGATGGCGAAACTGCTCGGCGACGCGCCGTGCGGGAGGAAGATCCGGTCGATCAGCACCTCGGCGCGGAGCCCGGGCAGGCCGAGCGCGGCGGCGAGGAGGAGGCGGCGAAGGCGGGTGAAACGGTGCGTCATGGCGGGCAGCGGGGAGAAGCCGGCGCTCGCGCTCAGGTGGCGTCGCGGTGCCAGCGCTGCAGCTCGACGATGTTGCCCTCGGGATCGGTCATGTAGATCAAGGTGAGCCGGCCCGCGCCCGGAATGTCGAGGGTGACCTGCTGGCCAAAATCCCGGCCACCCCAGCGCAGGATCTCCGCGCGCTTCGCAGCGACGTCCGGGACCTCGAACGCGATGTGCGCGAATCCCGGCCGGTTGAGCGCGGTGCCGGCAGCTGGCAGCTGCGGATCGAACTGGAAGATCTCCAGGGTCGGGCCGTGCTCGCCATGGCCGGGAAGCCGGAGGTGGCGGCCCCTGACGCCGCCGCCCACGAGCCCGGTGAGGGCGTCGAAGGACGCGCCCCGGTTGTCGCGCTCCGAACTCACCGGCACGCAGGCGAACACCTCCACGTAGAATGCCATGAGCCGGCGCCAGTCGGCGGCCGTGAGGTTGGTGTGGGCATAGCGGATACCGGAGGTGGTGGCAGGGTCGGACATGAGCGGTTAGAAGCGGCCGGAGACACCGAGGGAGATCGTGGTGCCCGTGTGGGTCCAGCGTTGGATCTGCTCCGGAACGCCACGGTAATACTCCTGCGGCTCGTTGAACAGGTTCGAGATGTCGCACGTAAGGGTGATGCCGGGGCGCACCTCGTAGCCGACGCCGACATTCACGCGCGTGGACTCCGCCCGGTACAGGTTGCGGCCCACCGAGGTCGCGGTGTAGCTCGTGATGCCGTCGCCGGTGTAGTTGACGAGAACGCGCGAGCTGAACCCGCGGTACCGCCACGAAAGGATCAGGTTGGCGGTCTTGGGGATGAAGCCCGCGACCTGCCCGGTGGTGAGGTTCGCGGTGCCGCCGAAGTTCCCGCGCGTGTCGAGGACCGTGTAGTTCACCAGCAGGCCGAGGTTCTTCAGCAGGCCGGGCAGGAAGGTGAACTGCTGCTGGTAGCTGAACTCCCAGCCCTGCACGACCGCGGTGCCCGCATTCAACGTGGTCAGGATGGTGTAGCCGCCGTATTCGCCGTCGTAGCCGTTGTTGGGGCCGGTGGCGACCGTGCCGGCGTTGATGCCGCTGACGATGAAATCGCGGATCGATTTGTGGAACCAGCCGACGGAGAGGTTGCCGACGGGCTCGAAGTAGTACTCCAGCGTCGCGTCCCAGTTCTTCGCCATCTGCGGCAGCAGGCTTGGATTGTTGATGGTGAGCGTCTGGGCCGTGTCGTTGAACGTCTCGTTCGGCAGGGCGTTGCTCATCGCCGGTCGCCCGAAGCCCGTGGACCAGCTCAGGCGCGCGCGAAGGTTGCTCGTCACGTCGTGGGTGAAATGCACGCTGGGAAACGACTTCGTGTACTCGCCGGCCAGTTCGCGGCGCGTGTTCGCATAATCGCGCTGCGCGGAACCGACGGGGTCCGCCTGCTGCTGGGCCGCCGTGCTGCCGGAGTGGGCGCGAACCCAGCCCCAGCTCGCCATCTCCGTCTTCTCGGTGCGGACGCCGCCCAGGTAGCCGGTGCGTCCGAGCAGTCCGCCGGTTCCGAGTTTGCCCTGGGCCATGAGGTAGCCGGCGGTGACGGTCTCCTCGACGGCGCGGGTGCCGGTGTACTGGCCGGCCGCGCGGAAGTATGCGTCCTCGCGCCACAACGCCGGATTGGCCGGGCCGTCCTTGGTCATGTGCGCCGCGGTCTCCCAGAGCGGGATCGCGCGGCCGGTCTTCACCCGATCGAAGGTGCGAATCGAGGGATCGGAAGGCAGCGCGGTCGTGCCGGTGTAATTCCAGCGCCGCATGTCGCTGCCGTTGAACGCGCGCTGGTGGCGCCAGTTGAAGCCGGTCTTCAGGAAAGTCGGCGCAGCCAGCGGCAGCCGGTAGCGCACGTTGCCGCGGGCCTCCTTGATGTCATGGTTGTTGCTCTCGTTGCGGTTGCTGACGGTGACCGGGCGGTAGTTTTCCGGGTTGGTGAGATCGGGCCCCGCGGTCTGCACGAAGGCCGGGTGCAGTTCGTTCGCCGTGCGGTCGAGGCGCCAGCCGACATTGGCCAGGCGGTTGATCATCACGCCACCGTTGCTGCTGCCGGGATTGATGTGGGCGCGGCTGTAGCGGCCGTTGTAGTCGATCTGCCAGCGCTCGAAGAGATGCTCGGCCCCGAGGTCGACGGAGCGGAGCCGGTTGTAGAAGCTGAACGTCGAGGACGTGACGTCGATCGTCGAGGCCGGCACCGCACGGACCTCCGTGATCCGGTCGGTGTAGCCGGGCAGGATGCCGGCGGTGGCGGTGGTGCCCACCGTCTGGTTGGTGTACGCGCGCACCTCGTAGACGCGCCGGTAGGGCTCGTGCGCGTTGTTGCCCAGGGCGCTGAACGACAGCCGCGTCGCGGGCGAGAGGCGGTAATCGACGCGCACGTTCATGCTGCCCTGCTTGCGGTTGTTGTACGAATCGACGGTGCGGTAGTCCCAGATGAAAGCGGGGCGCGCGGTGGTGTTCTGGTGGTCCCGGATGGTGTTGAAGAACCCCGCCACATTCTCGCTGTAGAACAGCGTGAGCGAGACGCCCAGGTTGCGCGTGCCGCCGAAGACGTCGAAGACTTCCTGATACGACGCGTTCAGCAGCGGATGATACCGGTGCGCCTCCCGCAGCGGGGTCTGTTCCGTGAACGATGGCGCGGCCCGCGCGGAGAAGCTGTAGGTGAAGCGGCGCTTCTCCCGCAGGCTGAGCGGCGAACGCGTCTTCATGTCGATCGCCCCGCCCATCGACGCGGCGCTCTTGTCCGGCGTGAGACCCTTGGTGACCTCGATCTGGTCGAACAGCGCCCCGCTGATGAAGCTGGTGGGGAAGCTGCGGGACATGCCGCCTTCGCTCGGCGCCATGCCGCCGTCGATCGAGACGGTATTCAGCGCCGAGCCCATTCCGCGCACCATCACGTTGGTGACGTTGCCCTCGTTATCAAGATTGCCCGCCACGCCGGGAAGCCGGATCGCGACCTCGCCGGGGTTCATGTTCGGCAGGTTGCCGAATGTATCCATCGCCACGATGTTCTTCACGTTCTCGGCATTGCGCTGCGCCGTGATCGCGGCCGCGGCGCCCTCGCGTTCGCCGGTGACCTTGAACTCCTGCAGGCGGTAGATGCCCGTCGTGAGGTCGAAGTTCTGCTCCGCGCGGCCGCCGGCGCCGAGCGTCACGCGCGTCCGGCCCGGGTCGAGGCCGAGGTAGCTCGCGGTGAGTTCGTGGGTGCCCGCCGGCACCCCGGTGAGCACGTAGCGCCCGGTGCTGTCCGTCAGCACGGCCAGCCCCGCCGTCGGGATCTCGATGCGGGCGCCTTCGAGCAGGTTCTTCGTGGCGGAGTTGCTGACGTAGCCTGCGATCGTGCCGGTGGCAGGCGCGGCGGTCGTGGAGGCGTCGGCCGGGGCGTGCGCGGCGAACGAGCCGGCGATCCAGGCGGCGAGCACCCGGAGGGGATTCTTGGAGAGCATGCGGGAAGGGTCGGAAGCGGAGGAGGGAGGAACACCGGCAACCGCGCGCCGGACGACGAATGCACCGGTCGCGGCGTCCTCGGTGAAGGCAAGGGGCGTGCCCGTCAGCAGGAGGCCGAGGGCGGAGTGGGGATCAAGGTGACCGCGTACGCGCGGCGTGCGGATGCCCGCGACCGGGTCGGCGGGAAACATGAGGTCGCGCCCGGCCTGGCCCGCGAACAGCTTCAGCGTGAGCGCGGCGTCGCCGGCGGGAAGGTCGAAGTCCACGGTGCGCGCCTCCGCGGCAAGAGCCGAGGCGAGCACCAGCCAGAGGCCGGGGCCGAGGAGCCGGGGGAACGCAAACCGGAGGAGGGTGGGGAGCGCGGCGCCGAGGAGGAGCACGGGAGGAAAGTGAAAGCGTGGGGCGCATGCGGACGTGGTTCGCGTCCATGATGCGCGTGCCCGGACTTTCCGTTAAAAAAATTTCTCGCGTCGCGACGCGCGCCGCCCTGCGACGTCCATCGGCCCGAGGGTTCAGCGCGCGCCGTCGCGGCGCAGCACGATCTCCGCCTCGCCGCGGCGCTCGGCGCGCGCGCCGAAGCCCGCCTCCAGCAGGCGCACGAAGCCCTCGATGTTGTCCGAGCGGAAAGTCGCGCTGATCCGCTCGGCCGCGAGCTCGGGGTCGAGGACGACGAGCTGGATGCGATTGCGGCGGTTGAACTCCGCCACGATCTGCGCCAGCGGCGCGCCGCTGAAATCGAGCTGGCGGTGCTGCCAGGCCAGCACGCGCTCGATCTCGCCCGCGGTCAGCGTCGCGATCTGCGGGGCGGGTGCCGTCGCCGCGAGGTCGATCACGGCCCGCTGCCGGGCGTGCAGCAACGGCGCGGGTTCGGGCGCCGACACCGGGGCGGAGGCGGGTTCCGGCGGACGTTCCACCTGCACGGTGCCCTCGGTGACGAGCACCTCCACCACCCGGTCCGCGACGCGCACGTTGAACGCAGTGCCGACCGCCCGCACGGCAACGCCCTGCGCAACGACCACAAACGGACGCCCCGGCTGCTTCGCCACGAAGAAAAGGGCCTCGCCGCTCCGCAGCGACACCCGGCGTTCGTGCGGCAGGTAAGCCACGGTGATCTCGGCGTTGCGATTCAGCTCGACGATCGAGCCATCGGGCAGCACGCGCTGGCTCGGGCCGGCCGGAGGAAGGCCGGCTTCGGGGACGACCGCGACGCGCTCCGGGACGAGCGTCGCGTCGGGACGCGACAGCCAGGCCGCCCCGAGCACGAGCATCGCCGCGGCGGCGCCCGACCACAGCCAGGGGGCAAGCCGGCGGCGCAGCGGTGGGGCGAGGAGATCGGGATTGGGATCGGTCGCATGTTCCGGCCGCCAGGCCGCCAGGCGGTCGAGGCGCCCCCAATGCTGCCGCTGCCGGGCGAACGCCGTGCGATTCGCGGGATCGGCGGCCAGCCAGGCGCTCAACGCATCCTGTTCCGCCGCGGTCAGGCCGCGGTCGCACCGCAGCACCCAGGCGGCCGCTTCGGCGGCAGGGGCGCCGTCCGGAGGAGAAGGGAAGGCGGAGGCGTTCATGGCCGCGGAGGATGCGAACGCTCGATCTGCTCGAAATACGCCGCGAGCTTGCGCAGGCCGATGGTGCCCTGCGCCTCGACCGTGTGCTCGGAGATGCCGAGCCGGGCGGCGACTTCCTTCTGCGAGAGGCCATAGATCTTGCGCAGCGTGAGCACCTGCCGGCACCGCGTGGGGAGGGATTGGATCGCCTGGGTCAAGAGTTCGAGTTCCTGCGCGCGGGCGACCTGGTCGGGCACCGGCGCTGCCTCATCCAAGACGCTCTCCGCGTCGATTTCCGCTAGGCAGTCCAAGCTGACCGCCACGTGCCGCTGCCGCATCCGGCCCAGCGCGAGATTCCGCGCCGTCGCGAACAGGAACGCCTTGGGCGAGACGATCTGCGTGGTGGCCTGAGCCCGCAGGACGCGGGCGATCGCCTCCTGGACCACGTCGTCCACCTCATCCGCCGCAGGGAAACGGCTGCGCAGCCAGGCGCGCAGCATCGGTTCATGGGGCTGCAGATGCCGCGCGTACCAGACGAAGGCCTCGGAATCCGGCGGCGGCATCAGAGGCGCAGGAAGATCTTCCGCCGGTACATCCAGTAGCACACCAGCCAGAACACGAGGCCCACGAGCGTCGCCTGCACGAAGGGCGCCCATGCGGCGCCGAGAAGCTTGAAGACGTTTTCGCCGAGGTGCGTCTGCAGCGACCGTGCCGTCCAGCCGCGGAGCAACTGGCCCAGGCAGTAGATGGCGATCGAATTCATGCCCACGACCAGCAGCGGGAATGCCCAGGACCGCCAGCGGTGCACGTCCATGATCGCGTAGAGTGAACCCAGGATGAGGCAGCACCAGCCGGTGGAGTATAGCGCCCAGGAAGGCGTCCAGATGCGTTTCACCAGGGGCACTCCGGCCAGCTCGAGGAGAGCCCCGGCGGCCAGCCCGCCGAGCCCCGCCAGAAACAGCAGCAGTGCCTTGCGCGGCGCGGCCCGGCTTGAGCGGAGCAGTTCGCCGCACATGAGCCCGAACAGCATCGTGACCAGCGAAGGGATGAAATTGATCGTCTGGTAGCCGCCACTGTTGAACGCGAACGGCTCGGCCCGGGGAAAGAGATTCAGGAACCACCGGTCGATCGCGTGGCCGAGGTTCGCGTTCTTGTGCCAGGCCGCGCCGACGTCCGTGAGATGCTGCTGGGCCCACGCGGCCGACACGCCGGCCTGCGGGTTGCCCTTCGTCACATCGAGGCCCGCGCCCGGGAACGATGCATACATCAGCCACACGCCGGCCAGGAGCACGAGGGCGGTGAGCGCGTGAAACCGCGGCGAGCGTCCCCAGAGCAGGAAGAGAAACGGGTACCCAAGCCCGATTTGCGCGAGGACGTTCATGAACGTCCAGTTGGTCGCGCGGCTCGACGCCGACGAGAGAAACACCGCGAGCGCGATCAGCGCGAGGGCGCGCCAGCAGGCGTGTCCGAACATCCGGCTCCACGATTGCCCCTCGCGCTGGCGGCGCACGTACGAGTAGGCCATCGAGACGCCGACCATGAACATGAACGAGGGCTGGATCAGGTCCCAGAAGCCAATGCCGATCCACTCGACGTGCTCGAACTGGTGCAGGACCGCCGCCCAGAAACCGGAGTCGGGCTGCTCGCGCAGCTGATTGCGCGCCACGCCGGCGAGCCCGAAGCCGTTGAACGCGAGCGCGACCATGATCAGCCCGCGGTAGGCATCGAGCGACTGCAGCCGCTGGTCCGCTGACGCCGGCACGGGCGCGGGGCCCGCGGCGGGAACGGACGGATGGATCGAAACCGGAGCACGGGGGTCGAGCGAAGGCGTGGCGTGGCTCATGGGGCTGCGTCGGGGTGTCCGCGCGACCGGAAACTAGAGGGCGCCGCCGCCGCAACGCGACTCCATTGTGCGCCGCCGCGATGGCACTATCGCGCGATGAACCTGCGGACCGGGCCGGCGTGGACATGGCGCTTTACGCCGCGCGGGAAATCTCCGCATGCTCGCCGTGCGTCTTCGGCGCCGTCCACCCCCGCCTCCGTCCGCCAATGAAATTCCCGCGTCTGCTGTGCTGCCTCCTGGGTCTCGGTCTCGCCCTCGGCCGGGGCGGGAGCGCCGAGCCGGTGCCCCCGCCGCGCCGGCTGGGCGTCGGCCTCTACGGCGCGAACGGCCACCAACTGCGCCCGGACAAACTCGCCACCCATCCGCACGCGCGGCTCGTCGCGGTCGCGCAGACCCGCGCCGGCGCGCTGCCGGACGGCGTGCGGCAGCACCCCTCGCTCGAGGCGATGCTGGCCGACCCCGCGGTGGAAATCGTCTCGCTGTGTTCGCCCCGGCGGGCGGACCAGGCGGCCGACGCTATCCGCTGCCTCGAAGCCGGGCGGCACGTCTACGCCGAGAAGCCGGCGGCACTGACCGAGGCGGAGCTGGACCGCGTGCTCGCGGTGGCGCGGCGCACTGGCCGGCGTTTCCACGAGATGGCCGGCACGGCGTTTGCGCAGCCGTACCTCACGCTGCGCGAGCAGGTGCGCGCCGGCGCGGTGGGAGACGTGATCCAGGTCTTCGTGCAGAAATCCTACCGCTATGGACCGCGCCGGCCGCAGGACGAGGCCATCGACGGAGGCATGTTCCTGCAGGCGGGCATCCACGCGGCGCGCCTGGTCGAGCACGTGGGCGGCGTGCGGATTGCATCGATCGCGGGGTGGGAGACGACGACCGGCAAACCCGAGGCGGGCGACGGCAAGATCGCGGGCGCCGTCCAGATCGTCCTGGAGAACGGCGGCCTCGCCTCGATCGTCATCAACTACCTCAACCCGCCCAACACCGGACTGCCGCACGGCAACGAGACGCTGCGCGTCTTCGGCACGAAGGGCTTCATCGAGTCGGTCGACGGCGGCTTGCGCACGCGTCTCGCCACGCCCGGCAAGATGACGGAGCCGCTCGAGCGCTCCGGGCCCGCGCGGGACTATTTCGATTTCGTCGCGGCCAGCATCGTGACGCGCGCGCCGATGCCGCTCACGCTCGAGGAGGAATTCCACCCGCTGCGGCAGCTCCTGCGGGCCAAGGAACGGCTCCGGGCGGCCGGGGGTGCCGCCGCGCCGGCACCGGCCCGCGTGCCCTGACCGTCCCGCGTTCCGGAGTTTCGATGCCCTCCGCCGCTCCCGACCTGAACCCCCCGGGCGCCTCGGTGCCCGTCGCCCCGCCCGCGCCCGGCCGCCTGGCGTCGATCGACGCCTACCGCGGATTCGTGATGTTCCTGATGATGGCCGAGGTGCTGCGGCTCGGCCGGGTGGCGCAGGCGATTCCGGACAGCGGCTTCTGGAAATTCCTCGCCTGGCACCAGAGTCATGTGCCGTGGGTCGGATGCACGCTGCACGACCTCATCCAGCCGTCGTTCTCGTTCCTCGTCGGCGTGGCGCTGCCCTTCTCGATCGCGAGCCGCACCGCGCGGGGCCACTCGCGTCCGGCGCTGCTGGGCCATGCGGCGTGGCGCGCCCTCGTCCTGGTGCTGCTCGGCGTGTTCCTCCGGTCGACCGGCACGAACGTGACGAACTGGACCTTCGAGGACACGCTGACACAGATCGGGCTCGGGTACGGCTTCCTCTTCGCGCTGGGACTGCAGACGGTGCGGGTCCAATGGGCCGCGCTGGGCGCGATCCTCGCCGGCACCTGGGCGCTCTTCGCGTGGTACCCGCGGCCGCCGCCCGACTTCGACTATGCAAGGGTGGGCGTGACCGCCTCCTGGCTGGAAGCGCACGGCCTGGAGGGCTTCGCGGTCCACTGGCAGAAAAACAGCAACGCCGCCTGGGCGTTCGACACCTGGTTCCTGAACCTCTTCGGGCGCGAACGGCCGTTCGTGTCCAATCGAGGCGGATACGCCACGCTGAGCTTCGTCCCGACGCTGGCCACCATGCTCCTGGGCCTCATCGCCGGGAACGTGCTGCGCTCCGGGCGAACGCCGGCGGCCCGCCTGCGCTGGTTTGTCGTCGCGGGAGTCGCGGCGCTCGCCGCGGGCTGGCTGCTCGGCGCGCTCGGCCTCTGCCCGGTGGTGAAGCGGATCTGGACCCCCTCGTGGGTGCTCTACTCCGGCGGCTGGTGCCTGCTGCTGCTGGCGGCGTTCCATGGGGTGATCGACCTGGGGCGGCGGGAGCGCTGGGCCTTTCCGCTCCTCGTGATCGGCGCCAACTCGATCGCCGCCTACCTCTTCGCGCACCTGTTCGAGGGCTTCATCCAGAAGAACCTGGTGACGCACCTCGGTGCCGGCACCTTCAAGGTCCTGGGCGAGGCGTACCAGCCGCTGCTGCTGGGCGGCGCGACGCTGCTCGTGCTCTGGCTGCTGCTTTACGCCCTATACCGGCGGAAGCTCTGGCTGAAGATCTGAGCCGAAACGATGCCGTTGCGGTGGAGCCGCCTGTCCCCAGGCGGCTGACGTGCGATGGACCGGTCCGCAGCTGCTTGAGGACAAGCTGCTCCACCTTTCAGCGCGGCCGTTTTCACGGCTGAGTTGAAGGCCAGCTGCAAGAGTCCCGTTGAGGGCCGCCCGGCGGGAAGCGCGCCCGCCGGCCGCAGCGTTTCCGGATTGAGCCGCGCGGCGATGCCGGCTGCGCTGGGGGTTTTTCCGGCCGCACATGAGCGTCACCTCCCTCGTACCCGACCTCGAACCGATCGTGCGGGCGTTTTCGCTGCCGGGCGAGCTCGGCGCCGCCCGGTCCCACGGCAGCGGGCACATCAATGACACCTTCGCGGTGACCTGCACGGAGGGCGGGCGACGGCGGCGGTACCTGCTGCAGCGGATCAACGACCGGGTGTTCCGGGACGTGCCCGCGCTGATGGCGAACATCGAGCGGGTGACGCGGCACGCGGGGGAGCGCGCGCGCGGCCAGCCCGATGCGGCGCGGCGGGCCCTGACGCTGGTGCCGGCGCGGGACGGGGTCCCGTATCATCGGGACGGAGACGGCGGCTGGTGGCGCTGCTACGACTTCATCGAGGGCGCGTGCAGCTACGATCTCGTGCGGACGCCGGAACAGGCGGCGGCCGCGGCGCGGGCGTTTGGCGAGTTCCAGCGGCTCCTGGTCGACCTGCCCGGCGGCCGGCTGCACGAGACGATTCTCGCCTTCCACCACACCCGACGCCGTTTCGAGGCGCTGCAGCGGGCCGTCTTGGCCGACGTGGCCGGAAGGGCGTCCGCCGCGCGGGCCGAGATCGCGTTCGCGCTGGAGCGCGAGCCGCTGGCGGACGCGCTGCACCGGCTGCAGTCGGCCGGGGAGATTCCGGAGCGCGTCACGCACAACGACGCCAAGTTCAACAACGTGATGCTCGACGAGGCGACGCACGCCGCGCTCTGCGTGGTCGACCTCGATACGGTGATGCCGGGGCTGGCGCTGCACGATTTCGGCGACCTCGTGCGCTCGGCGACCAATGCCGCCGCCGAGGATGAACGCTCGCTCGACCGCGTGCAGGCGCGCCCGGAGATCTTCCGCGCCTTGGCGGAGGGTTACCTGGCCACGGCGGGCTCGTTCCTTCGACCGGCGGAGATCGCACATCTCGTGCTCGGCGGCATCGTGATCACCTTCGAGCAGGGCGTGCGTTTCCTCACCGACCACCTCGCCGGCGACGCCTACTACAAAGTCCGCCACCCCGGGCACAACCTGGAGCGGGCCGCCAGCCAGTTCGCGCTCGTGCGCAGCCTGGAGCGGCAGCGCGCCGTTTTTGAGAATTGGGTGCAGGAAATCGCGGCGCGCGTGTGAACGAGTTGCAGGTCGGGCGAACGGGAGCGGTCGCCGCGCGTTTCTTTGGCCGCCCGGACCCCTTGGTCCTTGCCAAGATTTGCGCGGGCTTCGCATGCTTCGCGGGTCGTCGGATCCGGCCCGGCTTCCTTCCCCCCCGTGAGGATTGTCATCGTCGAAGACCACCTGATGTTCCGCGAAGTGCTGCGCAAAGTGTGCTCGGAGGAGCTGCGGCACGACGTGGTGGCGGAGGCCGACGACGGGCGGCGTGCGATCGAGCTCGTGGCGCAGCTCCGGCCCGATCTCGTGCTGCTCGACCTGCACCTGCCGGGAGTCGACGGCCTCGCGGTGGCGCAGGAGATCCGGCAGCGCTTGCCGCAGGTGAAGATCCTCATCCTCTCGTCCCATTGCGACGAATACACGGTATTCGAGGCGGAGCGGCTGCGGGTGCAGGGCTTCGTGGACAAGAACACGAACAGCGTGGCGACGCTGAAGAGCGCGGTGGAGGCGATCGCCGGCGGCCGGATCTGGTTCTCGGAGGCGTTCCAGCGGATCAAGGCCGCGCGGCGCCGCGATCCGCTGGCGTTCGACAAGATCCTGTCGGAGCGCGAGCGCTCGCTGCTCATGCTGGTGGGAGTGCCGCTCAGCGACGCCGAGATCGCGCCGCGGCTCGGCATCGCGGTGGAGACGGTGGAGAAGCACCGTTTCAACCTGCTCCGGAAGCTCGAGCTGAAGAGCACGACCGAGCTGGTGCGCTACGCGCGCGACCACGGCTTCACGCTGTCGGAGTCGACGGGCAGCGCTGAAGGATTGCTGCCCTGAGCAGGGCGGACTCGGCGCGGACGCGCGCCAGCCAGGTCTCGCAGGCCGCCGCGTCGCGCGACCGCGCGCTCACCTCCAGGCGCGTGACCGCGCCGGCGAGCGCGGCGGCGTCGACCATCCGGGTGTGGTTGAGCAGCCGGTGGGAAAGCTCCGCCAGGGTCGCGAGGTCGCCGGCCGCGGCGGTCGGCGCGAGCTGGACCAGCACGGCGTCGAGCTCGGAGAGATAGCGCCGGAGCTGGCGCTCGATGCCCTCGGGGCTGCCGTCGGCGAGGTACGCCAGGAGCCCGAGGTCGAGCCCGGCCGGCCTGGGGTCGCCGGTGACGTGGACGGTCGGGGCGCCGACGAGACGCCGGCTCGACTCGGCCAGCACGCGCCGCAGCTTGTCCGGCGTGAGCGGCTTGCCGACGAAGGCATCCATCCCGGCCCGGAGGCAGAGCTCGCGGTCCTGCGCGGTGCAATAGGCCGTCACGGCGAGCAGGACGGCGCGGGCGCCGCCGGCCTCGAGTTCACGCATGCGGCGCGCGACCTCCGTGCCGTCCATGTCGGGCAGGTTGCGATCGAGCAGGACGATGTTGAAGCGCCGGGCGGCGAAGAGCTGCAGGGCCTGCTCGCCGGTGGCGGCCCGTTCGCACGCGAGGCCGAGGCGGGCAAGGACGGCGGTCGCGGCCCACGCGTTGTAGTCGGTATCCTCGACCAGGAGCACCTGCGCGTCGGCGAGCGGGTCGACCGCCGGCGGCGGAGGCTCCGCCGCCACCACCGCGGGCAGGCGCAGGAAGAAGCGGGCGCCCCGGCCCGGCTCGCTCTCGACCCCGACCGCTCCTCCCATGGCATCGGCGAGCAGGCGGCAGGCGGCAAGACCTAGGCCGGTCCCCGGGATGTCCTCGGAGCCGTGGCGCTGGCGGAGGCGGGTGAACTTGGTGAAGAGCGCCGCCTGCTCCTCCGGGCCCAGTCCGGGCCCGTGGTCCCGGACCGCGAACTCCACCTCGTCGGCGGCGCCGGCCGGCACGCCCGCCACCAGCTCGATGTGGCCGCCGGCGTACTTGAGCGCGTTGGAGACGAAGTTGACCAGGATCTGCTGGATGCGGCCCGCGTCGCCCTGCAGGTGGGCGGCGAGGCCCGCGTCGACCTCGACCGTGAGCACGGCGCCCGACTGCGTGGCGTCGTTCTGCAGGGTCGCGACGATCGAGCGCAGGAGGTCGCCGGGGGCGAAGGCGACCGGGCGCAGCTCGATGCGGCCGGCCTCGATGCTGGCGAAGTCGAGCACGTCGTCGACCAGCGAGGAAAGGTAGGTCGTGCAATCCCGGAGCGTGGTCACGATCTCGCGTTGCCGCGGGTCGAGGGCCGAATCCTCGAGCGCGAGCGTCAGGCCGACGATGCCGTTGAGCGGATTGCGGATGTCGTGGCTCATGTTGGCCACGAACTCGGTC
>CALFZM010000123.1 GCA_937952235.1 uncultured Opitutia bacterium | reverse complement strand
GCGGTAGTCGGCGGGGAAGCGGCGCTCGGCGGGTGCCACGTAACGCAGCCCGCGCTGGACGCCCTCGCAATGGATCCGGTGGGCGGAACAGTCGAACCAAGTGTTGGGCAGCTCCGCCACGCGGTCCAGGCTGGCCCGATCGAAGCGGCAGGAATGGGCGAGGCAGAAGCGCACGTGCGGATTCGCGGCGGCGACCTCGAGGATGTCGGAGGCTTGCGACCAGACGTCGTCGGGCGCGACGCTCGAGTGGATCAGGAACGGCAGGTCGAGCTCCGCGGCCAGGTCGACAAACCCGCGCCCCGTGGTGAGCAGCGTGCGGACCGGAGCCTGGATGATCGTCGGCTGGATCTTGAGCCCGTAGAAGGGGAACTGCCGGTGCAGCTCGCGCAGCCGCTGGATCTGGCCGGCCGCTTCGCGCGCGGGATCGAGGATCGCGAACGGCAGCGTGCAGCGGCCCAGGTCGGGATACAGTTCGTAGACCTCGCGCAGCATGCGCTCGTTCTCGAACGCGTAGGGCACGGCTTCGCACCCGCCGAAAACCAGCCGGGCCTGGCGCATCGCCGGCACGTCGAAGCTCAGGTTGGACACCATCGGGAACACGACCCAGCGGTCGACGCCGCAGTGCCGTCCCTCGGTCACCAGCGCGGGCAGGTCCTGGGCGTAGGGATGGTAGCCGTTGAGATAGAAGAACAGATCGACGCCCAGATGATTGTGGCAGTCGAAGAGCAGGGGAGTCATTTTGTTTGACGAGACAGGCATTCCGCATTGTGAAACGCAGCGCAAGCCCGAATCCATGAGCATCGCCGTACTCGACCGCGCCTTCAGCATCCTCGAGGTGCTGGCCCGCACCGGGCGGCCGCTGACGCTCGCCGAGCTCGCGGAGGAGGCCCGGCTGCCGAAGCCCACCGTGCACCGGATCCTGAAAAGCCTGCGCGACCTCGGCTACGTGCAGCAGGAGGATCGCGGCGGGGCGTACGAGCTGACCGCGCGGCTCGCCTCCCTGCGGGAGTACGGCCGGGACGCCGCGGTGCGCGGGAGGGCGCAGCCCTTCATGGCGCAGCTGCACGCCGCGTTCGACGAGACGGTCAACCTCGGCCTGCTCGAGGGGGTGTTCGTGCGGTACGTCGAGGTGATGGAGACGACCCAGCCGTTGCGCTGGATCGTGAAGCCCGGCGCGCGCGACCCGTTCCGCACCACGGCGCTCGGCCGCGCCATCGTCGCGCACCTGCCGGCCGAGCAGCAGGCCCGGCTTGTGACCAAGGCCTGCGGGCTCCTGCCGGCGCGGGGCCGGCGCGCGGCGCGGCTGGCGCTCGAGCAGGAGCTCGCGGCCACCCGGGCGCGCGGCTACGCGCTCGAGGCCGAGGAGACCGTGGCGGGCGTGGCCTGCCTCGCCGTGCCACTGGCGTTCCTCGGGGAGCCGCTGGCGGCCGTCAGCCTCTCGGTGCCCGTCCACCGCTTTCCGACCGAAGCGCGGGCCGCGATGGTCGCGGCGCTGCTCGACCGCCGCGAACTGCGCGCGGCCAGCGGCTGATCCTTCCCATGCCCTACACCTTCTCCCGTTCCGAGGCGTTGTTCCGTCGCGCCCAGCAGTGCATCGCCGCCGGCGTCAACAGCGGCATCCGGAAGCTCGAGGCGCCGGTGCCGCTCTATTTCGCGCGCGGCAGCGGGCCGAACCTCTGGGACGTCGATGGCAACCACTACCTCGATTTCCAGCTCGGCCAGGGGGCGCTGCTGTACGGCCACGCTCCCGAGGGCATGGCGGCGGCGATCGCCGCGCAGGCGGAGCTGGGCACGCACTGGGCCGCGCAGAGCGAGCTCGAGCTCGAGGTGGCCGAGCGGCTGCAGCGGATGATTCCGTCGGCCGAGCTGGTACGCTTCAACAACTCGGCGACGGAGGTCGTCATGGCCGCGTTCCGGCTGGCCCGCGCGCACACCGGCCGGAAGCTGATCCTGCGCTTCGAGGGCCACTATCACGGCTGGTCGGACGAGGGGCTCGTGGGTTTCGCGAACCCGGCGGGCACCTGGGCCGACGAGGAGAATCCCGCCCGCGCGCACCCGAGCCAGGGCGTCATCCCCGAGGTGCTCGACCAGTTCGTGGTCGCCCGCTGGAACGACGTCGAGCACCTGCGACGGAAGGTGGATCAGTACCGCGGCCAGCTCGCGGCCATCGTGTTCGAGCCGGTCCTGTGCAATACGTGCTGCCTCGAACCCGCCGCCGGCCTGCTCGAGACCATCCGTGCGCTGTGCGATCGCGACGGCATGCTCATGATCTCGGACGAGACGATCACGGGCTTCCGCTTCGGGGCGGCATGCGCGCAAGGCTATTACGGCTACAAGGCCGACCTCACGATCCTCGGCAAGGCGATCGGCGGCGGCACCCCCTTCGCCGCGCTGGCGGGCACGCGCGCGGCGATGGCGAAGATCCTCTCGGGCGAAGTGGTGCACGCCGGCACGCTCAACGCCAACCCGCTCTGCCTCGCCGCGAGCAAGTGGTGCCTCGACCAGGTGCTGGCGCAGGGGCCCGACTTTCCTGCGGAGACCCTCGCGCTCGGGCGGCAGCTCATGTCGGGGCTCTCGACTCTCGCCGATGAGTTCGGCGTGCCGCTGCGGCCGCAGGGACCGGGCCTGATCTTTCACGCCGTGATGCTCAAGCCGGGCGCCGCCGAGGGGCCGGTGCGGGACTACCGCGACTACGTGCGCCGCCATGATGCACCGCGGTGGGCGCACCTGCGGCGCTGCCTGCTCGAGGAGGGCGTCCGGGCGATCGAGCGCGGCATCTGGTCGATCAGCACCGCGCACACCGCGGCCGACATCGGCGAGGCGCTGCGCCGCGCCCGCGCCGCCTTCGAGCGTCACGCCGCCAGTTGGCAGGCGCCGTGAACGCGACCCGCCCCGCGGCTTGAACCCCATGGCTCCCCGCATCCTCACCGGCGGCCTCTTCCACGAGACCCACACCTTCCTCGACGAGCTCACGCGCTGGGAGGATTTCTCCGTCGCGCGCGGGGCGGAGGTGCTGGGACGGAAGGGCGACGGCTCGCCGACGGACGGGTTTCTCGCGGCGGCGGCGGAGCTGGGCTTCGACGTGCGGCCGACCCTCGACGCGCGCGCCACGCCGAGCGGGCTCGTGGCCGATGCGGCGTTCGAGGCCTACTGGGAGGAATTCGAGCGCCGGGCCCGGCCGGAGCTGGCGCAGGGGGTCGACGGCATCTTTCTCGTGCTCCACGGCGCCATGGTCACGGAGTCGCACGCCGACGTCGAAGGCGAGTTCCTCGCGCGCCTGCGGGCGCTGCCCGGCGCGGAGGGCGTGCCGCTCTTCGGGGTGCTCGACCTGCACGCCAACGTGACCGCGCGCATGTGCCGCCTCGCGAACGGCCTCGCGATGTATCGCGAAAACCCGCACACCGACGCGCGGGCCGCGGCGGCCCGGGGCACGCGGCTGCTCGGCCGCGCCCTGCGGGAGCGCGTGGTTCCGCGCATGGCATGGTGCCGGCCGCCGCTGGTGTGGGCCCCGCCCGGGACAGGCACCGCGGCGGAGCCGATGCGGGAGCTGGAGGCGTGGGCCCGCGGGCTTGAGGCGTCCGACCCGTCCATCTGGGAATGCAACGTGGCGGCGGGGTTCGCGTTCGCCGACAC
>CALFZM010000122.1 GCA_937952235.1 uncultured Opitutia bacterium | reverse complement strand
CCGCTACTCATCATCCATGTCCCGTCCTCCCCGCATCGGCATCGGCGGCCCGGTTGGTTCCGGCAAGACCATGCTCTGTCTCAAACTCTGCCAGCGCCTGCGCGAGCGGTACTCGATGGCGGTCGTCACGAACGACATTTACTGCTCGGAGGACGCGGAGTTTCTCATCCGGCATTCCGCGCTGCCGGCCGAACGGATCGCGGGCGTGGAGACTGGCGGCTGTCCCCACACCGCGATTCGCGACGACACCACCATGAACGAACAGGCCTGCCGTGAGCTCGAGGCCCGGTACGCCGGCGACCTGCAACTCGTGCTCGTGGAAAGCGGCGGCGACAACCTCACCGCGACGTTTTCTCCGGAGCTGGTCGATGCCTTCATCTACGTCATCGACGTCGCGGAAGGAGACAAGATTCCCCGCAAGGGCGGTCCTGCGATCCGCCACAGCGATCTGCTGATCATCAACAAAATCGATCTCGCTCCCCTGGTGGGCGCGGATCTGGCCGTGATGGACCGCGATGCCCGGCTCCAGCGCGGCGACCGGCCGTTTCTCTTCTGCGATCTCAAGCGGGAGCACAATCTCGACGCCGTGATCGCTTGGATCGAGACGCAGGTGCTGTTCGCGCAGCCGGCCCGGGCCCAGTCATGACTTCCGCTCCTCCCGGGAGTGCGGCCGTCCCCGACCGCACCCACCTGGCCGCGGACGGGGACGTCCGTGCTCCCGGGAAATTCAGCGGCCACCTGTCCCTCCGGGCCGTGGCGGCCCCCGGCGGCCGCACCGTCCTCGCCGCCCAGTCGTTTCGCGCGCCGTTCCATCTCAGCAAACCGTACTGGGATTCCGACACGGCGACGCTGCTGGTCCAGATCGTGAACCCCACCGCGGGCATCCTGGCGGGCGACCGGCTGGAGTCGGACATCGACGTCGAGGCCGGCGCGGCGTTGCTGGTGACAACCCCCAGCGCGAGCCGCGTCTTCCGGATGAATGCCGGCTCCGCGCGAGCGCGCCACCATTACGCCGTGGCCGCAGGCGGCTGGCTCGAGGTCATGCCGGAACCGCTGGTGCCCCACCGCGGCTCACGTTACCGCCAGGAGACCTGCCTCGACATCGCGCCCGGTGGAGCCGCGCTTTATGTCGACCCGTGGATGCCCGGCCGGCTCGCACACGGCGAAGCCTGGGCGTGGGACCGCCTGGTGCTGGAATCGACGGTGCGCTACGGCGGCGAACTCGCCCTGCGCGAGCGCCTCGATACCTCCGGCCCGGAGCTCCTGGCGCTCGCGAAACTCGCGGGCGCGGGCGCGGAGGCCTGTTTCGCCAACATCGTGATCGTGACGCCGGAGGCCGCGGCGCTGGCGGAGCCCGCCTGGAGGCCGGCGATCGACGCCTTGCATGCCGGCGGCACCTGGGTCGGCGTGAGCCGGCTGCGACTCGGCGGCTGGAGCGTGCGGCTGATTGCCCCCGGTTCGATCCGGCTGAGGGCCGCGCTGCGCGAAGTCCGCCGGATCCTCGCTGCCTACTTTCCCCGACTCGCGTGCGACCCGCGCAAGCTCTGAACCGGAACGGCTTGCGACCGCCGGTAGAGAGCGACCACGGACCAGGCACCCAGCGCCAGCACCGCAGCACAAAGCAGGGTCGCCCGCGGATGATTGGCGAGATGCTCGAGGTCCCACGTCAACTCATGACCGTCGTCGTGCCCCGGATGCGCCGCCAGCGGGGCAAGCGACGCCAGAAAGAGAGCGGTCCGGGAGGCCGCGCGGCTCAGCAGGGATTTCATGGCTTGGGGAATAGCAGGGGCCGTTCCAGTCGGACGGACCGGTGGCGACCACCCGCCGGGGGGAACGTGCCCGCGTCGCTCCATTTCTCGGACGAGAGGGCGAAAGGGCAAAAAGAAAAACGCCGTCCACGGTGGCGGACGGCGTTCTTGAGGGTTTTGGGTGGCGTGAGCCGAAGGGAGATCAGCGCTTCGAGAACTGGAAGCGCTTGCGGGCGCCGGGCTGGCCGGCCTTCTTGCGCTCCTTCTCGCGCGGGTCGCGCTTGATGTGGCCGGCCTTCTTGAGCGCCGGACGAAGCTCGGTGTTCATCTTCTGGAGCGCGCGGGCGATGCCGTGGGCGACAGCGCCCGCCTGGCCGGCGACCCCGCCGCCGCTGACATTGGCCGTCACATCGATCTTCTCCCGGAGTTCGACCGTCAGGAGCGGCGCGTAGGCCTGCTTGGCGAAATTCTCGTGGGTGAAATAGACGTCGAAGGTGCGACCGTTGACGAGGAGCTTGCCGGAGCCCTCGGTGATGCGGACGCGGGCAGTGGCGGTTTTACGACGGCCGGTGCCGAGGAAGACGTTGGCGGGAGTGGCAGCGCTCATGGGCTAGCAATGAATCAGACGGAAATTTTCTGGGGATTGGCAGCCTCGTGGGTGTGGGTCGCGCCCGCGAACACCCGCAGCTTGGTCAGCATCCGGGCGGCGATGCGGTTCTTGGGCAGCATGCCCTTGACCGCATGCTCCACGATGAACTCGGGGTGCCGCTCGCGCATCAGGGAAACCTTCCGGTAGCTCTCTCCGCCGACGAAACCCGAGAAGAACATGTACTCGTTTTGGTCCTCTTTCTTGCCGGTCAGCGCCACTTTCTCCGCATTGATGACCACCACGAAATCGCCGGTGTCGACGCTCGGCGTGTAGGAAGGCTTGTGGCGGCCGCGGACGATGTTGGCGGCCTTGACGGCGAGACGACCCAAAGGCACTCCGGCGGCATCGATCAGATACCACTTCGGCTGCACCGTCTCCTTCTTGGCGAGGAACGTTTTCATGCGAAAAGAGGCCAAGAGCTAAGGTTCGCGAAGGGCGTGTCAACGCCCTTTTGCGCCGGCGCGCGTGCGCCCGCTCCCGCGGGTGACATCACCACCCCGCGGGGTCGTACTTTCCGTTGTCCTGACGGCGTCGGGGAAGAAGCGGCCTTGTTTCCCGGAGTCAATCTGCGAAGGTGCCGGGCATGAGCTCGGAGCCGAGATCCGTGAGTCTTCCACTGCTGGCGGCCGGCGTCCTGGGGCTGACCGGGGTCACGCTGGGAGCGTTTGGCGCCCATGCCCTCAAGGCCATCCTCGTGGAGCGCGGCATGACGGTGGCCTGGGAAACCGCCTCGCGCTACCATCTGTTTCACGCCGTCGCCTTTCTGGGCCTCGCCGCCTGGGAGCGCAGCCAGGGCTCCGGCCGCGCCCGCTTCACCGGCTGGATCACCCGGCTCTGGTGCGCCGGCATCGTGCTGTTTTCCGGCTCGATCTACTGGCTCGCGCTCGGCGGGCCCCGCTGGCTGGGTCCGGTCACGCCGTTCGGCGGAGTGGCCATCATGGCTGGCTGGCTGCTGGTCCTGCTCGCCGCGTTCCCGCGCCGCGGCTGATCTCGGGGCTCCGCACCGATGCGCCCCCTCAACCTGCCGGAAGACCTCCGGGCGATGCTCGCCGCGGTGCGCACCGCCGGAAGGCCGCGGCTTGTCGGCGGTGGCGTGCGCGACTGGCTGCTCGGCCTTCCCCCGAAAGACTTCGACGTGGAAGTCGCGGGGGTCGACTTCGAGGCCCTTCACCGCCTCCTCGCGCCGTTCGGCTCCACCGACATCGTCGGTCGCAGCTTCGGGGTGATCAAGGTCCGCAGCCGTGACACCGGGGAAGAGTACGATTTTTCGCTGCCCCGGCGCGAATCCAAGACCGGCGCCGGCCACCGCGGCTTCGCGGTGCAACCCGATCCCGAGCTCAGCGACGCCGAGGCCGCCGCCCGGCGCGACTTCACCGTCAACGCCATCGCGCTCGATCCCTTCACCGGCGCCATCATCGATCCGCACGGAGGCCAGCGCGACCTCGCCGCCCGGGTGCTCCGGCATACGAGCGAAGCGTTCGTCGAGGACCCGCTGCGGGTCCTGCGGGGATTTCAGCTCGCAGCGCGCTTCGAATTCACGCTCGCCCCGGAAACCGCCGCCGTCTGCCGCGGGATCGCGACCACGTTTGCCGAGCTGCCCGTCGAGCGCGTCTGGGGCGAATGGGACAAATGGGCGACCAAGGCGCGCCGCCCTTCGCTGGGCCTGACGGTCCTCGAGCAAACCGACTGGCTGAAACATTTTCCCGAGGTGGCCGCGTTGCGGGGCACGCCGCAGGAGCCCGAGTGGCATCCGGAAGGCGACGTGTTCACCCACACGGCGCACTGCCTCGACGCCCTGGCTCTGCAGCCCGAGTGGCAGGCGTCCGATGGCCCGCGGCGACGCCGCCTGATGTTCGCCGTGCTGGCGCACGACTTCGGCAAGCCCGCCACGACGGCACGGGCGGAGAAACGCGGCACCCTGCGCTGGGTCAGCCCCGGTCACGAGGCCGCCGGAGGACCGCTCACGACGCAGTTTCTCCGTCGCATCGGGGCACCGCTCGACCACGACGCCCCGGTTGCGGCGCTGGTGGTCAACCACCTCGCCCATCACCACGGGCAGACCCATTTCACCCCGACCGCCGTCCGCCGGCTCGCGCGGAGGCTGGCCCCGGCCACGATCGAGGAGCTCGCCGCCGTGATGCGGG
>CALFZM010000121.1 GCA_937952235.1 uncultured Opitutia bacterium | reverse complement strand
CCGCTGATCCCGATCGGGGCCAACTGGAACACGTATCCGGGCGACGCCGAGAGCCGCCGGCTCACCCGCTGGCCGGAGGCCACGCTCGGGTTCCTGCGCGATGTGGCGGCGCGCGTGCCGGTCTTCTCCTGCCGCGAGCACCGCGTGGTCGAGATGCTGGGGCGTCATGGCATCCACAATACGCTGATGACCGGGGATCCCGCGTGGTACGACCCGGCGGCCTTTGGCCGGCCGCTCCATCGGCCGCGCGAGATCCGCACCGTCGTGTTCAGCCCCCCGCTGAGCGCCTTCTTTCGCGACCAGGGCGCGACCGTGCTGCGCCTGCTGCGCGACCTTTTCCCCGACGCCCGGCGCTGCTGCGCGATGCATCTCACCGACCCGCAGGCTTCGCGCTTCGCCGACCGCAGCGCCACCAACGACGCCTCGATGCGGACCGACGTGGCGGAGAAGAACGCGTTCCTGCGGGAGGAGGCCTCGCGGCTCGGTTTCGAGGTACTGGAACTCGCCGGCGACTTGGAGACGCTGCTGCGGCTTTATCCGCAATGCGACCTGCACGTCGGCTACGAATGCCACGCGCACGTGAGCATGTTCCGCGAACGTCGCCCGTCCGTCCTCATCGCCGAGGATGCGCGGGGCGTGGGATTCAACGATACCTTCGGCGCGGGCGGGATCACCGGCTTCGTCCGGCAGCGTGCCGGGCTGCCCGCGGGCGCGGAGCTCGGCGGGACGTCGGGTTATTGCGTGTCCGCCGACCAGGCGGCGCTCGCGCCGGCCCGGACGGACCTTCGCGACGAACTGGAAGCGTACCTGCGCGCCGAACTCGCGACGGGCTTCCGTCGCTTCCTGGGGGTTGGGCCGCTGATCGACGAGACTTACACCCAGGCGATGGGCCCGTTCCTGCGCGCGCTGCCCGGCTGATCCGGCCCGCGGTGGCGCCATCATTGGACCGGTTCAATCCGGTTGAAACCCGCCCGGCATCTCCTCTGCTCACGCTGTGCTCTCCGTCCCGCCCCGGTTCCGACCGCTCGTCCGCACCTTCCTGATCGGCCTCCTCGCGCTGGCGGGCGCCGCCGGCGCCGCTCCCGGGGCGACGGTGGGGTATCGGGTCAGGCTCGACACCATTTCCGACGGCTACGACGGCGTGATGTGCTGGTTTCATCCGCGCGCCGGGGCGATTCCCGGCGCGACGCCCACCGTCGTGCTCACCATGCAGCGTTGGAACCTGAAACGGAGCGACGTCTTCTATCCGGTCGTTTCGCTCACCTCGGCCGACCTGGGCGCGAGCTGGTCCCCGATCATGGAGCACGCGGATACCCTCGGCCGCCACCGGCTCGATGCGACGCGCGAGGAGGCGATCTGTGATTTCACCCCGAAGTGGCACGCCGCGTCCGGGCGGCTGATCGGCACGGGCCACACCGTCTTCTACGCCAACGATGTCCTCATGCCCGTGCGGCCGCGCCATTCGGTGTGGTCGGTCTACGATCCGGCGCGCCGCGCCTGGACGCCCTGGGCAAAGGTGCGGA
This sequence comes from uncultured Opitutia bacterium, assembly GCA_937952235.1. Classification (GTDB taxonomy): domain Bacteria; phylum Verrucomicrobiota; class Verrucomicrobiia; order Opitutales; family Opitutaceae; genus ER46. The sequence goes on along the minus strand of CALFZM010000121.1, from coordinate 9,778 downwards.
TGCCCGATCACCCCCGGTTCGGCAACGCTGGCGCCGGGAGCACCCAGCGCGTCGACCTGCCGAACGGCGACCTGCTCATTCCGATCTACGCGAAGCCGGTCGAGGCCAAGGCGTACTTCTCGACCGTGATGCGCTGCCGGTTCGATGGGAACGCGCTCACCTATGTCGAGCACGGCACCGAGCTGTCTTCCGACATCGACCGCGGACTCTACGAGCCGAGCCTGGCGAAGTTTGGCGGCCGGTTTTTCCTCACGATTCGCAACGACCGCGCCGCCTACATCGCGCGCAGCGACGACGGGCTGCACTTCGAGCCCGCGCGCAAGTGGACGTTCGACGACGGCTCCGATCTCGGCAGCTACAACACGCAGGCGCACTGGGTGACGCACCATGACGGACTCTTCCTGGTGTACACCCGTCGCGGGGCGGACAACGACAACGTCGTCCGCCACCGCGCCCCGCTCTTCATGGCGCAGGTCGACCCCGGGCGCCTGGTGGTGCTGCGGGCGACCGAGCGCGTGATCGTGCCCAACCTGGGGGCGCAGCTCGGGAATTTTGCGGTCGTCGACGTCAGCGAACACGAGACCTGGGTGACGACCTCCGAGGGCATGGCCCCGGGCAACCCGGCGCAGTACGGGTCGAACGGCCGGGTGTACGCCGCGCGCGTGCTCTGGGAGACGCCCAATCGCGACTGGAACCGGCATTGAGCATCCATCCCTGTCAACTCCCCCGCATCATGCGACTCCCGACCTCGATCCTCCTCGGGCTGGCGACGCTGGTTTCGACGCTGCCCGGCGCGGACCGACTCGACTACACGCTCGAACTGGCCGAAATCCTGCCGAACGCCGCCGACGGCGGGAAATGGTTCCAGCCCCGGCCCGTCGCGATCCCGACGGCGGACGGCCGGCCGCTCGCCGTCATGACGGTGCAGAAGGCCATCGGCAGCGACTTCTTCACCGGCCTCAGCTCGCTGCGGAGCACGGACGGCGGCCGCACCTGGTCGCCGCCGCGGGAGGAGCCCGGCCACGGCTGGAGGCCCGGCGGCGAGGGATTGAACGTCGGCATCTGCGACATCACCCTCGGCTGGCACGCGCCGACGCGGAAGGTGATCGGCATCGGCCACACCGCGACGTACACGGCGAAGAGTTTCGCGGGGATCGAGCACCGGCGCGACACCGTGTGGATCGTGTACGATCCGGCGACGGACCGCTGGACGCCCTGGCGCATCCTGGAGTTTCCCGCGAGCGCCGACCAGCGCACGTTCATCAACGGCGTGCACGGCCAGTGGCTGACCGAGCCCGATGGCTCGCTGCTGGTGCCCTATTACTTCCTGCCGCCGAAGATTGCCGACAAGCGCTGGCAGTTTTCCTTTCGCGGCGCCGTCGCGCGGCTGCGTTTCGACGGCGACCTCCTCACGTATGTCACGGAAGGCGCCGAATTGAACCTCAACGTCCCGCGCGGCGTGTACGAGAAGTCGCTGACGTGGTATCGGGGAAGGTACTACCTCACGATTCGCAATGACCAGAAAGGCTACGTGGCCGTCGGCACCGACGGCATGAACTTCGGGCCGCTCCGGCCGTGGACGTTCGACGACGGCAGCGACCTGGGCAGCTACAACACCCAGCAGAAATGGGTCACGCACAGCGACGGGCTCTTCCTCGTGTACACGCGCCGCGGCGCGGCCAACGACCACATCCCGCGGCATCGCGCGCCGCTCTTCATCGCCGAGGTCGATCCGGAGAAGCTGCACGTCCTCCGCCACACCGAGCGCGTGGCCGTGCCGGAGCGCGGCGCCGACCTGGGCAACTTCGACGCCACGACCGTCAACGGTCGCGAAACCTGGATCACCACCGCGGGCGGCCCGGCCTACCTCGCCCGCATCCAGTGGTCGAAACCCAACGCCCTGGCCGGGCGCGTCAACTGATGCCGGCGATGAAACCCCTCTCCGCCCTCCGGCGGGCCGTGGCCCTCGTCGCCCCGCTGGCCGCCGGCGCCGACTCGCCTGGCGCCGCCGCCCCCGGCGCGCCCCGCCTCCCTCGACGAACTGCGGACGGCGCGCCGGCAGGCCGCCGAGCGGCCGCGGCGCGTGATCTTCAACAACGATGGCAACGAGCCCGTCTACCTCTGCCGAACCACCGCGCCGGAGGACCTGCTCGGACACCGGACGGCGCCGCTCGCGGGCACGCAGGTCGACGCGATCTTCTATTGCACCTGGAGCTCCGGCTTCGGGCTCTTCACCCACGGGACGAAGGTCGGCCAGGTATTCGCGACGAAGGAGGGGCTGTTCGAGCGCAATCTCGCGCCGGAAATGCTGGCCGCGGGCACCGACCCGCTGCGAGTGATGACCGGGTTTGGCCGGAAACACGGCATCGAGGTGTTCTGGTCGTTCCGCCTCAACGACACCCACGACGGCAGCACCGCCGCGTACGGACCGATCATGTTTCGCGCCAACCGCCTGAAGCAGGAACATCCGGACTGGCTCATCGGTTCCCCGACGCAGAAGCCGAGACACGGCGCCTGGTCGGCGGTGGACTTCACCCGCGCGGAGATCCGGGACCTCGCGTTCCGCTACACCGAGGAGGTATGCCGCGACTATGACGTCGACGGCGTCGAGATCGACTTCATCCGTCATCCCGTGTTCTTCAAGCGCGCGGCGCAGACCGGCACCGAGTGCAACGATGAGGAACGCGCGCTCATGACCGGCCTGCTGCGCCGGATCCGCGCCATGACCGAGGCCGAGGGGCTGCGCCGCGGCCGGCCGATCCTGCTTGCGGTGCGCGTGCCCGACTCGGTCGAGTACTGCCGCGCCATCGGACTCGACCTGCCGCGCTGGCTGGAGGACGGGTTGATCGACCTGCTGGTGACGGGCGGCTATTTCCGGCTCAACGACACCGCCTACAGCGTGGCGCTCGCGCGGCGGCACGGCGTGAAGGTATATCCGTCGCTCGACGAATCGCGCGTGCGCGATCCCGATGCGCGCGCCCTGCGCACGTCGACCGCCGCGTACCGCGGCCGCGCGCTCGAGGCGCTCGCCGCCGGCGCGGATGGCGTGTACCTGTTCAACGCGTTCAATCCCCACGACCCCATCTGGCGCGAACTGGGCTCCCCGGCGGTGCTGGCGGGCGCGCGGCAGGACTATTTCGCCAGCGTGCTCGGGCAGGGGGCGGCGGCGGGCGGAGCGTATCCCCATGCCGGATTCATGCGCATCCCGCGCCTGAATCCCGCGAGCCCCATTCCCGTGCCGCCGGGGGAGACGCGGGAGGTTACACTCCCGCTTGGCGCCCACGCGGGGCGTCCGCCGGGTGCGGGCCGGCTGCGGCTCCAATTCGGGGCGCCGCCGGAGCCCGGGCGCCTGACGGTCGCGCTCAATGGCGCCGTCCTCGCCGGCGCCGCGGTGGCGGGAAACTGGCTCGAGTTCCCCCTCGATGCCGGCGCCTGGCGCGCGGGAGGCAACCGGGTGGCGGTCACGCTCGCGGCCGGCGCCGCGCCGCTTGCGTGGACGGACGCGCATGGCATCGTGGAGCCCGGAGCCGCCGGGCGCTGAGCGCGGCGCCCGCCGCCATGTCCACACCTTCCCTTCTCGAGGCCCGCGACTTCAACCCGCGCACGCGCGGCCTGCTGGTCCGGCAGCTCGCGGACTTCCAGACCGAGCTCGTGCGCATCCTCGCCGGGTTCCTCCCGGGGTGTGTCGTGTGGGCCCAGCGGAAGGAACTCCCGCTGCACCTGTTCCGTTCGCTGCGCCGCATCCAGGACCTGCGCCAGCGGGGCCGCGAGCTGGGGATCGCGTTCACCGAGGTGCACCTCAGCGCCGGCGTGCCGGCCCGGGCGCTGCTCGACGCCCTCACCCGGGCACCCTCCACCGCCGCGGCGATCCAGGCGGCCATGGTCGAGGTGCCGGCCGCGCTGGTGGCCGCGATCGACGGCTACCGGCAGCGCAACGAGGGAATCTACGACCTGCCGACGCAGCCGCTGCTCGAGGCGACTCGCGACGAACTGCAGGCGCAGGCCGCGTGGGCGCGAACCGCGGTGGCGAACCTGGCGAGCGACCACGGCGACACACCCGACGAGGCGTTCCTGGCGGACATCCGGGACCGGTGCACCGCCCTGGAGGAGGCGCTCCACGCGCCGGTCGATCGGGGCGTCGCGCCGGTGCGGACCGGCCGGAGGTGCGGGCGGCTGCCGCTGGCGGATTCGGCCCTGCCTTCGGGCTTCCGCCCGCTCGAGTTTGGCCCCGAGCCGCTGCCGCCGGTCAACGGCTACGCGGACCGCGAACGGTATCACGCCGTGAACTTCCTCCAGGAGGTGCAGGCGGCGGATTCGTGCGCCTCGATCCTGTTCGAGGCTCCCGACCTGCCGTGGGACTTCTATTTTGACCTGGGCCGGCACCTGTGGGACGAGTCGCGCCATGCCATGTTCGGCGAGAGGAAACTCGCCGACCTCGGCACCACCGCCGCGGCGGCGGGGCTCTCATCCAAGGCCTACGCGCTGCGGCAGACGCTGTCGCCGCTCGATCGCTACGCCGCCCTGGCGACACAGGAGGCGGACGCGTTTCCCGGCAAGCACGCGGGCCTGAAGGACGCCCTGGCGCACGGCGACCAGGTCAGCGCGATGGCCTGGAGTTACGACATCGCGGACGAGACGCAGCACGTGCGCTTCGGCAACACATGGATCCCGGTGCTGATCGAGCGGACGGGGGAGCCACGGAGCTTCGAGCAGGTCAAGGCCGACGCGGTCCGCTGGCGGGCAACCGTGCTCGCCGAAGCCTACAAGCCGGCAGCCGCGACGTTCGGCCGTTAGAGCGCCTTAAGTGAAAGCGTAGCCGCTCAGGGCGGGATCCGAAACGCAAGGGCGCGAAGGAGAGCAAAGACTCGCGAAGGAAAACGTGGCGAAACGTCGCGCTCCTTTGCGACGTTGCGTTTCGGTTTGGGCCAAAGAATGATTGAATCTGCGGTGGCGCGGATCGGAAACGGCTGGGCAACTCTCGAAACCGCTGCAGCCGGCCGCGTCAGCGCGCGCGCGGCAGGAGCGAGGCCCAGCGAATGCGGAAGACGGCATCCGTCCGGTGGCGCTTCCGATCCTCGCCGCCCAGGCAGTAGAGCCACTCGCCGCTCCGCACCAGGCTCACCATGGCCGCGTAGGGCAGGGGCGTGGTCGGCGTGAACGTGCGCCGCTCCACGTCGTAGACATAGGCGTCGGTCACGAACTCGACCTCGTCGTTGCGATACCCGCCCGCCACCAGGATGTGACGCTCGTCGAGCGCCACCGCGCAGTATCCGCGCCCCGGATGCGGCAGTGGGGGCAGTCGTTCCCAGCGGTCCGTCCCCGCGGTGTACGCGTGCGCGGACGCATGGTTCACCACGGTCTTCCGCGTGGCATCCCAGCGCGCGCCGCCGAACACGTGCAGCCGGCCGCCGGCGACCGCCGCGGTGGCCGTGGTCAGCGACGCCTTGGGATAGTCGGCGAGGCGTCGGGCGGCGCCGGTGCGGAGGCTGATGCCGAGGAAGCGGGAGGAGATGCGTTCGAGCGCGGCCTGGTCGTCGGTCCCGCCGACGGCATACAGCGTGTCGCCGATCACGCCGCCGGCGGCGTAGACGAGGGATGGCTCGATCGTGGCGACCACCTGCGGCGGCTGGCCGGGAGCGACCCGCCAGAGCTGCCGGTGCGTGGCGGAGCCGCTGCTCCCTCCCGCGAACCAGAGCGTGGTGCCATCGGTGCCGACCGTGGCGTACGCCTGCGGCGCGGGCAGCTTCCCGGCCGCGGTCCAGGCGTTGCGACCCGGCTCGAAGCTCCAGATGCCGTCGAGCCAGATCTTCTCGTCGCCCCGCCAGGTCACTCCCCCGAGCGCGACGATCCGGCCGCCGCTCGCGCCGGCGACAAAACCGCCATTGGGCACGGGCAGCGGGGCGAGGCGCTCCCAGGCGGCCGACGCGGCCGAGGCGGACAACACCGCGGTGAGGAGGGATCGGGAAAAAGTACGAAGATTCATGGCGATGAAAGCAGGCCGGAGGGGCTCAGGGTGGAAGGCGGCGCGAGGCTGCGGGCGGGCCGAGGCCACGGGTCATTTCTCCGCGTCATGGCGCTCGCTCCAGGTGAGGCCGGAGAGCTGGCGCGGTTCCGGCGGGCGGCCGCAGCGGCTCACGACATAGCCGACGAGCATCGTCACGACGCAGCCCACCATCGCGTACCAGAGGAACGAGATCCTCGTGCCGAAGCAGACCCAGATCGTGACCGCCAGTCCGGCGCCCCAGCCGACCAGCGCACCACGGGCGTTGGCGCGCCGCGTGAGAATACCGAGGAGGAACAGCCCGATCAGCGGGCCGCCGATGAGTCCGATCACCTTGTTGGTCGCCTCGAGCAGCGTGCCGAGGCGCTGGACGAGAAACGCGAGCACGATCACGAGCGCGCCGTACGCGATGGTGAGGATCCGGGCCAGGCGCAGCTGGAAGGTCTCCGACAGGTCCGGCTGGCGCCAGAGCCGCTGGTAGAAATCGACCAGGCTGGCCGAGGTGAGCGAGTTGATGCCCGACGAGATGGTCGACATGCTTGCCGCGTAGATCGCGGCGATGAAGAGGCCGGGCATGCCGGAGGGAAGTTCGGTGACGACGAAGTACGGCAGGATCTGGTCGGGCTTGGCGATCCTGCCCGCCGCGAGCGGGTCGCCGTTGACCTGGTAGAACGCATACAGCACCAGGCCCGTGCCGTAGAAGACGCCCGAGACCGGCAGCACCATCCAGAGCTTCAGCCAGAGCCCGCGCTGCGCCTCCTTCAGGCTCTTGGCGGTCAGGTAGCGCTGCACCGACACCTGGTCGGTCGCCATCTGCACGAGATGCATGAACGCCGCGCCGATCAGCAGGCCCCACAACGTCAGCCGCACCGTTGGATCCGGGCTGAGGCTAAGATCGAGCCGTCCGCCCTGCTGGCCCAGCTCGACCACCTGGCTCCAGCCGCCCGGCACGCGGGAGACCGCCACCAGGATGATCACGACCTGGCCGCCGAAGAGGACGAACAACTGCATCACGTCCGTCCAGATCACCGCGCGCATCCCGCCGAACGTGGTGTACAGCGTGGTGAGGACGCCGGTGCAGAGGATCGTGAACCAGAGCGGCATCCCGGTCGCCTGCTCCAGCGCGAGCGCGGGAGCGTACGTGGCCGCGGCGAGCCAGAGCAACACCCGCACCACGAAGGACGCCGAGGCCAGGGTGCGGAGGTGGACGGAGAAGCGAGCCTCGAGGTACTGATAGGCGGTGAAGAATTTCGCCCGGTAGTAGAATGGCAGGAAGAACAGCGTCGTGACCGGCGTGGCGACGAAGAAACCCAGGGTCACGAGGTAGAAGACCGGTCCGTTCGCGTAGCCCTCGCTGGGCGCGGCAAGGAAACTGATGCCGGAAAACAGGGACGCGAGGATCGTCATTGCCACGATCACGCTCCCGATGGAGCGCCCGGCGAGGAAGTACTCGTCGAGATTGCGCTGACCCTTGATGAAGAACGTCCCGATCGCGACGGTGAGCAGCAGGTAAACCGCGAAGATGCCGTAATCGAGCAGCGTGAAGGTCTGGGAGAGTTGGGTCATGCCGCTTCTGGGTGTGGGGGCGGGGAGGGAGGAACGCTATTGCACCCGGCCGCGCGCCTCGACGCGCCAGGTGTCGACGACGCGGCCGGCTTCGGTGACGACGACCGAGTCCGTGAGGTTCACGACGGGACACACGTGCGCCGGCGTCAACCGTATCCGCTCGCCCACGGACAGCGCGTCGACCGCGTTGCCGCGCAGATAGCCATGCTCCTCGTTCACGCGCACCACGGAGAGGTCGCGACCGTCGGCATCGACCGCGAAAACCCCGTCGGGCGTGCGGTCGGACGAAAACGTCTTCGAGCCGGCGTCGATGAGCGCGAGTCCCGGCTCCGGCTGGTCCACGACGGTGGCGAGTACGGTCAGCGCCACGTCGTCGCTGCGCATGACGCCGGTGATCTTCGAGAGGTAGAGGTCGCCGAACACGTAGGCGCCGGGACGCACCGCCTGCAGCCGCCCTGCGCCGGTCGCGGCCATCAAACGCGCGCTCACGCTGCAGCCCGGCCAGACGGGAAGGTCGGGAGCGATGGCGTCGCGCACGGCGCAAAGGCGGGCGATCACCTCCTCGACGCGCGCCGCCCGCTCCGCGGGGGGCGCGCCGTAGAGGTTGCCCTCGTGGGTGTAGAAGCCGCGCAGTTCCACATGGGGGCTGCGGGCGAGCGCCGCGGCGATCCGCGCGGCGGTGGCGCCGTCCCGCGCGCCTTCGCGGCCGAGCCCGGTGTCAACCGCCAGCAGGACGGGGAGTCTCGCGCCGGTGCGGGCCGCGAGCCGGAGAAACGCCGCCAGATGCGCTTCGCTCGTGACGGCAAGCTGGAGCTGGTCGAGCCGCTCGACGAGCGCGGACAGGCGTCGGGCCTGGCCCGGATCCACCAGGGAATGCGCCACGAAGATCTCGCGCACGCCCGTGTCGAGCATGGCCTCCGCCTCGCCGAGCTTGGCGCAGGTGAACCCGCGAGCCCCGGCCGCGAGCTGCCGGCGGCCCACCGCGACCATCTTGTGCGTCTTGACGTGCGGGCGCAGCTCGAGGCCGTGCTCGTCGCAGGCCGCCTGCAGGGAGTGGATATTCGCGTCGAGACGCGAGCGATCGACCAGGACGGCGGGCGTCGGGATGGAGTCGAGGGAAGCCATGGCGCGCGGAAGGGCGGGGACTAGGTCACGGGGACGTCAGGTTGCTGGACGATGCGGACGGGGACGTCCGCGCTCCCGCGGTTGACCGTCTCGAAAATCATCGCCGCGCTCCCGGCTAGAGCCGGCCGACCTGGCCGACGGTGAGGCCGCCGTCGACGACGAGCACCTGGCCGGTGATGTACGAGGCGGCGGCGGACAGCAGGAACACGGCGGCGCCGGCGCAGTCCGCCGGTTCGCCGACGCGGCCCAGCAGGATCTTCCTCTCGTAATGCTGGCGCAGCTCCGGCTGGCGGCCATTGAGCCAGGTGCCCGTCAGCGGCGTGTGGATGAGGCCCGGCGCGATCCCGTTGACGCGGATCCGGTGCGGCGCGAGCGAGTGGGCGAGCGAGCGCGTGAGCATGACCAGCGCGCCCTTGGAGGTGTCGTAGGCGGTCGAGTCGGGTTCCGACTGGAAGCCGTTGGTCGAGGAGACGATCAGGATGGAGCCCGGGCGCTGCCGCGCGACCAGGGCGCGCGCGAAGGCCTGGGCGGCGAAGTAGGTGGCGCGCACGTTGAGGTTGAGCGTGCGCTCCCACTCGGCCGCGGCCATGTCGAGAAAAGGCACGTCGAAGAAACTGCCCGCGTTGCAGACGAGCAGGTCGAGCCCGGGCCGCGCCTCCAGCGCCGCGCCCACGACAGAGGCCGGAGTGTCCGCCTGGAGCAGATCGCCCGCGACATACGGGGCCTCGGCGGGAACGGCGCCGGGGCGTTCGCCGGGACCGTGGAACACCACCGCCGCACCCGCGGCGCGCAGCCCGAGCGCGATTCCCAGGCCGATCCCCTGGGTGGAGCCCGTCACGAGTGCGGCGTTACTGGCGAGCGAGAATGCGTTCATCCTTGAGGCGCAGGAGCGCGAGGAGGTTGTCCTGGCCGACGGCGTGACGGGCGCCGGCGGAGAGCGCGTGCACGCAGTCCGCCTCCTCGGCGTAGGTGCTGCGCAGGGAGACGAAGGCATCGCCATCCCGGGCCACGTAGCTCTGGAACGGCGTGTCGGAGCCCCAGATCAGTTTGCGCGGATACGCTTCGGCGAGCGCGGCGAGCACCGCC
>CALFZM010000120.1 GCA_937952235.1 uncultured Opitutia bacterium | reverse complement strand
CGCCGGGGTGCTGGGGATCGCGAGCGAGAACGCGCACCGCGCCCTCGCCGACGCGAACTACGCGAAGACCGCGTTCCTCAGCCACGTGAGCCGCGAACTGCGCGAACCGCTGGCGCTCGTGCTCTCGCCGCTCGACGACCTGCTCCGTGCCCCGCCGCCGATGATGGCGCCCGAGTCGCGGGACCTGGTGGCGGTGGCGCAGCGCAACGGCCTCCGCCTCCTGAAGCTCGTGAACGCACTCGCGGACTACGCGCAGATCGAGGCCGGCCGGCTCCGCGCCGAATTCACCCCGACGGACCTCGGCCCGTTCACCGCGGAGCTCGCCGGGGCGTTCCGCACCATGGTCGAGCAGGCCGGCCTGTCGCTGACGATCGACTGCCCGCCGCTGGCGGAGCCGATCCACGTGGATCGAAACCTCTGGGAGAAGATCGTCCTCAACCTGGTTTCCAACGCCTTCAAGTTCACGCTCGAGGGAGGGATCCGCGTCGCGGTCCGGCGCGTGGGCGATTGCGCCGAGCTCACGGTGCGCGACACCGGCACGGGCATACCGGCCGCGGCGCGGCCGTACCTTTTCGAACGTTTTCATCGGGTCGCAGGAGTGCCCGCCCGCAGCAACGAAGGCGCCGGGCTCGGTCTCGCGCTGGTGCGGGAACTGGTCCGGCTGCACGGGGGCACCATTCACGTCGACAGCGAGCCCGGCGTCGGGAGCACGTTCACCGTGTTCGTGCGGGCGGGAAACGACCACCTCCCGACCCATGTCCCGCCCCGCGACGCGCGGCCCGACCGGACGCCAGGAGGATCGCCGCTCACCGCCGCGTACCTGGCGGAAGCGTCGGGCTGGACGGCACAGGACGACGAAGTCGATGGCACGGCGGCACCGGGACGAAAAGGCTGCGTGCTGATCGTCGATGCGAACGCCGACATGCGCCGCTACATGAGCCGCCTGCTGGCCGAGCGGCACGAGGTCATCACGGCGGCGGATGGCGTGGCGGCGCTGGCCGCGCTCCAGCGGCGCCGCCCGGACCTCGTCGTGGCCGAGGCGGCGGCGCCCCAGCTCGACGGCTTCGGGCTGCTGAAGGCGATCCGCTCGCGCCCCGAGCTGCGCACCCTCCCCGTCATCCTGCTCTCGGCCCGGGCCGGCGAGGATTCGCGGATCGAGGGACTCGACGCCGGCGCGGACGACCTCCTCGTCAAGCCGTTCAGCGGGCGGGAGCTCCTCGCGCGGGTCAACGTGCACCTGCGCCTCGCGAAGCTCCGCGGCCTGGCCGAGGAACGCGAACGCGAGCTGCGCACCCAGGCCGAGGGTTTCGCCCGCGCGCTGCAGGAAAGCAACGAACGGCTCTCGGCCTCGCTCGACGCGGCCGGCACGGGCACTTTTCGCTGGGACCTGCGCACCGAGCAGCTCGACTTCGACGCCCCGCTCGCGCGCCGGTTCGAACTGCCGGGCGGGGCGGGACCGCACCCCCTGGGCGAGCTGCTCGCCCTCGTCCATCCCGATGACCGCCCCCGCTTCGAGGCGGCCCGGCGGGCGATCGTGACCGCGGGAGAGTCGTTGAACCTCGAGTTCCGGGTCGTGCTGCCGACGGGCGGCATCCGCTGGCTGGACGGCAAGGGGCGGACGCACTTCGACGAGCAGGGCGCGCCGGCCTACATGACCGGCGCCTGCGTCGACATCACGCAGCGCAAGCAGGCGGAGACCTTCGTGTGGCGCCAGCGCGACGTGCTGGAGCAGATCGTGCAGGGTGCGCCCCTCGCCGACGTGCTCGAGACGCTCACGCTCGACCTCGAGCAGATCGCCGAACGGCCGCTGTTCGCCGTGGTGATGACGGCAGATCACGCCGGCCGCCGCCTGCAGTTCGCGGCCGGGCGGCGGTGCCCGGCCGCCTGGCGCACGATCCTCGACTCCCTCGAACTGGGCCCCGACGGCGGCTCGTGCGGCGCCGCGGCGAGCCGGCAGGAGCGCGTGATCGTGCGCGACGTCATGCCCTCGCCCTGCTGGGCGCGGCTTCGGACGGAGGCGGTGCGGACCGGGCTGCGCGCGTGCTGGTCGACGCCCATCGTCTCCTCGCGCGGTGGCGTGCTCGGCACGATCGCGCTCTACGCGCCGGACCCCTCGGCGCCGGGCGACGGGGAGATCCGTTTCGTCGACATCGTGGCCCGCACGGCGGCGATCGCGTTCGAGCGCAACCAGACCGAGGCGGCGCTCCGCGATTCCCAGGCGCAGCTCGCGGAGCACGCCCAGCGACTCGAGGAAAGGGTGCAGGAGCGCACGGCCCGGCTGCAGGAGACGATCTCGGAACTCGAGTCGTTCTCGTACAGCATCTCGCACGACATGCGGGCGCCGCTCCGCGCGATGCAGAGTTTCGCCCAGATCCTGGCCGAGGACTGCGGCGAGCGCATCGGTCCCGAGGGCCGGGACTACCTCCGCCGGATCGTCGGCGCCTCCGACCGCATGGACCGGCTGATCCAGGACGTGCTCACTTACAGCCGCGCCACCCGCAACGAGGTGAAGCTGGAACCGGTGAACCTGGAGGCCCTCGTCGCCGGCATCCTTGAAAGCTATCCGCACTTCCAGCCGCCGCATGCCCGCATCTCGGTCCGCCGGCCGCTCCTGCCGGTGATGGGCCACGAGGCGTCGCTCACGCAGTGCCTTTCCAACCTCGTGGGCAACGCGATCAAGTTCGTCGCCGCGGGCGTCACCCCGCACGTCGAACTCTGGACCGAGGCCGGAGCGGGGCGCGTCCGGGTGTTCGTCCGCGACAACGGCATCGGCATCGAGCCCGACGCACACGAGAAGATCTTCCACATCTTCTACCAGCTCGACCGCAGCTTCGAGGGCACCGGCATCGGCCTGGCCGTCGTACGCAAGGCAGCCGAGCGGATGGGCGGGCGCATCGGCCTGGCTTCAGTCCCCGGCAAGGGCAGCACGTTTCACCTCGACCTGGCGGCCGCGCCCGAGTCGCGGAACCCGGTCCCGTCGTAGCTTTCACAGTCCGTCCCCTCCAGCCAACTTCCGCCGCCATGACGTCCGCCCCGGTCCTCTACGCCGAAGACGACGAAAACGATGTGTTCCTGCTCGAGCGCGCATTCGTGCGCGCCGGCGTGAGCAACCCGCTGCAGACCGTGGGCGACGGAGCGAGCGCGCTGCGCTACCTGGCCGGCACCGACGAGTTCGTCGACCGGACGCGTTTTCCCCTGCCCTGCCTCGCGCTGCTCGACCTGAACCTGCCGCGCAAGTCCGGCCTCGAGATCCTGCAGTGGATCCGCGCCTCCGCCGAGGTGCGCGGCCTGCCGGTGATCCTGCTGACATCCTCCCACCAGGCGCGCGACATCCGCGCGGCCTACGCGCTCGGGGCGAACGGCTATCTCGTCAAACCCGCCAGCGCGGAGAAACTCGTCGAACTCGTCGCGGCGCTGCGCGACACGTGCCTGATACCCGACGGCCCGGTGCGCGGCTGGCTCGACCTCAAGGGAAACCTGCCGCCGCCCGCGTAGCGCGGGGCGTGCAGGCGGTCGCGGTTCCCGGACGGCGCGAGTCCGTGGGCACATCCGAACGGACGCGCGGGGCCGCGGGCGGTTTTCTCTCGCCGATTTGCGCCGTGGCGTGTTTGCCAAAGGGTGCCCGTTTCGTCTCCAGCTCCGACATGTCGCCTCCCGCCGCCTCCCCTTCCCGCCGGCTCCGTTCCACGTTTCGCACCCTCGCCGCCCTGGCCGTCCTCGGCGGCTGCCTCTGGGGAGGCGTGGTCGGCTGGCGCCACCTGAAGCCCAGCCTGCTGGGCGACAAGCGCGCGGAGAAAGTGCCGACGGTGAAGGTGCGCACGGCCGCCATCGCGGAGGACATCATCGCCGTGGGCCGGCTGCGGGCCGTGTTTTCGACCGAGCTGCGGTCGGAAATCAACGGCCGGATCGTGAAGATCCTCGCCGCCGACGGGCAGAAGATGACGAAGAACCAGGAGATCCTGCGGCTCGACCAGCAGGACCTGCTGACGCAGATCCAGGAGATCGAGCGCAGCATCGAGGCCGCCAAGCTGCGCGCGCAGCGGGCGCGGCGCGACCACGAGCGGCTCGTCGACCTGCAGCAGCGCGGCGTCGTCACGCTGAAGGATTTCGAGGACTCGCGCATCACCTACTCGCTCGCCGAGAACGACGCGGCCATTGCGGAGGCGAGGGCGGCCAATCTCCGTGACAAGCTCAACAAGACGATCATCCGCGCTCCGCACGACGGCACCCTGCTGCTGCGCGACCTCACCGAGGGCCAGGTGATCACGGGTGCGGCGGCGCAGAACGGCGGCACCCTGCTCGGCGAGGTGGCGGATCTCTCGCTGCTGATGGTCCGGACCAACATCAACGAGATCGACGTCGCGCGCATCAAGCTGGCCGACCAGGCGCGCGTGCGCGTCGATTCGATGCGCAGCGTGCTGATGTCGGGCTCGGTGAAACGCATCGCCACCAGCGCGCTCGAGACCGGCAGCGACCGCACCCGGGTGTTCCCGGTCGACGTGATCCTCGAGGAGGGCGACGAGCGGCTGCGCCCCGGCATGTCCGCCACCGTCATGTTCACGCTCGCCCGGGTGGAGGATGCGATCGCCGCGCCGCTCAACGCGGTGTTCTCGACGGCCGAATCCGCCCGCTACGTCTTCCTGCGCAAGGGCGAGACCTTCGTGGCCCACGCCGTGGAGACCGGCATCGCCGACACCCGCAACGTCCAGATCGTTTCCGGCCTCCAGGTCGGCGACGAGGTCGCCCGCAGCCGCCCGCTCGAGTTCGAAGGGGAGCTGCCGGTGGCCACGCTCGCCCCGCCGCCCGCCATGAAGCCGCGGGTGAACAAGGGTTCGGAGAGCAAGGCCGGGGACGGCCGGCCCGCCCCGGTGAAGCCGTCGCCCGGCGGCAAGTCCAACCGCACCTCCTGACGCCATGCGGCTGCTCTGGATGGGCATGGCGAGCGGCCTGCGCGAGGTGCTCGCGCACAAGCTGCGGTCGTTCCTGACTCTGTTCGGCATCGTGCTCGGCGCGGCCGCGCTCGTCGGCATGCTCGGCGTCGTCAAGGGCCTGCTGCGCGGTTTCGAGACGATGATCTACGAGACGGGTGGCATCGAGCGGATCAGCGTGCAGTCCAAGCCCGCGCCCGAGTACCAGCGGGAACGGGCGCCACTCTCGCCGGGCCGCACCATGAACGACGTGGACGCCATCCGCACCGCGGTGCCCCTGGCGCGCCGCGTGACCGCCGAGGTCTACATTCCCAATGGCGCGCGGCTTTACTTCCAGGGCCGGGCCACCGCGCAGTCGGTGCGCGGCGTGCTGCCGGAAACGTTCGTGATGGACCGCTTCGAGGTGGTCGACGGACGCGCGATCGGCGAGCTGGACCTCGAGCTGCAGATGCAGGTGGTCGTGCTCGGCGCGACGATCGCCGAGATCCTCTTTCCCCGCGGCATGGACCCGCTTGGTCGCGTGATCACGATCAACGGCCAGCCGTTCACCGTCGTCGGCGTGCTCAAGGACTACCGCGTCGGCTCGTCCGGCCCGGGCAGCGGCAGCAGCCGCGTGAGTTCGAAGAACTACGCGGTGTTCATCCCGCTGACGACGGCGCAGACGCTCTACCGGATCGACGAGAACGTGGACGTGCTGAACGTCCAGATCGGCAACGTCGAGGACATGCCGCTCGCGCAGGACCAGTTGCTCAACGTCCTCACCCACACGCACCGCGGCATCCAGGACGTGCGCCTCGAGACGCGCGAGGACCTGCTCCAGCGCTTCGAAGAACAGCGCAACAGCTACTACATTTCGCTGGGCGGCGTCGCCCTGATCGGCCTGATCGTAGGCGGCGTCGGCATCATGAACGTCATGCTCGCCTCCATCAGCGAGCGCGTGCGCGAGATCGGCGTCCGTCGCGCCCTCGGGGCCAAGCGCATCGACATCCTCGTGCAAATCCTCGCCGAATCGCTCACGCTCGCGATCGCCGGCGGCGTCGTGGGTGTCATCGCGAGCGTCGGCCTCATCAAGGTGCTGCAGCACTTCGTCGTCGCCTCCAACCGGCCCGAGCTCTCGATCTTCGCGCTGCTCGTCGGCGTGCTCAGCAGCGGGATCGTCGGCGTGGTGGCCGGGCTCTACCCGGCGATCCGCGCCTCGATGCTCAGTCCGGTCGAGGCCCTGCGGACGGATTGAGCCAGGCCCGTCGGGGTGACGTGGCGCGGCGCCGGGCGGAAGCGGCGTCACGCGCCGCGCACTCCGGAGGGGCACGCCCGGCACCTCCCCTGCCCGGCCTTGTCCGGCAACCCGCGCCTCCTGCTACTCCACGGGCAGTGCGAACGGCACGAACGTCTCGGTCCCGCCGAGGTTGACCTGGGCCCAGACGATGTAGCGGCCGGGCATGGGGATCGTGAGCTTGAAATTCAACGTGGGCCGCCGCGGGTCCGGCGGCTGCGCGAGATCGATCTCGGCGGGATGCAAGTGGGCGAAGCCGCTGCGCGTTTCGTCGAAGGCCACGAGGTGCGCGAAGGCCCCCATCACCGGCTCGAGCGGCACCGCGCCGCCGTCGGCGCGCTCGACGTGGAATTGCAGGTCGATCACCTCACCGGCGCGCGCAGGCTGCTGCCGCGTCGCCAGCGAGAAGGCGAAGCCGTCCCGCTCGACCCGCCCGCCCAGGGCCGCCGGCTGCGGGTCGGGCTTCTCTCCCCGTCCCACCGCCAGGTCCACGCTCGAGTACAGCCCGCGGGCGGTGGCCGCCGGCGTGAAATCCGCAAACACGCGATACGTGCCCGTCGCGTGGGGCGTGAAGGTGAACGCCCACTCGCCCGGCCGACCCGTCGGCTCGGGGTGCACGTGCTGGTAATCCGTCAGGGTCGGATCCACGAGAAGGAGGTGCAGCCGCCGCGTGTGGGTCACCAGCAGGTCGGCCGGCTCCACGGGTTTGCCGCTGCCGGTGCGCAACACGACCGCCGCTTTCACCTCCCGGCCGGCGATGGGCGGGGCGCCCGTGGCCAGCGCGAGCGTCACGGGCGACCGCGCGGCGATGACCGGGATGAACTGCGGGTTCGCGGGATCGCAGAATTCGATCGCGTTGCCGGCCTTCGGATCGACCCGGAAGTCCATGTGGCTGAGATTCGTCCCCGTGGGCAGGAAGCGCAGGGCGAGGAAGATCGCCAGTGCGACCAGCGTGATGCGGAGGAACTGGCGGCGCTGCTCGGGGGCGAAGACGGTCGCGGTGGCGGAAGCTTCGGTGCTCATGGCGTACGTCGTTGCAACCGGGCGATGAACTCCTGCGGGTTCCATCCGCTGACGTCCGCCCGATGCACGATCCGGCCCGCGGGATCGATCAGCAGGGTCGCGAGCGTGTGCTGGAGAAGGTCGCCCTGGAAGTGGGCAATGACGCCGAACTGCGCGAGCAGGTCGCGAATGGCGGACTCCGGTCCGGTCAGGAACGAGAAATTGCTCGTGTCGATCCCCCGCAGGTCAGCGTACTCCCGCAGCACGCCGGGGGTGTCGTGGGCGGGATCGAGCGTGATGGACACGAGCTCGAGGTCGCGCACGCCTGCCTCCCGCGCGAGCTGCTGCACGCCCATCATCTTCGCGGTCGAGGCGGGGCACATCTTCGCATCGGGGCAGCGCGTGAAGATGAAATTGAGCATCACGTGCTTGCCGCGAAACCGGCTGGCCGTCACCACGCCGCCCGCCTGGTCGAAGAGGGCGAAGCCGGGGGCTTTCTCGCCCACCTCGCGGTATGCCTGCCGGCCGAGCGCGTGGGTCTCCTGCCGGAGCTGCAACGCCCCCGCCGCGACCGCCGCATTGGGTGCCGGATCGTCGGGCCAGATGCGTTCGAG
Organism: uncultured Opitutia bacterium; assembly: GCA_937952235.1. Classification (GTDB taxonomy): domain Bacteria; phylum Verrucomicrobiota; class Verrucomicrobiia; order Opitutales; family Opitutaceae; genus ER46. The sequence continues at coordinate 30,069 of CALFZM010000120.1, read as the reverse complement.
GCGAAACTCGCCGCCGTCCTCGCCCGGGACCAGGTCGGCGCGGATCCGCTGGCCGGGTCGCGCCAGCGCGAGGTCACCGCGCGACGCGGAGAACTCCATCGTCATCGCCGGCATGAAGTCCCTGATCTCCTCGTGACGGACCACGAGCACGCCGCGAGCGGCATCGACGCGGACGATCTCGCCGGTGAGCGGGTGGCGTTTCACTCTCGCCGCCACCGACCGCGCGTCCCCGCAGCCCGCACCCGCGAACAGGGCGACCGCTCCGGCCAGGGCGAGCAGTCGCCGCAGCCGCAGCCGGCGCCGGTCGTCGGGTCGGGGCCGGCAGCTATAAGGAAACATGCGCTTACGGATTCGCCGGCGGATAAGTTTGTCAAAGGGTTTGCGACGGGAAGCATCGCCGCTTCTGCTTCCCGTTCGCGCAGCTCATGGCCACCGCTTCCCACCTTTCGCGCACGCTCACGCACAAGCCCGCCCTCGCGGTGTTTGCCGGCGTCGGCAGCGTCTGGGTGTTCGTCCTGGTGACGCTCGGCGCCTTCACCACCAGCATCGGCGCCGGCATGGTGTTCCCCGACTGGCCGCTGTCCAATGGCTCGATCAACCCGGAAGGCTGGCTCAACGACATCTCGATGTTCGCGGAGCACTCCCATCGGCTGACCGGCATGGTGATGGGCTTCATCACCATCGGCCTGGCGTTCTGGTTGTGGCGGCGCGAGGAGCGGCGCTGGCTGCGGGCGCTCGGGTTCTGGGCCCTCGGCATCGTGGTCTTGCAGGGCATCATCGGCGGCAAGCGGGTCACGCTGAATGCGATCGACGTGCCGTGGTTTCACATGTCGCTCGGGGAGCTGCTGCGGATCCCGCACGGCATCCTCGCCCAGGTCTATGTCTGCCTGCTCATCGGCATCGCGGCGGCGTGTTCGCGCCCGTGGATCGAGCGCACGCTGCCGGTGGGGCCGGCGGTACGGAAAGTGGGCGTCGCGTGCGTCGCCCTGCTCTTCGTCCAGCTCGTCATCGCGGTGATGATGCGGCACAACGCCGCCGGCCTGGCGATTCCCACGTTCCCGTTCTCGACCCCTCCGCCGGACAACAGCCTGCTGCCGGCGCAGTGGGACTTCCGGGTCGCGATCCATTTTGCCCATCGGGTGATGGCGTTCATCCTGGCGCTGGCGCTCACGGTATTCGCCTGGGTGATCCGGCGTGACCGCGCGTCGACCGCCGCGATGCGCGTCGGCGCGTCGGCCCTGGTCAGCCTGATGGTGCTGCAGATCCTGCTCGGAGCGCAGATCATCTGGACGTACCGGAGGCCCGAGATGACGACCGGGCACGTGGTGGTCGGCGCGCTGACCCTCGCGATCACCTTCTGGCTGGCCTGGGTGGCGCACCGCGACGCGATCGAGGGCCGGGCGCCGCTCGCCACCCGTTCGCGCGCATGACGGCGGACCCCGCGGCGACCGCGCGATTTCGCGACTACCTGGAGCTGACGAAACCCCGGCTCAGCCTGCTGTCCGTCATCACGACGCTGGTCGGCTACTACGCCACGAGGCCGCCGTCCAACCCGACGAAGTTCGTGCTGCTGTTCATCGGCACTGCGCTGGCGGCGGGCGGAGTCGCCGCGCTGAACCAGTGGCTCGAACACGAGACCGACGCGCGGATGCGCCGCACCGCGGATCGGCCGATCCCGGCCGGCAAGGTCGCGACGGGGTCGGCCTTCGTGCTGGGCTGGCTGATGTGCAGCGTCGCGCTGTTCCTGCTTTTCTCGCGGGTGGACCGGATGGCGGCGCTCTTCACCCTGCTCACGATCATATCGTACCTCGGCTGGTACACACCGGCGAAGCGGCATTCGCGCTGGAGCACGGAGATCGGCGCCATTGCCGGGGCTTTCCCCCCGCTGATCGGCTGGTGCGCGGGCGAGGGTCGCGTGAGTGCACTCGGCTGGATTTTGTTCGGAGTGCTCTTCTTCTGGCAGATCCCGCACTTCATGGCGGTGGCCTGGACGCACCGGCGCGACTATTCGACGGTGCATTTTCCCATGCTCCCGGTGCGGGACGAGTCGGGACGGCGGGTCGCGGCGTGGTCGCTGGTCAACACCGTCGCGCTGGTGATCGTCAGCCTGCTCCCGGTCGCGCTCGGGCATGCCACGGTCGCTTACGGCGCCGCGGCCGCAGCAAGCGGCGCGTGGTTCCTCTGGCGGGCGGTGGCGTTCATGCGGACCGACACGCGCGACGCGATGGCGCGGAAGCTGTTTTTCGCGTCCATCCTGTACCTCCCGCTCGTATTGGGAGCGCTGGTGGCCGACCGCCTTCTCCATCCATGACCGTCCAGGATATTCCCGCGCTCAACGCCGCGCTCAACGCGCTTGCCACCGTGCTCATGACGGCCGGCTTCGTCTTCATCCGCCAGGCCCTGGCGACCGACGATGCCGGACGAAAAGCCGCCGCGATCCGCCGGCACCGCGGCGCGATGCTCTCCGCCGGCGTCGTCTCCGCCGTGTTCCTGGTGGGGTACGTGACGCACAAGGTCCTCGTCCGCGGCGTGCACACGCCGTTTGGCGGGGAAGGCGCGATTCGCGCCGTCTACTACGCGATGCTGATCTCGCACATCGTGCTCGCGATCGCGATCGCCTGGCTCGTGCCGCGCACCTTCCTGTTTGCCCTTCGCGGCGATTTCGCCCGCCACCGCAAATGGGCGCGCTGGACTTTCCCGATCTGGTATTACGTCAGCGTGACGGGCGTGCTGGTCTATTTCTTCCTCTACCAGTGGTGGCCGCCGGTGAAGTGAGCTGACCGCCAGCCCGGCCAACATTTCAGCGGGGTGGAGCCGCCTGTCCCCAGGCGGCTGAGGTTGGACGGAGACCGCCGCAGCGGCTTGGGACAAGCCGCTCCACCTTTCCGAGCAGCCATCAGTCGAACCGCATTCGACGCCCCCGCCCGCCGGTCGCGTACAGGCACAAAAAAGCCGGGCGTTTCAGCCCGGCTCGAAGCGCGTTCAGGCAAGTGCGGCGCTCACTTCACCGTCAACGTGCCCCGCATGATCATGTAGTGACCGGGGAACGAGCAGATGTACGTGTACGTGCCCGGAGCCGGAGCCTTGAAGACGACCTCGGCCTTGCCCTTGGGTCCCAGGACCGGAGTGTGAGCGATGACCTTGTCCTTCATGCTCGCCGGAATGTAGTCCGTGGCCTTCGCGGTCATCCCCGCGGTGGCAAAGGCGTTCACGTCGGTACCCGCCTTGAGCAGCACCCAGTTGTGGCCCATGGCCTCCTTCGGCAGCGTGCCGACGTTGGTGAAGATGACCTTGAGCTCCTCGCCGGCCTTGGCCTCGATCGCGGCGACGCTGAACTTCATCTGATCGTTGCCCGTGATCTCGATCACGCGGGCGGCCCCCTTGTCCGTGGCAGCGAGCACGCCCTGAACGCGCGCATCACCTTTGGCCGCGGCAGCGGCGGTCGAAACCGCCAGAGGCAGCCCGGCGCCGGGAGCGGCGACGAGCAGCGCAGCAATCAATACGAGAGGGGAGAATCGGATTTTCATGGCGCACGAAACGTGAATCGTCGTTTCCGCGCACGCAAACCAGAACGCGACAACCCGTGCTGACGGCAAGCCCCGGCGGGTGGCGACGGTGCGCCGGGCCGCTCAGCGGGGGCTCTTGATTGCCTTGTCGGCCGGGAGGTTTTCGCCCGACCACGCCTTTTCCCAAGTCGTCCTTGCCGGCGGGTCGCGCCAGAACGGATCCGACGGCGGCAGGCCGAGCGGCAGGAACGCGACGCTGCAGAGGTAGAGACTGCCGGTGGAAATATACGTTTCCCCGAGTCCCGGCTGGTGGCCGGCCAGTCCGATCCGAAGCCAGCCCTGCGCATCGAAGGTTCCCGGCGCCTCGAGGGTACGCCGGATCACCGCCGTGAGCGCTCCGCGGGCCTGGGCTGGGGTCACTTCGCGGGGAAGCGCGTGACGGAGCGCCGCAAGCGCGAGGCCCTGGAACGCACCCGCCCGATAGGCGATGGAACGACCGATCACCGGGTAGCTGCCGTCCGGCGCAATCGAACGCTCCTGGATAGCCGCGTACCGTGTCAGGCGCTCGCCGGCCTGCCGGCGCAGCGTGCGCCATTCCTCCGCCTCGTCGCCCACCCCGTCGAGCGCCTCCACCAGCATGGGCTGGATGACGAAGGCGTTGTAGTAATCCCAGTGGAACTCGGGCCCGTCGCCGTACATGCCGTCGCCCACATACCAGTCGCGGTGCCTGCGCAGGCCCTCGAACAACCGGCCGTCGTCCCGGCCGGCTCCGACCCGGTGGAGAAACACCTCGACGGTCGTCGCGAAGAGCTTCCAGTTGTTCTCGCCCGCGGGAATGGGCCGCGACGATCGCAGGGCGGAGAGGATATTTCCCTGCACGCGCGCCTCGAGCCGGGTCCACAACTCGCGCGGCGCGCGCAACAGGGCCTGCGCGAGGAACGCGGCGTCCACGAGCGGCTGGCGGCCGGCGGAGAAATTCATCCGGTCCGGCGATGCGGGGTCGGTGGCGGCGTCGAGCCCCGCCCGGGCGAGCTCCGCCCAGCGAGAGCGCTCCCGTCCCTCAGGCGTCGCGTCGGCCCCCAATTCCAGCCAGGGAGCCAGCCCCGCGAGCAAGCGGCCGAAACCCTCGAGGTACGTGTACTGCGGTCGGTCGCGGGACGAGGGGTGTGCCTCGACGGGCATCGTCCGGCGGAGCTGCCGCGCGGCCAGCGCCGTCAGCAACGGCTCGGCGAGCCGCCCCGCCAGCGTCACCCATCCGGCGCGGACTCCGTCTCCTGTCCTGCCCGGCCCCGTCGCGGCCGCAGTCGCCGCGCGACCCTGCCGCCCCGCGGCGAGCGCCGCGCTCGCGGCGGCGATTCCGACAAAGGTGCGACGCCGGAGGCCCGCCATGGCTCACCAGGGGCGACGCGACTCGCCCGGTACGAGAATCGTGGAGTCGCCCGGATCGAAGGCCATGAGGTCGCGGTTCAACCGGCTGCTGCCAAAGCCAAGCACGCGGAGGACAAGCACCAGGCCCGCCCGGAACAACAGGCCGACGTCGCCCCACCAGGTAAGCGTTGCGGCATACATCTGGTCGGCCGCAAGCCAGTCGGCCAGGTGGTTCGAGTTGCGGGGCAGGCCGATCACGCCGGGCACGCTGGCCCAACCTTGCTGCAGGAATTCGTGGCCCGAGGTGCCCTCCACCACCGCCAGCGGTCGCGGACCCACCAGAGTCATGTCGCCCCGCAGCACATTGAGGATCTGCGGCAACTCCCCCAGACCGGTGAAGCGGAGAAACCCGCCCAAGGGCACCCGCGGCGGCGGCTCGCCGAAGACGACGCTGCTCGCGCGTCCGTCGGACGATATCCGCAAGGTCCGAAAGCGGTAGATCATGATCCGCCGGCCGCGGTAACCGGTCTTCGCCTGACGGTACAGGACCGGTCCCGGCGCCCGGACGAGCGTGACCAGCGTCATGAGGAGCGTGAGCCCCGCCAGCATCGGCAGCAGCGCCACGCAGATCACCAGGTCGAACAGCCGTTTCCACACGGGCAGTTCCGCGGGAAAGAGCCTACCGGAAGACGATTCGGACGACTGGGGCGCGATCGACATTGGGCTGTGGCGGAGCGGAGCAGGAGCAAAAGCCCGCCCGAGGTGCGGCACAATCTCCGAGTGCGGGAAAATCTCCCCCAAACCGGAGGAGAACGGACCGGGTCCTGCGCCAAAACACGCCCCTTCAGCGCGCCGGCACGCCGGCGCGCACGAGGGAGCCGAGGCCGTCCTACGAGCTTGGAAGGCTTTGCCAGATACCGTGTTGCAAGCCCCGCAACTCCGCCAGCCCGCGCAGCCGGCCGGCGAGGCTGTAGCCCGGGCAGGCCGGCGGCGCGCGCTGGAAATCGTCGAGCATGCGCCGGCCGTGGTCGGGTCGCAGGCATAGCCTCCAGTCACTTCGCCCCGCGCGCCGGCGCGCGTCCTGTTCCTCCAGCAGCGCTCGCACCACGCCAGGCATGTCCACCACGCCACCGAGGTGATCGGATTCATGGAAACCGCCCTCGGGCTCGCGCTCGATGCTGCGCAGGTGCACCGCATGCACCCGCGGGGCGCAGGCGCGCGCGAGCGCGACCAGGTCGAGGTCCGGGCGCACACCCAGGGAGCCCGTGCAGAAGCACAGCCCGTGTGCGGGAGAAGCATGAAGCGCGAGGATATCCGCGATTCCGGCAGCCGTGCCCACGATCCGAGGCAGGCCCAGGACGGGAAAGGGAGGATCGTCTGGATGCAGCGCGAGGCGGACACCGGCGGCCTCGGCGGCGGGGACGACGGCTTCGAGAAACAGCCGGAGGTGCTCGCGCAGCCGGACCGCGTCGGTGCCCGCATATCGCGCGAGCGAGGCGCGGAAATCGTCCAGGGTAAGTCCGAGCTTCACGCCCGGAAACAGGTCGAGGGTCTGCCGGGTGAACGCGTCCTGCCCCGGCTCACCCAGGGCGGACCAGAACTCCGCGGCGCGCTCCACCTGCAGACGTGGATAGTCCCGCTCCGCGCCAGCGCGGCGCAAGGCGAAGAGCTCGAAGGCCGCGAACGCCATGGGATCGAACCGCAGCGTCTCACTCCCGTCGGCCAGCCGGTACGCGAGATCCGTGCGGACCCAGTCGAGCAGCGGCATGAAATTATAGACCACGACCCCGATGCCCGCGCGACCCAGGCGCTCGAGTGTGATCCGGTAGTTTTCCAAGTGCCGCTCGAAATCGCCGGTACGGGTCTTGATTGCCTCCGAGACGGGGACCGATTCCGCGACGTGCCACGCCAAACCCGCCGCCGCGATCATGCCCCGGCGCTCCGCGATGGCGGCCGCCGGCCAGGCCTCCCCGTACGGCACCTCGTGCAGCGCGCTGAACACCGCCGTCGCCCCGGCCTGCCGGATCTCGCGCAGCGTGACCGTGTCCGCCGGCCCGAACCATCTCATCCCTTCCGCCATCAGCATGCTCATGGCCTTCGTGTGCGCGGAATCCCGCCCTTGCTCAACGATACAAGTAAACCGGAGATTGCGCTTTGCCGGGACCTTTTGCTCGCATTGCCGCGAAACCCGTGCCCGCCGCCCGACCCGCGGCGGACTGAACCCAAGCTGATCCCCATGACTACCCCCCGTCCTTCGGCGGCGCCGCTGGCGCGCACCCGCTCCGTGGCCCTGCTGGCCGCTCTCGCCTCCACCTGGCCTCTTTTCGCCCAGGTCGCACCGACGGCCCCGGCGCCCCGCGCCGGCGACGAGATGGTCACCCTCTCGCCGTTCGTCGTCGCCACCGAGAAGGAGACCGGCTGGTCCGCCAACGACACGCTCTCCGCCACGCGCACGAAGCAGGCGCTGAAGGACGTGCCGGTGAATATCGACGCGATCACCGCCGACTTCATCGAGGACCTTGGGCTCAACACCGCGGACGAAGTGGCCAACTACGTCGCCAATGCTTACGCCCCGCCCACGCTCGAGAACGACAACCAGAGCGGCGCGATCGCGTTCCGCGGCCTCAGCGGCTCCACGGCGACGAGGAACTATTTCCGCTGGTACGTGCCGAGCGACACCTACAACGTCGAACGCATCGATTTCGGCAAGGGCTCCAACTCGCTCATCTTCGGCGACGTCGAGCCCGGCGGCCAAGCGTCCGTCTTCACGAAGCGGGCGCAGATGCGGAATTTCGGCGAATTCCGCGCCATCTACAACAACGAGGGGGCCTATCGCTTCCAGCTCGACGTGAATCGCAAGCTGCGGGACGGCCTCGCGCTCCGGTTCAACGCCGTCCGCCGACAGGAGCAGACCTTCCAGGATGCATCGACGTTCAAGCTCGAGGGCGAGACGCTCGCCGCGACCTGGCAGCCGCTCCGGAACACCCTGGTCCGGCTCGAATACGAGCAGGGCGATTTCGCCAATGTCCGCGGCTTCGGCGGCGTGACGATCCGCGAGCAGTCCGGCCGCTCGCGGTCGTACACGACCGACCGCATCCACTACACCTCCGACGGCGAATGGATCATCCGCTCGCAACTGCCCGCCGCCGACCGCTCCAACGGTCCCGCGGGCGGCTCCCCGTCGCTCATTGAAGGCAGCTATTTCGACGTGACGATGCGCAACGCCGCCGGCGCCATCGTCGGCACCAAGCGCTTCGCGGGCTACCCGAAGCATTACAACCTGCGCGGCTCGTTCGACCGGCAGAACCGTCCCTTCGAGACCTTCTCGGCCACGATCGAGCAGCGCCTCGGGCCGGTCGGCGTCGAGGTCGCATACAACCACCAGCGACAGACCGCGGTCCGCAACGACAACTTCTTTTCCAGCACCATCAGCGTCGACGTGAACGGCCGCCCCTACATCGAGACCGAGCTCGATGAGAAGCGCTTTGGCAACACGGTCGATTCCTTCCGCGGGACCGCGGTCTACCGCTTCGACCGGTGGAAATGGATGCAGCAGCTCCTCGTCGCGAGCGCCGAGTATCGCGAGGACCAGGTGCTCAACTACCGCTTCAACACCTTCAACACGTACGGCGTCGACCGCGGGCTCGTCACGGCGCTCAATCCCAATTCGGACCGCATCCGGCTGCGCCTTTTCCTCGATGACCCGCGCTTCTATTCGCGCGCACTCTTCGACTCCATGAAGCCGGCCAACATCCCGTCGACGAGCACGATCACCCCGAAGTCGCTCGCGTGGTTCCCCTCCGGCACCAGCCCCACCGACGGGACGCAGTGGCGTCAGGCGTCGGCCGTCACCTTCTCGGCCAGCGGCCGCTACTTCAACGGCCGGCTGCAGACGCTGGTCGGCGCCCGCCACGACTGGAATCGGAACTATGAATACAACGGCGTGCGCACGTTCGGCCCCTACAACGAGGAGGTGGCGCCGCCGAAGCGCGGGGACGCCCTGCCGGGCGAATACGTCGAGAACAAGCAGCTCCGGCTCGAGAACACGAGCATGACGGGCGGCGTCACCGTGCAGCTCACCAAGGACCTCAATTTCTACGGCGTGTACTCCGAGTCGTTCCGGTTCCAGGGCCTGCGCACGTTTGATCGCGAGCGCTTCCCGCCCATCACGGGCGTCACCAAGGAAATCGGGCTCAAGGGCAGCTTCTGGGGCGACCGGGCCAACGTGAACCTCGGCGTGTTCAACATCGACCGCCAGAACGTCGCGCTGAGCTGGAACGGCATCATCGATCTCACCACCCCCGAGCTCGAGGACCTGATGAATCCCAACGACATCCTGCCCGGGGATCCCCGCTACAAATACGGCGAGGAGGGCACCGCCAGTGCCGCACGCAACTACAAGTCGACGGAGAACTCCCGCGGCGCCGACCTCACGCTGAACCTCCGGCCGCTCCAGGGGCTGCAGATGCGCTTCACGCTCGCGCGCACCAAGGTGCTCGGCGAACCCGACCTCGACCGCTTCCGCGGGTACTACGAGGCCGCCGTCGCCCGCGGAAACGAGAATCCCGCGATTCTCAACGACGCGAAGAACCTCCTCGATTCGCTCGACAACGACACCAAGCCGACCGGCGCGCGCGCCTCGCCCTGGTCCGCGAGCTGGGTGATCGACTATGCGTTTCCGCGCGGCGCCTGGAAACCGCTGCGCGGCGTGCGCGTCGGGGCCAACGGGAGCTGGCGCGACGATTACTTCTTCGGCATGACCAACGGCCAGGAGATGGTGGGCGGCTCGACTCACCTGGTGCACGGCTACGTGATGCGGGACCAAAGACTGTGGAATCAGCAGGTCCGCGTCCGGCTCGGCTTCCGCAACCTCCTCGACCTCGAGAATGGCGACATCCGCAAGACGAGCTACACCACGATGGCCGACGGCCGGAACGTCTACCGTTACAGCTACGTCGTTCCCCTCGAGGTCGACTTGAACCTGACCGTGCGTTTCTGAGGCCGGGCGTTGGGGCAAAAACCTGCCTGTGGGCCGACGCCAAACCACCCGTGAAGACGGCCCGCATTGAAAGGTGGAGCGGCTTGTCCCCTAAAACGCCTTAAGTGAAATCGTAACCGATCAGGGCGGGATCCCAAACGCAAAGACGCGAAGGAGAGCAAAGACTCGCGAAGGAACGTGGCGAAACTTCGCGTTCCTTTGCGGCTTTGCGTTTAGGTTTTGGGCTACGGAATTGTTGAATCCGCCCCAGCCGCTGCGGACGGGTCCGACGCACCTCTGCCGCCTGGGGACAGGCGGCTCCACCGCTGGGACGCCTCGGACTCGACGCGGAGGGTGCCTCGACGCGACCGGCGCGATCCCAGCGCAGTCCGGGTCCGCACCTGCACTGCGCAACGGCGCCGCGGCGCAAAGCCTGCATAATGCAGGAGCCGCTGCACGGCTGCCGGCCGGGCTGGAACCACTAGCCTCCGTCGCGCAGGCACTTCGGGGAGCTGGAGTCGCGCTGGCAAGGGGTGTGCGATAACGCCGGCATGCTCGAATCCATCGCCGTCATCCTCGTCCTCATGTGGCTGCTCGGCCTGCTCTCGTCCTATACGCTGGGCGGGTTCATCCACGTCCTGCTGGTGGTCGCCTTCGTCGCCATTCTCCTCCGCGTGATCCGCGGCCGCGATCCGTTGCGATGAAAACCACCCGCCCCCGCTCCGTTTCCTTCGCCCGGAAGGCCAGACGCCCCCGGGCTCGTTCCACCCTCGTACAAACCCACACCACCATGGCCAAGTCCCAATCCTCCCAGTCCCAGTCGTCCACCTCCGACAACCTGCGCCAGCTGATCGCCGACGCCGAAAAGGCACTCTCCGCCGCCGGCGACAGCGCGTCGGACGAGGTCCGCGCCCTGCGCGAACGCCTCCGCGATGCCTTGGACGACGGTCGCGCCTTCGCCGGTCACATGAGCGCGTTCGCCCGCGAGCAGGCGGCGCGGGCCGACGAGTTCGTGCACGAGCGCCCTTACGTCGCGATCGGTATCGCGGCCGGCATCGGCGCCATGCTCGGCGTGCTCCTCACGCGCCGCTGCCACGACTGACGGACGGACCGCAGCTTCTGCCGAGCTGCGCGCAGACTCGCACGAAGCCGGACGCGTTTCCCGCGTCCGGCTTTCCCGCTGTCCGGGGCGATGCACCCGAAAGGCCGCGCTAAGGCTTCAGCCCCGCACGCGCAGGTCACGCCTGCTCGCACGCGTCGAGCCGACGCGACAGTTCCAGCCAGATGTCCGCGCCCTGCTGGGCCCAGTTCGACCACCAGTGCGCCCGGCGAAAAGCCTCGGTGGCGGCCCCGTGGTCGCCTTCCATGTCGAAGCACAGACCGCGCAGGAGTTCGTCGAGCTCACCACCCCGCGGCGGCAGCGCCGCCCGGGCCTCCGCCCAACGGCACTGCGTCGCCCGCAACAACGCCTGCGCCCGCGGCATGCCTTCCGCCGCCGAGCGGGCCCGCTGCAGCACGCGCTGGACGCGGCGCCGGATTTCGTCGGGCAGCAGGGGTTTGGCCATGATATCCCACACGCCGAGCCCCAGCGCTTCGCGCGCGACCGCGCCGTCGGCGTGCGCGCTCATCATGATCACCGATGGCCGGTGCTCGAGCGGCGAGTCGCGCAACGCCCGGAGAAACTCCACGCCATCCAGCTCAGGCATCGAATAGTCGAGCACAAGCACGTCGTAGCGCGCCCCCTGCTGGAACCGCGAGAGCGCCACGGCACTGGAGCCCTCGCTCTCCACCGCCCAGTGGTCGAGGCGGAGCGCGATGGAACAGACGCGCCGCACCGTGGACTCATCGTCGACGATCAGGATGCGCACCGGGCCAGGGCGGGGCGTAAGGGTTTGCTTCTCTAATTGTGGCGCAACAGGGATCACGAGGAGGTGGCAGGGACTCCAGACGGAGCCTGCCAGGAACAATCCGGACGATGACGGCGAGACTGCTAGTGAACCGTCCGCGCGTTTCAAGTTCCACCACCTGAAATTTCCGATGAAATTTATCCGAAGAACGCCGCGCCCCGGGTCTGCGAGGCCCGGAGCCGGCGAACGACGGGTCCAACCGGCAGGCGTCAGCCTGCCGCCGAGGCACTCGGCTCCGTCGCCGTCACCGGGATCGCCGGCACGGGCACCAGGGGCAGATCGAAATAGAACTCCACCTTGTCGCCCTCGCACCAGACTCCGACCCGGCCGCCGTGGGCCGCGGCAATCTCCCGCGCGATGGTGAGGCCGAGGCCGGCGCCTTCGCCATTCTCCCCGGCGCGGCGGTAGAAGGAATCGAAGACGCGCAGCTGTTCCGCCTCGGTGAGCTGCCGTGCCGTGGTGTTGACCACGGAGACGCGGGCAAACCCGTCGGCGCGGCTGACGGCGCGGACGTGCAGCGGCGTGCCCGGCACCCCATACTTCATGGCGTTCGAAAGAAAATTCCCGAGCACCCGGCCGGCGTGCAGCGCGTCGGCGCGCACCTGGGCTCCGTCGTCAGACTCCGCCGCGCGCACGACCTCGCGGCCGGAACTGCGCAGCAGCGAACTGACGTTGGCCAGGGCCTGGTCAATGAGGGCGCCGACCGCGACGCTTTCGAACTTGAAGGGCGTCCGGCCGCTTTCGAGTCGCGCGAGTTCCAGCAGCGCCTGCAGGATGCCCAGCAGCCGCTCGCAGTCGTCGCGGCCCGCCTGGATCAGCTCGCGCTGGTCCGCGGTGAGCGCGCCGATCTTTTCCTCGAGCAGGAGGTGCAGCGTCATGCGGATGCCGGTGATCGGCGTCTTCACCTCGTGACCGAGGGTCGAGAGGGCCTTGGTCTTGGCGTCGTCGAGCCGCTTCATCGCGGTGACATCCTTCAGCATCGTGGCCCAGCCGTCGTGCTTCTTCTGGTCGTTGATGAGCCGGAACACCTGGGGCAGGTAGCACGCGATGAGCGTGCGCTCCGGCCGGGCGGGATCGGGAATCGGAATCTCCACGACCCGCCGGAGGTCATAGTCGATGAGATCGGTCTGCCGCGCCGCCGCCTCGTCGATGTGGCGCCGGACAATGGCCGGCAGGGCGCCGGGCACGCCGGCGGCCGTGGCCAGGGCCTCTCCCTTCGGATTGCTGAGCCGGACCGAGTAGTCCGGATTCACGATGAACACCGGGTGCGGCAGCGCGGTGAGGATGGCGCGGCAGTCGCGCGCGGAGCGCACCGCCTTCTCGTCGGTCTCGAGCACGTACAGGCGCAGTTCGGCCGCCATCTGGTTGAAGGCCCGGATGATCTCGCCCAGCTCCTGGCTGACATCGCTGATCGCGATCTCCTCGTCGAACCGGCGGGCGCGCATCCGCTCGATGGCGTTGCGCAGCTGCGTGAGGGGTTGATAGATTCCCCGCGCCAGGGCGTACGAGGCCGTCAGATACACGAGCAGCGCGAAGAGCGAGATGCCGACCACGAGATAGGTGCCGCGGCGTCCCCGCTCCACCGCCTGGTTGCGGCGCGCCATCAGTTCCGCCTCGTTGCTCTCGACGATCTTGTCGCCTGCCCCGGCGATGAGGGACGTCAGCCGCGAAATGCTGCTGGAAGTCGACTCGAACTCGGCCTGCGACCGGCTGTCGGTGCGGCCGGCGAGATCGAGGTAGGTGGCGTACGCCGCGAGGTAGTCGTTGACGTACGCGAGGAGCAGTTCGCCTCGTTCCCGCTCCTCGGGACCGCGCGTGCCCTCGAGGATGAAGCGGGCCTGCCGCGTCAGCACGGTCGACTCCTGCTCGAACAGCGCGCGTTCGGAGGGAATCGAGGCGAGCGACGTGGCCGAGCGGTAGGTGGCATTGAGCCGCGTGGTCGACGAGCGCAGTTCCCGCACGGCGCGGATGCTGTCGTAGTTGGTGGTGATGATCTCCTCGACGCTGCGCGTGATGTTGCGCGTGGTCAGGATGGAGAAGCCGCCCAGCGAGAGCAGCATGAGGAAGATCACCGTGAGGCCGGTGACGAAACTCCAGCGCTTCATGGGGTCGTGGCGCAGGCGGCTTCACTCGGCACTCCCGCCGTCTCGGCGGCCCAGCGCTTGCGCTTGCGGTAGAGCGTGGCGCCGTCGATGCCGAGCACCCGCGCCGCCTCCTCGAGCGTGCCGGTGCGGGCGAGCACGCGGCGCACGTGCTCGCGTTCAATCCGGTCGAGCGAGACCAGCGCGCCGAGCCCCACGTCGTCGCCGGCCTCGGCTGCCCGCGCGATCGTGTCGGGCAGATCGGCGCACGCGATCGCGTCGCCGCGACAAAGGATCACCGCCCGTTCGATCGCATTGCGCAGCTCGCGCACGTTGCCCGGCCAGCGGTGCTGGCGGAGCGCCGTCCAGGCGTCCGGGGCGAAGGCGCGCACCTCCCGGCCGGTCTCGCCGGCGAAGAAGCCGAGGAACTGGCGCGCCATGCGTTCCAGATCCCGCGGACGCTCCCGCAGCGGCGGCATCACCACCGCAATGACGTTGAGCCGGTAGTAGAGATCCTCGCGAAACGTGCCCTCCTTCACCGCGGCGGCCAGGTCGCGGTTCGTGGCCGCGATGACGCGCACGTTGGCCACGCGCGTGCGCGTCTCGCCCACGCGCTCGTACTCCCGCTCCTGGAGCAGCCGCAGCAGCTTCGCCTGCAGCGGCAGCGGCAGTTCGCCGATCTCGTCGAGGAACAACGTGCCGCCCCGCGCCGCCTCCACCTTGCCCGGATAATCCTGGACCGCGCCCGTGAAGGAACCCTTGGCATGGCCGAACAACTCGCTCTCCAGCAGCTCGCGCGAAAGCGAGGGGCAGTTGACGGTGAGAAACGGCCCGTCGCGCAGCGGGCTCAGCTCGTGCGCATGCCGCGCGAGCTGGCTCTTGCCCGTGCCGTTCTCGCCGAGGATCAGGATCGTCGCCTTGCTGGCCGCCGCGCGCTCGACGACCTCCAGCACGGAGCGCATCGCCGGTTCGTCGGAGGCGTAATCCACGGCGGGACTGGAGTGAGCCGCGGCCTCGGACAGGTTCGCCACTTTCTGGCTGAGCCGCCGCACCTTCTCCACCCGCGCCAGCACCTGCCGCAGCAGGTCCGGCGTGAAGGGCTTCTCCAGGTAATCCAGCGCGCCGCGTCGCATCGCCTCGACCGCCGTCTCGATGCTCGCTTGCGCGGTGCAGACGACAACCGCCACCTGCGGGGAAATCTTCTGCAGGCGCACGAGGTAATCGAGACCGTCGGCCTCACCCTCGAGATGCAGGTCGAGCAGCACGAGATCGAAGCGCTCCTCCTGCAACTTCAGCAAGGCAACGCGTCCGCTGTCCGCCGTTTCAGTGTCGTGCCCTTCGCCCCGGAGCGCCTGCGCAAGCGAGAGGCGCAAGGTGCGCTGGTCGTCGACGATGAGAATGTGCATGGATATTCAGGGCGACTCGCGCCCAGGCCGTGAATTGGCCGCGCTTGCAGATTGTTCGCAAGCCGGAGCGGTCTTCCCCGGTCTCGGCTCCTCCCGAGTTCGCGCGCGGGAATTCTCCTACCCTCCCCCGGAGGGAAGCAGGTCGCAGGGCGTTTTGCAGGGTTCCACCGCGCCGCCGCCGGCATATTGCCGGACCTGTCCGCCGTCGCTCGCGGGGCGCGAATCCATCAACTACCTCATGCTCCGCGACCTAGCCGGTGATTCCCGGCGGTTGGCAAAGAGCGTGCGATCAGGTGGCCCGACTATGCGGAACGCCGCCTCCCGCCGCCTCTCCTTCCCACCCCCACCTTCTCCTGCTCCACATCGTCGAGCAGGTGCCGGGCTTGCCCGCACCGGGTGCGCCTGCTTGGCGCTCATGATGCTGGTTTCCGCTGCGCGAGGACAGCCGGGGCAGCCGACGCCGACGATCCCGCCCGCGGACCGCGCCCGCGAGGCCGGTCTGTTCACCTTTTATCTCGAGAACGACTACTTCGGCGGGACCGACCAGTACTATACCAACGGGGCGAAGCTCTCATGGATGAGCCCCGATCTATCCGGCTGGGGCCAGCGTGGCTGGCGGCGCGGACTGCTCGAGTTGCTCCCCTTCGTGAATCGCGAGGGCACGCTGAAGAACTTTGGTTTCTCGCTCGGCCAGCAGATCTACACGCCCGCCAACCGTGACCTGACGGTGCCCGATCCGGCTGACCGCCCCTACGCCGGCTGGAGCTACGCGGAATTCTCGTTCATCGCCAAAAACGGCCACCGGGCCGACATCATCTCGATCCAGGCCGGCCTCGTCGGGCCCTCCTCGCGGGCCGACGACACCCAGCGGATCGTGCACGAATGGCTCGACAACAAGGTCCCGGCGGGCTGGGACGCCCAATTGCGGGACGAGTTTGGCGTGAACGTCATCTATGAGCGCCGTTACCGCGGCTACGGTCACGCGTTCAATCGCATGCTCGGCGTGGACGTGATCCCCCACGGCGGCTTCTCCGTCGGCAACGTGCAGACGTACGTCAACCTCGGTGCCACGGCCCGTTTCGGATTCAATCTGCCCAGCGACTTCGGCGTGCAGCTCGCGCGAGGCGGGGCGATTGGCACCGGCTTGAACGACGATTACGACCCGCGCGTGTCCGCCGACCGGCGTTGCAGCCTTTTCGTCTTCGGCGGTGTCGATGGCCGCGGAGTGGTGCGCGACCTTTTCCTCGACGGCAACACCTGGCGGGAAAACAGCCCTTCGGTCGACAAGCGCCCGTTCGTCGCCGACCTGCAGACCGGCTTCGGCCTGATCCTCGGCCGGTGGCAGCTCACGGGAACCTACGTCCATCGCACGCGCGAGTTCCGCACGCAGCCGGAACCGCCGAGCCGCTTCGGCTCCCTGACCCTTTCCGTGGCGCTGTGATCCAATCCGCCGCGTCCACGTTTCGTCCCGATCGCAACCTCAACCCATACGTTCACATGCTCTCCTGGACCATTACCTTCCTCGTGATCGCCCTCATCGCCGGCATCCTGGGCTTCACTGGCATCGCGGGCACCGCGGCCAGCATCGCGCAGATCCTCTTCTTCATCTTCCTCGCGCTGATGCTGATCTCCCTCCTGACGGGAGTCTTCCGCCGGCGCGGCTGACGACTGGCCGGCGCGCGCGCCCCGGCGGGAACGGATTTCCCGCGCCGGGGCCGCAGCCGTGCACCGAGTCATCCCTCCGCCGTCCGCTGCCTTCCCCTTCCCGTTTCGCGTTCCCGCTCATTCCGGATCGTCCTCTCCATGACCCCCGTCCCCACCCACCGTGCGAGCGCCGCCGCGCTCCTGCTCGACCGGCTGGTCGCCCGCTGCGTCGACAGCGCCAACCTCTTCAGCGCGGCCGCCGACTGCAGCCGCGACCTTCACCTCCGCGACGCCTTCGCCCGCCTCTGGTTCGAACGCGTCGAGTTCGTCAGTCAGCTCGAACGCATCCGCCAGCTCGTCCGCGGCTGCGCCCTCCACCTTGCCCTGCCCCGTCGCGACCGGCCGGGCCGGCCCGCGCAGCCCGTTGTGCGCCCTGCCCGACCCGTCCCGCTGCCCCGCGTGCTTGCCCGCTGCGCCCGGCGGGAGGACGCGATCGTGGCGGCGTGCGCCCAGGCGCTCGACCGTATTCCGTGGTCGCCCGACGCGCAGCGTCTCTTGCGCCAGCAGGCGGCCGCGGCTCTCGACTCGCTCGGCCGCATCCGCCTTTGGACGACCGTCCTGGCCCGGCGCCCGCGCTCGGCACGCGCACGCGTCACGGGCACGCCGCGCGCGTCATGGCACCGCCGTCGCTCGCATCGGTCCGACACCTCTCTGGTCCCGCTAACTCAAAACCACGTCACAACATCATGAGCAAAGTCACCTCCATTGTCCTCCTCGTCGTCGGTGTCGTCCTGCTGATCTTCGGACTCAATTCCGCGGACTCCGTGGGTTCCGAGATTTCCAACGCCGTCACGGGCGCCCCGACCGACCGCAGCATCTGGCTGATCGTGCTCGGCGTCGCCGGCGCGCTCGCCGGCGGCCTCGGGCTCGTCTTCGGACGCCGCGCCTGAACCCGCCGCCAACCTCCGGCTTCGCGTGAAAATCTGCCACTTCACCAACACGTTCCTGCCGCACGTCGGCGGCGTCGCGCGCGCCGTGCAGACGCTGCTCGAGGACCAGCGCCGCGCCCGGCAGCGCGTCCTCGTGGTCGCGCCGGAGTTCGAGTCCGGCGCCGCGCCGGCGGCCATCGAACGCTCGGTCGTGCGCACGCCCGCACTCACGAACTTCAACGACTCCGACTTCTCCGTGAGCCTGCCTTTCGGCACGACGTTCGCGGAGCGGCTGACGGCGTTTGAAGCCGACATCCTGCACGCGCATCATCCGTTCCTGCTCGGCGACACCGCGCTCCGTGAAGCGGCGAGCCGGCAGGTGCCGGTGGTGTTCACTCATCACACGCTCTACGAGCACTACACGCACTACCTGCCCATCGAGTCGGAGGCGGCGGGCGAGTTTGCGGCCGAAGTCGCGACGCGCTTTGCCAACCGCTGCGCCGCCGTGATCGCGCCGAGCCAGAGCGTCAAGGATCTGATTTGCGCGCGCGGGGTCACCGTGCCCGTGCACGTGGTGCCCACCGGCATCGACACCCGGAAGCTCGCCACCGGCAACGGCGCAAGGGCGCGCTTGCGGTGGAATCTGCCGACGGGGGCCCTGGTCGTCGGCCATCTGGGCCGGCTGGCCGCGGAGAAGAACCTGGCATTCCTCGCCCGGGCACTCGCGCGCGCCTTGCGCCGGCTGCCGCGCGCGCAGGCGCTGATCGTGGGCGACGGCGCGGCGCGGGAGGAAATGGAGCGGACCTTCCGCGAAGCGGGCGTCGGTGCGCGCGTGGTCTTCACCGGCAAGCTGACCGGCGGCGCGCTGCGCGACGCCTGTGCAGCGATGGACGTCTTCGCCTTCGCCTCGCAGTCCGAGACGCAGGGCCTCGTGCTCGCGGAAGCGATGGCCTGCGGCGCGCCGGTCATCGCGCTCGATGGACCGGGCGTGCGCGAGGTGGTGCGCGATCGGGCCAACGGTCGCCTGCTCGCGGGCGATGCCTCGGCCGAGCGCTTTGCGCGCGCCTTGGTCGACGGGTTGCGACGCCCGGCACAGATCCGCGCCTGGAGCGAGCAGGCCCTGGCCACGGCCCGGGAACTGGACCGACGTCGCACGTCCGCCCGCCTCCTGTCGCTGTACGAAGAGGTGATCGCAGCCCACCGCGCGCAGCGTCCGCCGGGCGACGCGATGCGTCCGGTCATCGACCGGATCGTCACGGAGGGCCAGATCATTGCCGACAAGGCCGGCGCGCTGATCGCTGCGGTCACCGGGCAGACGCCGGCGCTCAATCCTGCTGCCTGACCCCGCGCCCATGCCCGCCGCCTTCTTCCGCCGCTGGCGCCGTCGCCTGAGCCGCGCGGAGTGGGAAGTGCGCCGGCTGCGGTTGAGCCGCAGCGGCGTCGATCCTTCGGCGCGCGGTCTTCTGCTCATCCAGATCGACGGACTCGCCCGCGCGCAATTCGAGCGCGCGGTGAAATCGGGACGCATGCCGTTCTGCGCGCGCCTCCTGCGACGCGAAGGTTCGGAGCTCCGCACCTTCTACAGCGGTCAGCCCGCCACGACGCCGGCGGTGCAGGCGGAACTCTTCTACGGCGTGCCGGCGGCGGTGCCCGCCTTCAGTTTCCTCGACCCGCGCGCCGGCGAGCTCGGCATGATGATGCAGCCGAGCTGGGCCAAGCGGATCGAGGCTGACCTCGCCGCCCGCGGACGGGAGGGACTGCTCACGGGCGGAAGCTCCTGGAGCAACATCTACACCGGCGGGGCCAGGCCGGAGGAGTGTCACTTCTGCGGCGCCCTGCTCAGCTGGAGCGACCTCTGGCGCACCGGCCGGCTGCGAGCGCTGCTGCTGCTGGCGCTGCTGCATTTCACCGTCGTCCTGCGGTTGCTCGCGCTGCTCCCGCTGGAGTTCGTGCTCTCGCTGATCGACGCGGTGCGGGGGATCAGCGCGGGCCAGTCGATCCGGCGCGAACTGTGGTTTGTCGTCGCGCGGGTCTTCGTATGCGTGGGCCTGCGCGAGATGGTGGCGCTCGGCGCCCGGATCGACCTCGCGCGCGGACTGCCGGTGATCCATGTGAACTTCCTCGGCTACGACGAGCAGTCGCACCGACGGGGGCCCGACTCGGCGTTTGCGCATTGGACGCTCCGGGGCATCGATCGCGCGATCCGGACCCTGCACGCGGCGGCGCGACGCGCCGATGGGCGCGAATACCAGGTCTGGATCTTCAGCGATCACGGCCAGGCGCGCGTCACGCCCTTTTCGCAGCAGTCGGAGGGCGGCCTGGAGGGAGCGGTGCGGCGCTGCTGGCCCGGCCTGCCTCCGGAACAGCGCTCGTCGCGAAGTTACCGTCCCCGCGACCAGTCCCGGCTGGCCCAGGCCACGGCGCACCGCCTGCCCCTGCGCCGGCGACGGCAGGTCGACCGCTCGAAGCTCACGGCGTTCGAAGCCGCGGAGTTCGCCGTCGCGGCCATGGGACCGGTCGGCCACATCTACTTCTGCCGGCCGCTTGATGCCCCGGCGGAACGCCAGTTGATCCGCGACCTGCTGGCCGGTGGCGTGCCGGGCGTGCTGCATCGGCGGGAGGCCGACGGCGTCGTCGTCTGGCACACGCTGCAGCGCGCCGTGGAGCTGCCCGGCGACACCTCGCTGCTGCGCGGCCCGGAGGAATTGCGTCCGCACCTCGCCGCCGACCTGGAGCGACTCGCCCGCCAGCCCTATGCCGGCAACCTCGTCTGCCTCGGATGGGGCCCCGACGGCCCCGCGTTCTCCTTCGCGGAGGAGAACGGGGCGCACTGCGGGCCGTCGCCCGACGAGGTGCAGGGGTTCCTGCTGGTGCCTCCGGCCTCCGCCGACCGGTTCTCCGGCTCCTGGACTCGCGCGGCGGAACTGCGGCTCGCCGCCCGCCGGTGGCTGGGTCGGGCGGAAGAGACGGAGCCGCCGGCGGGCCGCCCCGCGCGCGATCCCGAGGCGGAAGAGCGGCCGGGCGGCGCGATTCCCGCGCGCGCCGAGGAACCATCACCGGAACCCGCCCATGCGCGCTAAGGCCCAGTCGCGGCGCCGGCGGGACCGGCCGGTCTTCACGGTCGGCGGCATCGCCGTCACCCGCCGCCAGCTCGTGATCGGCGGACTGGTCCTTGCCGGCCTGGCCGGACTCGCCGCGCTGTGGGGACGCATCGACCTGGAGGCCTGGCATGACCGGGCCCAGGAATTGCCCGCCCTGGGCGTGCTGCTGCCGCTCTGTCTCCTTCCGCTGGTGGGATTCCCGGTCAGCATCCTGCATCTGATCGCCGGCGTGCGCTTCGGGATCGCCGGCGGCCTGGCCGCCGTCGCGGTGACCACGGCGGCCCAGCACGCGCTTGCCTGGCTGCTGGTACGCCTGCTGCCGCGCCGCATGTTCAAGCGCCTGCGCCCGTGGCAGGAGAAGTTCCGCCACCTCGGGTTCCGCGATACGGTGATGTTGAGCTGCCTGCTGCCCGGCGTGCCGTATACCGGCCAGATCTACCTGCTGCCGCTGATGAAGGTGCCGCTGCTGCTCATGCTCGGCCTGACGACGCTCCTGCACACGATGCGGGCGATCGTGACCGTGGTGCTGGGAGAGTTCAGCGACGATCTCACCCCGACCCGGATCGTGCTCCTGGTCGCCTACTACGTGATGCTGCTGTTCGTGTCGTGGTACCTGCTCCGCCGCATCCGGCGTTCGGCGCCGGACTGGCCGGATCCCTCGCGTCCCGCCATCGCGCACGAGTCCTGAACGGAGGTCGTGGTGCGCGGCGCCGCTCCCAGGGAATTCGGATTGCGACGTCCGGAAAGGTGCGGCGAGATCGCGGACACCGCCGGCGGCCGCGCGCCCCGGTGCGGCTGCTTCCACCCATCCCTCCTCCCATGCTGCTGCCCCGCCTTCTCCTCTGCCTGCTCGCCGGCCTCTCCGCCTTCGTTCCGCGCCTCGTCGCCGCGCCGCGCAACGTCGTCCTCTTCATCGCCGACGACATGGGCCAGGACGCAGGCTGCTACGGCAACCGAGAGGTGCAGACGCCCGCGCTCGACCAGCTCGCCCGGGAGGGCACGCGGTTCCGTTACGCCTTCTGCACCTCGGCGAGCTGCAGCGCCAGCCGCTCGGTGCTGATGACCGGGCTGCAGAATCATGCCACCGGGCACTACGGCCACGCGCACGCGGAGCATCATTTCTCGACGTATCGCAGCGTGCGCTCGCTGCCGGTCATCCTCGAGGGCCATGGCTATCGCACCGGCCGGATCGGCAAGTACCACCTCGCTCCGGAAGCCGTCTATCAATTCGGGACGGCGATCCCGAGCAACGCCTGGAACCCGGTCGGCATGGCGGAGGACGCACGGGCGTTCATCGCGGACCGGAGCAAGCCCTTCTTCCTCTACTTCTGCACGCTGACGCCCCACCGCTCGGGCGGCGAGATCGCGGGCCATCCGCTCAAGCCGAACCCGTTCGGCAACCACCAGCAGTATCCGGGCATCAAGGACGTGAAGTACCAGGAGGTCGCGCTCACCGTGCCGCCGCACCTGCCCGACCTGCCGGAGACGCGGGCGGAGCTGGCGCAGTACTACCAGGCGATCTCGCGCACGGACCAGGGCCTCGCGCGGCTCATCGCGATCCTCAAGGAAACGGGCCAGTACGAGGACACCCTGATCATCTTCGGTGCCGACAACGGCATGGCCTGGCCGGGCGCGAAGACGACGCTGTACGAACCCGGGATGAAACTGCCCCTCGTCGTGCGCAGTCCCGACCAGCGCCAGCGTGGCGTGGTGAGCGACGCGCTGGTTTCGTGGGTGGACATCACGCCGACGATCCTTGCCTTCGCCGGCGTCAAGGAGGTGCTCGCGCCCCCGTTCCGCGCGGGCGATCCCGAGAGCGTGCCGGCGGCGCCGGGCGCGGATGGCGCCAGGAAGGGCGCCAAGCAGAAGGCGGCCGCGGCGCGCGTGCCGTACGAATTCCACGGGCGCTCGTTTCTGCCCACGCTCGACGGCGGGAAGCCACCGGGATGGGACGTGGTGTTCGCGTCGCACCAGTTCCATGAGATCACCATGTACTATCCCATGCGGGCGATCCGCACGGATCGCTACAAGCTCATCCTCAACCTCGCGCATCAACTGCCGTATCCCTTCGCGTCAGACCTGTATGCCTCCGCCACCTGGCAGGCGACGCTCCGCGGGGAGCGCAGCCACTACGGCCGGCGCCGGGTCGCTGACTACCAGTTCCGGCCGCGCTATGAGCTTTACGACCTCCAGCAGGATCCCGACGAGTTGAAGAACCTCGCCGACAGCCCCGCGCACGCGGCGGTCTTCAAGGACCTGTCCGAGCGGCTCAAGGCCTACCAGCAGAAGACACGCGATCCCTGGATGACGAAATACACCTACGAGTGAGCGCGGCCGCCGCCGGACGGCCCGCGCCGTCCGGCGGGAACGCGGGAATGCGGCGACTCCCGGAGAGCGGCGCGCGCTACTTCGCGAGCGAGGCGCAGAACCGGGCCAGCCGGCTCACGCCCTTCTGGATGATCTCGTCGCTCGTGGCGTAGCTGAGCCGCAGATACCCTTCGGCCCCGAACGCGCTCCCGGGCACCGCGGCGACCTTCTCCTGGTCGAGCAGCCGGTTGCAGAAATCGAGGTCCTTGAGGCCGAAGCGCGTGATGTTGGGGAACAGGTAGAACGCTCCCTCCGCCAGCAGGCAGGTGATGCCCGGAATCTTGTTCAGCTCGGCGTGCAGGAACTTCCGTCGGCGGTCGAAGGCGGCGAGCATCGTCTGCAGCGCCGCGGCGGTCTTCTCCTTTTCCTTGAGGGCGGCGAGCGCGCCGTACTGCGCGAACGTGGTCACGTTGGACGACATCTGGCTCTGCAGCTCCGCGATCGCCTTCGCGATCGGCGCGGGCGCGAGCGTGGTGCCGATGCGCCAGCCCGTCATCGCGTAGGTCTTGGAGAAGCCCGCGACCGTGATCGTGCGCGCGGCGACCTCCGGGCCGAACGTCGCGATGCAGGTGGGCTTGGCGCCGTCGTACACCAGGTGTTCGTACATCTCGTCGGAGAGAATGTAGAGGTTGTGCTTCAGCGCGACGGCGACGATGTCCTCGAGCTCCCGGCGCGTGTACACGGCACCGGTGGGATTGGAGGGGGAGTTGAGGATCAGGAGGCGCGTGCGCGGCGTGATCGCCGACTCCACCATCTCCGGCGTGAGCCGGAAACCGGTGCGGTCGTCGGCCAGCACGAACTTCGGCACGGCGCCGGCGAGCTTCACCATCTCGGGATAGCTCACCCAGAATGGCGCGGGCACGATCACCTCGTCGCCCGGCGAGCAGGTGGCGAGCACGCCCAGGTAGCAGTTGAACTTGCCGCCGGGGGACACGATCACCTGGGACGGCGCGGCCTTCAGCCCGTATTCCGCCAGATAGCGGTCGACGATCGCCTGCCGCAGCGGCTCGATGCCGGGGGTCGGAGCGTACTTGGTCTTGCCGCCCTTCAGCGCGGCGATGCACGCCTCCTTGATGTGCTCGGGAGTGTCGAAGTCGGGCTCGCCGGCGGCGAAGCCGCAGACGTCTTCACCCGCCGCCTGCAGCGCCTTGGCGCGGGCGTCGACGGCGAGGGTCGGCGAAGGCGAGACATTGCGGGCCCAGGTGGACAGAGGCGCGGGAGGAATGCTCATGGACAATTGCTCCGACCAAAGGGGTGCGCCTCCGGAAAAGCAAGCCCGCGGCGGGCGCGCCACCGGCCGGGTCCGGGGACCGCCGCCCGGCACCGGCCCGGCGCCGATGCCGGCGGTGGACGGGCGCAAAAAAGGCGGCGACCCCGGGGGGGGCGCCGCCATGTATTCGAAAAGGCGTGACGAGTTACTTCTTCCGCTTCGCCGGCATCGCCTCGATGGCGAGGCGGAGCAGTTCACCGACGCTCGCGTTCTTCTTCTTGGCGAAGCGCCGCAGCGTCGCGCGCTGGTCGGCGGTGATCCGCACCGAGATCTGGCGGTGCGGGTCGCGCGCCGGCTCCGAGCTCTCGAAATCGTAGGAACCGATCGCCGTCCGGACCACCTCGCTGGCGGTCGTGAAGCCGTGGGCTTTTCGGCAGGTTTCGATTCTCGCGATCAGGGACTCGGGCAGATCGAACGTGAGCGGGGCAGACGGCTTGCGGGATGATTTGGCCATACGAAGGGTCGGGCTGAAAGCTTGAGCCGGTAGCAGGCACCGGCGCCGGGCCGGCCGCAACGATAAATTTCACCGCCGGCTATGCAAATGCCTGTACCCGTTGCAAAACTACGTCAAAAGCATCCGCCGGCGTGCTCACCGTGCGCCAGGCGCGCGCGGCGATTTCCGGGGCCACGGCGCGCGCGTGCGCGATCAGCATCGTCGCCACGCCGGCGTCCGACCCGCCGAGCACGTCGACGTCGGCATCACCCACGAAAAGCGCGTCGCCGGCCGCGAGCTCGAGCTGCCGCAGAATCTCCCGCAGGCCCGCCGGGTCAGGCTTGTGCGACGGCAGGTCGTCGCCGCAGACGATGGCCGCGAAGCGCGGCTCGAGCCCGTGGGCACGCAACAGCCACTGGGCCGAACTGCGGTCCCGGCCGGTCCAGAGCGCGGCGCGCACGCCCGCGGCGTGCAGGCCGTCGAGCATCCGCCCCACCCCCGCATACGGCCGGATGAGCTGCGCATTCTCGCGGTGAAACCGCTGCAGCCGCTCCATCGCGCCAGGCACGTGTTCCGCGGCGCCGACCATCGGCAGGAGGAACCGCTCGGGCGGCCCGCCCAGCCGCGCAAAGATCTCCATCGTCGGGCGCTCCCCGAAGGGTTCGACGGCGTGGCTGATGGCTGCGAGCACGAGCGGAAGGCTGTCGAGCAGCGTGCCGTCGAGATCGAAGATCACCGCCCTGGGCGGCATGGGTTCGCTCATGGTTCGAATCGCACGATGCCGGCCGGATCCGGCACGGCCCCCGCCTGGCCCAGGCCCTCCGGGCGAAACAACCCCGGCGGCAGATCGAGGTTCAATGCCGCCGCGGTGACGAGCAGGCGGGTCTTGTCGCGGCTGAGCTCATTGCGGTAGTCGACGGACTTCGGCAGCGCCTGCCCCTTCACGTTCTGGAGACTGAGCAGCGCCAGCGACTTCAGCAGCCGCCCGTCGGGGGCAAGGACCTCCGTCTGCGTGGGCACGTTGTATTGGGTGTCCAAGTATGCGCGCGCGGCGCCGATCCCGGCGAACTGCGCCTGGAAATCCGGCGGAGCGGGAAAGACGAAGCGATAGGAAGGCCGGCCGAAATCGCTGCGCGCGATGCGATCGACGGTGGGGTTCGGCCAGTAGAGGAACGGCATCTGCAGGTCGAACGCGGCGATCTCGATGCCCGGCACGAGCGGAGCCATGAGGCCTGCGACGTCGAGTTTGACCGGACGCCCCTCGTGCAGCCGCCAGGCGCGCGCCTCGGGACCGTTCTCCAGGAGGATGCGGTGCGGCACGCCGGCGGCGTCCGTCAGCTCGATCCGCAGCACCGGCCCCTCGGCCGTCCGGCTCCCCCACCAGCGCCCCTTCAGCGCCGTCCCCGCGGCCCCGCGCCGCGGCAGCTGCCGGACCTGGAATTCGAGGTAGTACTCGCCGGGCAGGCCCGCCGCGCGAAATTCCTCCACCAGCCGGGCGGCTTCGCGCGCGTCGGGCTTGCCGACCTGCGCCAGTTCCGGGCGTGGCCCGGCGGGAGCGGCCCCACGGGCCGCCGCGGCGAACAGGCCGCACAACAAAAACGCCCGCCAGAAAAAGGCGGGCGTGCGGCTGAGCCGAACCGACATGGCTCGACTCACTGCTTGTTTTCAGGCGCCGGGGTGGCCGGAGCCGGGTTCGCAGCCGCCGGAGCCGGGGTGACCGGCGTGGCGGCGGGGGCGGCGGCCGGCGGCGGAGTGGCCGGCACGGCGATGGCCGGCAGCGCATTGCCCGCCGCGGCGCCAGCGCCCTTGTGTTCGTGGATGCGGCCCAGATAGAGGACGAAGGCCAGGATGAAAAAGAGGACCGCGGCGTAAATCGTCGACTTGCTGAGCACGTTGGTGGTGTCCGCACCGAACGCAGCCTCGGTTGCACCGCCGCCGAGCGCGGCACCGACGCCGCCGTCCTTGGACTTCTGCATCAAAACGACGAGGACCAGGAAGATCGAAACGAGGATGAGGACGAAGGTGAGGAGTCCGAGAAGGATGCTCATGGGAAAGGGTCAAAAGAGCAGCGCGCTCCGGGGGTTGTCAATGGCGGCGTGACACGGCTGGCGGAGGGCGTTCCGGCCCCGTGGCCCACCCTGCGCGGAGGCTGCTCCGGCGAGGGGCGCCCGCACCAGGCCGCTCAGGCTTCCACACCCAGCTTTTCCAGCACGCGCTGGAGATCGTCGTTGCCGCGGTATTCGATGACGATGCGTCCCTTCTTGGGCGTGTGCAGCACCGCCACGCGGGCGCCGAGGTGTGAGGTAAGCTTCTTTTCGATCCCGGCGACCGTGGCCGCATCCTTTGACGTCAACCCCGGCCGCGCGGCCGGACGGGCGGGCGAGCTCGTCCCGGCGGCCTTGGCGTTCTGCGCCAGCTTTTCCGCCATCCGGACGCTCAGGCCTTCCTCGATCACACGGCGGGCGAGCAGTCCGCGTTGCGCGGAATCCTCGATGCCGAGCAGGACCTTCGCGTGCCCGACGCTCAGCAGGTTTTTCGCCACGTAACCTTGGAGATCCTGGTCGAGGTTGAGCAGCCGGAGCGCGTTGGCCACGGAAGCACGCCCCTTGCCCACCCGCTCGGCCGCACTCTCCTGGGTGAGATCGAAATCCCGGATCAGGCTCGCGTAGCCGTGCGCTTCCTCGATCGGGTTGAGCCCTTCGCGCTGCAGGTTCTCGATCAGGCCGAGCGTGGCGGAGGAAGCGTCGCTCGCCTCCACGATCCGCGCGGGGATGGCCTTGATCTTGAGAAACTGGAACGCGCGCCACCGGCGTTCGCCGGCGATGAGCTGGAACTTTTCCCCGTGGCGGCGCACGACGACCGGCTGCAGCAGGCCCTCGGAGCGGATGCTTTCGGCCAGTTCGTGCAATTGCTCCGGCGGGATCTCGCGCCGCGCCTGGTAAGGACTCGGCTCGATGGCGTGCACGGCAATCTCCTGGTAGCCGGGCGCACCGGGCGCGGCGACGGGCGGCGGGACCGCGGGCGCGGACGCAGGGGACGCCGGCGCCGGCGTGCTGGCGGCGGGCGCAGGGGGCTTGGCCGCGGCGATGAGGCCGCCGAGACCGCGGCCAAGACGGGATTTGGGTGCTGCCGACATTCGAGTTACTTTCCTCCGGGGATGAAGAGCGTCTGACCGATCGAGATGCGAGAAGGATCGGCAAGCTTGTTGGCGTTCACGATATCCTGCGTCCGCGCGCCGGTCTTCTTGGCGATGCTCGCGAGGCTGTCGCCCTTCTGCACGGTATAGCTGATCCCCTCGCGGGAATAGTCGTCGGAGAAACTGGTCGCGACAGCGGGCCGCGCCGCCTGCGCGCGGGCGAGCGAATCGAGGGCGGCGTTGGTCTGCTTGCCGAGCTTCTCGAGCTGCGCGCTGACCTGGCGCAGGGTGTCGGCCTTGGCGGAGCCGATGGCCGCCGAGAGGCTGCGGTTCGCGTCGGCGATCGCCTCGTTGACCTGCGCCATGGTCGCGAACGACCGCTCCGCCGCGCCGGATCGTTGCCGGAGGTCGGCGTTCTCCCGCTCGAGCTGCTCGAGCCGGAGCGAAAGCTCGCCGACGCGCTGGGCGAGCAGCCGGACGTCCTCGCGCAGGTTGGCGAGTTCCACCTGCGGCGGGTTCTGGGCCAGGGCGGAGGCCGCCATCACCCCGCCCGCAAGGAAGACTTTCCACATGGCGGCCGAGCTTGAGAAAACGCCCTCCGAAAACAAGCGGCATGTGCACCGGCGGCACCGCGCGCGGAATTGACGTCGCGCCGCGCCTGCCCACGCTCGCCGCGTCGCGTCGTCCACCCTTCGTCATGGCCGGTATCGTCCGCTGCGTTCTCCTGGTTTTCGCGTGCTGCGCCCTCGTCCGGGCCGCCCCGCCCGCGGCACTCGCCTCGGCGCTGGAATACCTGCGCGACCAGAAATCCTACTCGTGGGAGACCATCAACAGCGACCCGGGGCCGGTTGCCCAGCAGTTCGAAACCCGCCGCGGCAAGGTCACCACCGTGCAGCGCAGCCTCTCCCCGAACCTCAAGGGCCGGATCGACCGGCAGGGCGACATGCTCATCCGCCGCGAGTGGGCCGACGGCTTGCAGCTCGACACGGTGATCGCCGCGGACGGCGCGACCGTCACGCTCACGCCGGAGGGCTGGATGACCGATCGCGAGATCCTCACGGCCCAGGCCGACGAACGCCTCCGCAACCCGGGCTCCACGCCGCGCGCCGTGTGGCTGCGCCGCGCCGATCGACCTGACATCCGGCGTCCCGACCAGGAGCTGGTTCCGTTCCTGACGGGCAACGTGCCGTTCGAAGCCGCCGGCGACTCGTACGTGGCGCGGCTCCGCAGCCGGCCCGGCGATCCGGAAAGCAACGATGCGACCGAGGTCACCGTCACGTTGAATCTCCGCAGCGGCATGATTCGCGATTACGAGGTGAAGATGGAAGGCACGCAGCGCGCCACGCGGGCGCGCATCGCCGTGCCGGTGAGCGAACAGCGCGTGGTGATCATCACCTACGTTCCCGTCAACCGGATCGACGTGCCACCGGAGGCCCGGGACAAACTCGCCCTCGCCCGGCAGCCCGGCGGAACGCGGACGCCGTAGTACGGGGCGCCGGGCTCAACGCGGCACCGCGAGGACAGGCATCGGGCGCGACGGCAGCACCGTGCCCGCCGACACGGGAAACCCCCGCAGGAAATCGGCCGCGGCCAGCATCCGGCCGCCCGGACGCTGCAGGCGGCGAAGCCGGAGCACGCCGTCGCCCGCTGCGACCAGCAATCCCTCGGCGTCCTGCCCGAGCACCTCACCCGGCGTGCCGCGCCCCGCCCCCTTGCGCCGCTGCGCCCGAGGCGCAACATGGCGCCGATGACCCCGCAGAACGGCCCCGCCTCCGCGCTCGAGTTCCTGAGCGCCTTCCCGATCAAGGTGATGGGGCGGCGCACCGACGATTTCGCCCAGGCGATCGTCGAGGTCGTGCTGCGCCACGCGCCCGATTTCGACGCCGGGACGCGCGAGATGCGCGCCTCGCGCGCCGGCAACTACCTGTCGGTGACCGCGACGA
>CALFZM010000119.1 GCA_937952235.1 uncultured Opitutia bacterium | reverse complement strand
GATAGAGCATCTGACTACGGATCAGAAGGTTTGGGGTTCGACTCCCTACGGGTGCGCCATTCTTGCCCCCGATCGCGGTGACGCGGTCGGGGGCTTTTTGTTTTTCGGAGGCAGGACCGAATCTCCCGGCGCGAGCGCCCCAGGGAAATCCTTGGCCGCTCCAAGCGGGATACTCAGCCAATGGTGACGTTGCGGTGGAGCCGCCTGTCCCCAGGCGGCTGACGTGCGAAGAACCGGTCCGCAGCAGCTTGAGGACAAGCCGCACCACCTTTCCGTGCGGCCATTCTCACGGCTGATTTGAAGGCCAACGGCATCATTTCGGCTCAGCGCGAAGACGCGAAGGAAAGCAAAGACTCGCGAAGAAACCCTTGGCGAAACGTCGCGTTCCTTTGCGCCTTTGCGTTTGGGTCTGGGCTCCGGGCCCATTTTGCCTGCTCTACGCCAGGATCCCGCGCACGACCCGCGCCGGCTCCACTCCGGTCAGCCGGAAGTCGAGCCCCTGGAAACGGTGCGTGAGCCGCTCGTGGTCCACGCCCAGGAGGTGGAGGATCGTCGCGTGCAGGTCACGCACGTGCACCGGGTTTTCCGCCACATTGTAACTGAAGTCGTCGGTGGCCCCGTACGTCAGGCCCGCCTTCACGCCCCCGCCGGCGAGCCACATCGTGAAACAGCGGGGATGATGATCCCGCCCCGCCTCCGGGCTGTCCCACTTGCCCTGGCCCGCCACGCCGCGGCCGAATTCGCCGCCCCAGATGACGAGCGTGTCGTCCAGCAGGCCGCGGCGCTTCAGGTCGGTGACGAGCGCCGCGCTCGGCTGGTCGGTGTCGCGACAGCGGGCGGTGCACCACGAGGTGAGCCGGCTGTGATGATCCCAATCCGGATGAAACAACTGCACGAAACGCACCCCGCGCTCGACCAGCCGCCGCGCCAGGATGCAGTTCGCCGCGTAGCTGCCGGCCCGCCGCGAATCGGGTCCATAAAGCTGGAACACCTCGTCGGGCTCGTCGCGCAGGTCGGTCAGCTCCGGCACGCTGGCCTGCATGCGATAGGCCATCTCGTACTGGCGGATCCGCGTCGCGATCTCCGGATCGCGGGTCCGATCGAGCCGCTGCTGGTTGAGTTCGCCGAGCCCGTCGAGCATGCCGCGTCTCAGCTCGCGGGGCAGGCCGTCCGGATCGCGCAGGTAGAGCACGGGATCGCGCGCATTGCGCAGCTTCACGCCCTGGTAGCGCGAGGGGAGAAAACCGCTGCCCCAATAATGATCGTACAGCGGCTGGTCGCTCGGCCGCTGCATCTTCGAGATCAGCACCAGGTAGTCGGGCAGGTTGCGGTTGGTGCTGCCGAGACCGTAGCTGACCCACGCCCCCATGCTCGGCCGGCCTGGGATCTGGTGGCCGGTGAGGAACTTCGTCATCGCCGGCGCATGGTTGATCTCGTCCGTGTGCATCGACTTCACGAAGCACACGTCGTCGGCGATCCGGCCAGGGTGGGGCAGCCACTCGCTGACGGTCGCGCCGCTCCGCCCATGGCGGGCGAACTGCGTCGCCGCCGGCTTGATGAGCTGCTTCTGGTTCGACGTCATCGTCGTGAGGCGTTGCCCGCGCCGCACCGAGTCCGGCAGCTCGGTGCCGGCCCATTGCCTCAGCCCCGGCTTCTCATCGAACAGCTCGATCTGGGAAGGGCCGCCCGACTGCGTGAGGAAGATCACCCGCTTCGCCTTCGGCGCGAAATGCGGCAGGCCGGGCAGCCCGATGGCGTCGCCCGCGGCCCCCGGTGCCCCGCGCGCCCGCCCGAGCAGGGAGGCGAGTGCCATCGCGCCCAGCGAGACACCGGTGCACTGGCCAAGGAAATAGCGGCGGGTGACATGAAGCGGATCCATGGTAGGCAGCGAAGGCGGTCGGCTCGGCCGGAGCCATTCAGTTGAGGTGGAGCCGCCTGTCCCCAGGCGGCTGACGTCCGACGAGCCCGTCCGCAGCCGCGTGGGGACCCGCGGCTTCACTTTTCCGTGCCGTTGTCATCGGAGGCTTGGAGGTCGGATCCAGCGTGCGGGCTCACGCCTCGCGGTGCAGCTTGTAGGGATAGACCTGGCCGCTGTTCCACTGGCAGATGTACAGGTCACCCGCCGAGTCCACGCAGACGTCGTGGCAGTTCTCGAACACCGGCTGGTCCTGCAGCAGGAGGCGCAGCCGCCCGTCACGGTACTCGGGCGGCTGGCCGCCGGGGTTGGAAACGACGCGGTCGGCGTCGTCGAGGATCGTGACGAAGCCGCGCTTCTGCCACATGCGGTAGTCGTCGGGCTTCGTCCCGAAGCACACGCCGGAATAGAGGTGACGTCCGGCGATCACCGGGCGGCTGACGTACGCGCCCGGCAGATACACGCCGCGCACATGCCGTCCCTCGAGCGTGAACCAGTTGAACTCGTTCCGCACCCGTTCGGTGCAGACGAGCAGCGGCTCCGGCCCGCGGGTATCGAGCGCGATGCCGTGCACCTGCATGAACCGTCCGGGATTGACGGGCTGCGTGCTGCGGCCGCCGAACTTGCCGAGGTATTTTCCGGTGCGGTCGAAGCGCAGCACGAACTGCGAGCCGTAGCCGTCCGCGACGTAGATGTCGCCGCCCGGCCCGATCGCCGTCTCGGTCGGACTATAGGTGTCCTTCTCCGCATACGCGCCGCATTTCACGGCATGCGGCAGTTCCAGCACGACTTCGCCGCCGAGCGTGGTCTTGAGCACGCGTCCCGTGCCGGTGTCGGTGACGTAGAGGAACTCGCGGCCGTCCGGCTCCCGCTGCAGCGTGAGCCCGTGGGCGCCGGCGAGATTCAGCGTCCATGCGCCGAGCAGCCGGCCGCCGCGGTCGTGGATCAGCACGTTGTTCTGCCGGTGGTTCGTGAGCAGGAACAGGCGTCCGTCGTCCGCCTGCACCATCTCGTGGCAGTCCCGCACCGGGTGCGTCTCCGGCGAGGCGCGGCTCCATCGGCAGTCGACGCGATAGCGCAGCGCGCCGTGTCCGATCACGGTGCCGTGGCCCGCGGGGGCCGTTTTGCTGGCGGCGCGCACGAAGGGAAGGCCGGCGGCGAGCGTGCCGAACCGCAGGAACGCCCGGCGGGAGGAGCGGCTATTCATGGGTGAGGGCTTCATCGAGGTTGAGCACGAGACTGGCGGCCAGGGTGTACGCGGCGAGTGCGGCCGGCGGCACGGACGGATCGGGCGGGTGCTGCCCGATCCGCAGGAAAGCCTCCGCATCCGCCGGGCTCTTCCGATAGTGGGCGAGGGCGCGGGCGAGTTCGCGCTCGAGCACGGCGAGTTCCCGCGGGGCGGGCTCGCGGTTGACCACCTGCCGGAAGATCAGCCGCAGCCGCGCCGCCGGTGCGTCCGCCGCCAGCCAAGCACGGGTCGCGAGCGCGCGCGAGGCCTCGAGGTAGGTCAGGTCGTTGAGCAACGTGAGCGCCTGCAGGGGCGTGTTGGTGCGCATCGCTCCGACTTCGCACACGCGCCGCTGCGCCGCATCGAACAGGAACGTCGGCGCGACCGCCCGGCGCCAGAACGCGTACAGCGTCCGCCGGTATTGCGCGGGTCCCTCGCTCGGCTCGTAACGGAAGCGGCCCATGAACATCTCCTCCCACACGCCCTCCGGCTGGTAGGGCCGCACCGGCGGGCCGCCGAGCGCCGGGTTGAGCAGCCCCGATGCCTGCAGGGCCGCGTCGCGCAGCATCCAGCTCGGCAGCCGGAACCGCGCGCCGCGGGCGAGGAAGCGGTTGAGCGGATCGCGGGCCAGCGCGGCGGCGTCGGTCGCGGACTCCCGCCGGTAGGCCGCGCTCGTGACGATCGTCTTCAGGAGGCGTTTCACGTCCCACCCGCCGGCCACGAACTCGACCGCCAGCCAGTCCAGGATCTCCGGATACACCGGACGCTCGCCCTGCAGGCCGAAATCCTCCGGCGTCCGCACCAGCCCGGCGCCGAACAGCATCTGCCAGAGGTGGTTCGCGGCAACGCGGGCCGTGAGCGGATTCTCCGGGGAGACGATCCAGCGGGCGAGGCCCAGGCGGTCTGGCGTCTCGCCCCCGGGCCAGGGCGCGACCGCGGCGGGCACGCCGGGCGTCACCCGCGCTCCATGCTGGTCCCAGACGCCGCGTTCCAGGACGAACGTCTCCCGCGGCGTGGCGCGTTCGGCCAGCACCATGACGTTGAGCCGGCCGGCGGCGCGCCGGACTTCCGCGAGCTGCCGCCGCGCGCGATCGAGGGCGGCGCGCGGGCCGCGGTAAGGCGCGTGGTCGGCCAGGAACTGTTCGAACAGCCGCGCGCGCAGCCCGGACGGGACGTCCGCGGGCTGCTCGACCTGGGCGCGGGCCAGTTCCTCGAGTGGCGCGGGCTGCAGGCTGCGCACCGCCTCGCCGGGCTGGTCGCTGGCGGAGACGCGGAAGCGGCCGATGTTCGCGTCGCCGCCGGTGGAGCGGTGGCGGAGTTCGAGCACCAGTTCCTCGTCCGGCTCGAGGACGAGCGGCTCCGCGAGGGCGAAGAGCGCGAAATACGCCTCCGTCGGCGGGGAGCCCTGCGTGGTCCAGCCGTTGCGCGGGTCGTCGTCGAGCACGCCCTTGATGTCGCCGTAGCTGCGCGCCTCCTTCTGCGGCCGCGACACGCTGGCGACCGCGGAGTCCACCGCCACGTCGCGGATCTGCGAGCTGCCGCGACGCCGCACCTGCACCTTGAT
Organism: uncultured Opitutia bacterium; assembly: GCA_937952235.1. GTDB lineage: Bacteria > Verrucomicrobiota > Verrucomicrobiia > Opitutales > Opitutaceae > ER46. Next base: position 25,458 of record CALFZM010000119.1, on the reverse strand, counting down.
GTCGGTGAGGATGAACTCTCCCGCCTGCCCGCGCGACAGCCCGCCGCCGGTGTGGGTGGCGTGCGGAAGCACCTCGAGCTTCAAGCCGGTGACCCGCGGCAGGTTCACGGCGGCGGTGAAGCGGTAGTCGTCCTGGTTGGGATGCGGCCCCGAGGCCTGGACCGCGCCGTCCGGCTCCTGCGCGAGGTGCGTGCCCTCGGTCGACTCCAGGCCGGTCGCGGTGAGGAGGTGCCAGGCGGAAAAGCCGCCGCGCACGTCGGCGTGGCGCGCGGCGAGCCAGGCGGCGAACGGCGCCTCCGCCTCCCGCCGGGCGCGGGTTTCGCCCGGCGCGCGCTCCGCGACGACCTGCTCGGCGTCGGCGATGGCGCGCGCGGTGTGCGGCGACTGGTAGGCGAGGTGGGGTTTCGCGGCGGTGCCGGCCTTGCCGTCCTCGTCGATGCTGTTGAAGAACGCGGTCAGCCGGTAGTAGTCGGCGTGCGAGATCGGATCGAACTTGTGCGCGTGGCACTGCGCGCAGCCCAGCGTGAGGCCGAGCCAGGTGGTGCCGACGGTGTTCACGCGATCGATGACGTAATCAACGCGCGACTCCTCCGGGTCGCGGCCCCCTTCGCCGTTCGTCATGTGGTTGCGATGAAAGCAGGTGGCCAGGATTTGCTCCGGGGTGGCGCCGGGCAGCAGGTCGCCGGCGAACTGCTCGATCGTGAAACGGTCGAAGGGCAGGTTGGCGTTGAACGCTCCCACCACCCAGTCGCGCCAGGGCCAGTTGCTCCGCTCCGCATCGGCCTGGAAGCCGTCGGTGTCCGCATACCGCGCCGCGTCGAGCCACCACATCGCCATCCGCTCCCCGAAGTGCGGCGAGGCGAGCAGGCGGTCGACCGCGCGCTCGTAGGCATCGGGCGCCGGGTCGCGGAGAAACGCGTCCACGTCCGCCGGCGTGGGCGGCAGCCCCGTGAGGTCGAACGACAGTCGCCGCAACTGCGTGACCGGGGCCGCCGGTCCCGCGGGGACGAGGCCCTCCCGTTCGAGGCGGGCGGCGATCAGCGCATCGATCGGGTGCTGTCCGGCCGGCGTGGCGGGACGAACGGGCGGCTCGAGCGCCCAGTGGCGTCCCCAGACGGCCCCTTCGGCAATCCAGCGGCGGAGCAGATCGACCTGGCGGGGCGACAGCCGGGCCTTGTGCGACGCCGGCGGCGGCATCACTTCATCCTCCTCCGTCGAGACGATGCGCCGGAGCAGCTCGCTGGCCTCGGGCCGGCCTGGAACGATGGCCTGGATCGACGCGGCGGTCGCTCCTTCCCGCGTGTCGAGCCGCAGGTCGGCCTTCCGATGGCCGTCATCCGGGCCGTGGCAACTGAAGCACGCGTCGGAGAGGATCGGCAGGATATCCCGGCTGAAGCTCACCGGCTCGGCCCCCGACGCCGCGGCGGCGAGCAGGACCAGGGCGGCGAGGAAGCGGGGCGGGGGATGCAAGCGACCCGAGGGGAGCATGAAGGGCGGCGGTTAGGGTACGGGGATCGCTGCTTTTTCAGCAAGGATTTCAAGCCGCACACCGGCCTCAGCCCGCGGCAATTCCGGCAGCGCGAGCGGACGACCGGCCAGGAATGCCCGTGAGGGCGGACGAGCGCCGGTTGCCGGCCCCTGCGGTCAGGCCGGCCCCGGCGTCGATCGGGGACGTTCCGCCTTCGGCACGAGCAGCCACGCTCCGGGCCCGGCGGAGGGCCAGGCGGCGTCCATCGCCGCCAGCAGCTCCACGAGCGTCTCGGCCGCCACGGTCTTCGTCAGGTAGCAGTTGGCCCCGTACGCACAGGCGCGCTCGACGTCGGTCGGCTCGGCGGAGGACGTGAGCACCACGATGCAGACGGGGTCCAGCTCCCGTCGGGCGCGCGCCCACTGCAGGATGTCGAGGCCGTGGCGCAGCGGCAGCTTGAGATCGAGCAGCACGAGCGTGGGGAGGGGATGGCGTGCCCGGTCCGAAAACTCGCCGGTGCCGGCCAGGTAGTGGGTCGCGCGCTGCCCGTCATCGACGTGGAACAGCGTGAGCGGCAGCGCGGCCTTCCGCACGGTGCGTTGCAGGAGGATGACGTCGTCTTCGTTGTCCTCCACGAGGAGGGCGAGGCGCGAGGCGGCGGTCATGGAGGGTAAAGGGACGGCGGGAGTCACGCGCGGGGCAGTTCGATCCAGAACGTGCTGCCCTGGCCCGGCTGCGAGTCGACACCCACGGCGCCGCCCATGCGCTCGACCGCCTTCTTGACGATGGCAAGGCCGATGCCGGTGCCCTCGTAGGCTTTCCCGAGCTGTTCGAACATCCCGAATATCCTCTCCTGGTGTTCCGGTGCGATGCCGATGCCGCGATCGCGGATGAAAACGCACACCTTCGCCCCGCGCGTCTCGGCCCAGACCCGGATGTCCGGACGCGCGCCGGGCGGCACGAATTTCGCGGCGTTGCCGAGCAGGTTGGAGAACACCTGCGTCAACAACGCCTCGCCGCCCCGCACCGGCGGAAACGTGCCCTCGAACACGAGGTTCGCCTTGTCCGGCGCCAGCATCGGGTAGCTTTCGGCGATGTCCCGCAGCAGGTGCCCGATGTCGACCGTCTCGACGGGCGATTCGCCGCGCACGACGCGGCTGTAGCTGAGCACGTCCTGGATCAGCCGGTCCATGCGCGCGGCGGAGGCGGCGATGCGTCTCAGATAGTCCTGGCCTTCCGCATCGAGGCTGCCGGCATGGTCGCTCAGCAGGGCGTCGGAAAACCCCCGCAGGGAGCGCAGGGGCGCGCGCAGGTCGTGCGCGATGCTGTAGGAGAAGGCCTCGAGTTCGGCGATCGATTCGCGCAGTCGCGCGGTCCGCTGCTGCACCAGCGTTTCGAGGTGCGCGGCCTTGTCCGCCAGCAGCGTGTGCGCCTCCTGGAGGGCCCGCTCCGCCTGCCTCCGCTCCGTCACCTCGCGCACCACGCACCCCACCCCGAGAATCTGGCCGAAGGCGTCCGCGACGGGGTAGTCGGACACGACGAAATTTCGTCGAACGCCCGGTGCGGTCGGCATCTCGCCCTCGACCTCGAACCGCACCGCCCGCCCGGTGGCGAGCACCTCGTGATACGACGGCTCGAGTTTGTCGGCCATGGAGGGCAGAACCTCGCGGAGCGTGCGTCCCACTGTCCGGTCCACGGGCACGCCGTTGATGGTGGCGAGCATCTCGTTGATGCGGACGAAGCGCAGCTCGCGATCGACGAACGCCAGGCCGACGGGAGCGCTGCGGTACAGGCCGTCCAGCTCGGCGAACTGCCGGTGCGCCCGCTCCTCGCTGGCCCTCGCCCGGTCGCGCTCGCTCACGACGCCCTGCGCCAGTTCCTCCACCTGCCGGCGGGCGCGCACCTGGGCCGTCACGTCGATCGCGTGCACCAGCACGCCGTCGATCGCACCGGCGCCGTCGGGGATGGGCTGGTAGACGAAATTGACGAAACGCTCCTCCAGCGCTCCCTGCCCCCCGCGGGCCAGCCGGACGGGCATCTCGTCGCCGACGAAGGGTTCGCCGGTCGCGTACACGCGGTCGAGCAGCTCGAAAAAACCCTGCCCGTCCAGTTCCGGCAGCGCCGTGCGGACGGACCGGCCCACGATCGCCTCGCTGGGCCGGTCCACGAGCTGCAGGTAGAGGCGGTTGGCGAGGCTGTAGACGTGGTCCGGACCGCGCAGCAGGCAGACGCAGGCCGGCGCGTGTTCGAGCAGGTCGAGCAGGCGTCGCTTCTCGCGCTCGATGGCGGCCGCCTCCCGCCGCCGGACTCTCGCCAGCTCGAGGTGCAGGGCGACGCGGGCCAGGAGTTCCCGGGCACTGAACGGCTTCGTGAGATAGTCGTCGGCGCCCTGCGCCGCGCCCTCGAGCCGCGCTTCCTCGCCGGCGCGCGCCGAGAGCAGCACGACGGGCGTCGAGCGCAGGGCGTCGTCGGCCCGCAGGTGTTGCACCAGCTCGAAGCCGTTCATCGCGGGCATCATCACGTCGCTGACGATCAGGTCGGGAGCCTGGCGCCGGGCCGCCGCGAGCGCGGCTTCGCCATCGGGCACCGCCTCGACCTCGTAGAGCGGGCGCAGCAGGCGCTGCACGTACGCGCGCATGTCGGCGTTGTCGTCCGCGAGCAGGATGCGCGCGCCGGAGGGGCGCGCGCCGGCGAAATGGGGGGGCAGCGAGCCGTGGTCGAGGGGCTCGCGCGCGTCCTCGGGAGGCGGCCCGTCCGGACTGGCTTCGCTCGCGGGCAGCCAGCTCAACGCCTCCTCGACGAAGGCGGTGCCGTGGCGGCGGGTGCCGGGTCGGGAGCGTTCCGGGCTGACCCGCTCCTGCGGGAGGTGGGCGTGGCCGAAGGGCAGGCGGACCATGAACTCGCTGCCCCTTCCCGGTTCGCTCGTCACGCCGAGCGTGCCGCCGTGCAGCTTGACCAGCTCGTGGACGAGGGCGAGGCCGATGCCGGTGCCTTCGTGCGTGCGGCCGCGCATGTTCGCGATGCGATGAAACCGCTTGAAGAGATTCGGCAGTTCGCTCGCCGCGATCCCCAGCCCGGTGTCGCGCACGCGCAGCACGGCAAACGGCCCCTCGACCTGCAGCGAGAGTTGGACCGCTCCCTGCAGCGTGAACTTCAGCGCGTTCGAGAGGAGGTTGAACACGATCTGCTCCCACAGGTCCGGATCGATCCAGACCGGCTGCGGCAGCGGCGCGCAGGCGACGTGGAAATCGAGGCCGGCCTTGGTCATCGCCGAGCGGAACACGCTCGCGAGGTCCGTCGTGAGCGCCGCGAGGTCGGCGGGCTCGTACGCCGCCTGCGCGCGGCCCGCCTCGATGCGCGAAAAATCCAGCAGCGCATTGACGAGCTTGAGCAGGCGCAGGCTGTTGCGGTGGACGGCGTCGATCTCCGCGCGCGCGACGCGGGCCGGCGCATGCCGGGCGCGCCCCCGCCACTCCTCGAGCGGACCGAGCATCAGCGTGAGCGGGGTGCGGAACTCGTGGCTGACGTTGCTGAAGAACGCCGTCTTTGCCCGATCCAGCTCGGCGAGCGCCTCCGCGCGCTGCCGGGCCTCGGCGTAGCTCCGGGCCTTGCCGATCGCGCTGGCAATGGCCGCGGCCACGAGTTCGAAAAATCCCTTGTAGTCGTCGTCGAACTCCCGTCGCGGGCTCGCGCCGAGCACGATGAAGCCGTGCGGGGTCGTCTCGGCGGCCTGCGCGAGCGGAAGCAGCATCACGGTGTGCGTCGGCTCCGGCCAATCGCCGCCCGGGAGCCCGAGCGCACCGAGGTCCGTCAGCGTGATCCGCTCGCCCCGCGCCACGCGCAGGAAGGGCCACGTCGCGGAGGCTGCGTCCTCGAGCCGAATTCGGTCGGGTGCGTGCGCCGACGCGTGCACCCCGCGCGTGCGCGCCGCCTGGCAGGCGGCGCTGCCGTCGCGGTCGAGGAGATAGATGAAGGCGAACGACACGTCCCGCGGGTGAAGCTCCAGGCACGCGGCCGCCAGCCGGCAGGCTTCCGCGGCATCGTGCGCCTCCGCCGTCCGGTCGGCGAGCTGGCGCAGCGCCTGCAGCCGCCGTTCCGCGAGCGCGCGCAGGGTGTCCTCGGAACACGCGCAGAACACGCCCCCGGGTCGGCCGTCCTCCGTCGGGACCGGGCTGTAGGAGAAGGTGAAGTACGATTCCTCCGGGTAGCCGTTGCGCTCCATGATGAGCAGCATGCGGTCGTTCCACGTCGCGCGGTTTTCCCCGAGCACGAACGCCACCTGCGGCCCGAGGGCGGGCCAGATCTCGTGCCACACCTGGTCGGCGGGCTGTCCGAGCGCCGCCGGATGGCGCTGGCCGAGCATGGGGATGTACGCGTCGTTGTAGAAGAACGTGAGCTGCTCCTTCCACCATACGAACATCGGGTAGCGCGATCCGGCGACAATCCCGAGGGCAATGCGGAGACTCTGGGGCCAGGAGTCGACCGGGCCGACCGGCGTCTTCGCCCAGTCCAGCGCGCGAATGCGCGCGCACATCTCCCCCTCGTCGGGCAGCCAGGCGAAGTCCGGGGCGGCGGCAGGCTGGCGGGAAGGGGTCATGGGGAAGAAGAGGAGCGGCGGGATGGGAATTGTTCCGACGCGTAACAGATTACCGAAGGCGGCGGATTCCTCCTATCGGTAAAGCGACCGGACCGGCCGCCCGGGAAAACACCCGACGGCGGTGCAATCCCTCACAGGCGGCGCCCCGGGGCGCGGTTCAAAGCTGGGAGCGGAAGAGCCCGCAGAAATGATCGGTGGCCTTGATGTACCACGGCCGCGCCCGGAACTCCTCCAGCGTGAGCGGCCGGGAGCGTTTCAGGTCGGCGGTGAAGCTCTTCTGGAGGTCGCGCGCGACGCCCGCATCGATCACGTTCAATGCCACCTCGTCGTTGATGGCGAACGAGCGGTTGTCGAAATTCACCGAGCCCACGGTGGCGAACACGTCGTCCACGATCATCACCTTGCAGTGATACATCGCCGGGAGGTACTGGTGGATCTTCACGCCCGCCTCGAGCAGGCGACCCCAGCGGGAACGCGACGCGGCGCGACCGAAACGCGAGTCGTTGATCGCGGGCACGATCACCTCGATCTCGACTCCCCGCCGCCGCGCGGCGAGCAGCATCTCGATGGCCAGGTCGTCGGGCACGAAATAGGCCTGCGCGATCTGGATGGAACGGCGCGCGCCGGCGATGGCGAGCAGGTGGGCGATGCGGGCGTTCTCCGGGCTCTCGTTGCGGCCGCTCCGATAGCACTGCGCGAGGCTTTCCCCCGCGGGCCGGCCCATCGCGGGAAAATATTCCGCGCCCACCAGGAGGCGCGAGGTCGTCTGCAGCCAGTTCGCGATGAACACGGCCTGCATCTGCCGCACCGCGGGCCCCACGACCCGCACCTGCGTTTCCCGCCACACTTTCTCGGAATCCGCGTCGCCGAGCCAGCGGTCGTCGATGCACATGCCGCCGGTGAATCCCACCTCCCCGTCCACGACGAGGATCTTCCGGTGGGTGCGGTGATTGATGTTGGGCTTGAAGTGCCACCATTTCTCGCGCGCGTAGACGAGGAATTCGATGCCCGCCGCCTTCATCCGGTCCTGCTCGTCGTGGTCGAACTTCAGCGAACCCATGCCGTCGGCGAGCACGTGCACCTTGACGCCGGCGCGCGCCCGCTCGATCAGCGCGGCGATGAACTGGTCGCTGATCTTTCCCGACGACCAGATGTAGGTCTCCAGCGTGATCGTCTTCCGGGCCCGGCGGATGGCATCGAGCATCACGGGGAAGAACCGCTCGCCGTTGATCAGGGGCGTGATCTCGTTTCCGCCGGTGAACTCCGCGCCCAGGATCGGACCGAGCGTGTCGCGAAAGACCGCGTTGTCCGGGCCGTGCGACAGGACGATCGGCTCGCGCAGGATCCGCGCGGAGGTCAGCCAGAAATAGCCACCCAGGACCACGATTCCGATCGCGATTCCCGTCAGCCACCCTCGACGACGTCCTGAATCCGCCGCTTTCTGCACCCGGTGGGGGGGCGCGGCGGAATCCTGGCGGCGACGAAGTTTGGCGATGAAGGCGAGCATGGTGTGGGCGCGGCGCCAGGTGCCGGTAACGGACCGGGGTCGGGTGGGGTGGTTCCGCGAGTGCCTGTCGGGCGATCTCCCGGCGGACTTCGGGACCGTTCTGCGGTCTGTGCGACGGAGGACGTCTCCCGCCGATGCCACCCGTCGCGCCAAATCTCTCTTCTCCCGCCCGGGCCGACCTGCCGCTTGCGGCGAAGGACCTGCGTCGTCGGCGCCGCCGCCGGTTCCTCGGGGCGGTCGGCGCCCTCGCCGCCGTGGCGGCCGCCGTGACGCTGCTGGTCGAGGTGGGCGGGTGGCGCGAGCTCGTCGACGCCCTGGACCGCGCCGATCCCGTGCTCACCGTCCTGCTGATGGCGGCGCTTCCGCCGGTGGGATTCTCCATCGGCGTCGTGTATGTCGTGGCCGGATTGAAGTTCGGCCTGGGGTGGGGCGGGGTCGTGATCGCCGGGGTGACCGCGGTGCACCTGGTGGCGATGCACGGCATCGCGCGCACCTGGCTGCAGCGGCCGCTCGCCGGGCTGCTGGCGCGGCGCGGCCACCGGCTGCCCGCCGTGCCGCCCGGCGCCGAGACGTCGGTGGCGGCGATGGTCGCGCTCGTGCCGGGACCGCCGTACGTCCTCCGCAACTACGGGCTGGCGCTCTCGGGCATGGAGCTCGGACGGTATTTCCTTCCCTGCGTGCTCATCTACACGCTCCGCTCCTACGTGACGCTGGCGCTCGGCCACCTGGGCGCCCGGCCGGAGGGCGAGGGGCTCGCGTGGCTCGCGGCCGTCTTCGTCGCCAAGCTGGGCATCTGCGCGGTGCTGGTGCGGCGGATACGGCGGCGACACCGCGCCGCGGCGGCGCGCGTCCCGGGGGCCGGCGCAGCCCCGTGACCGTCCGGCCGCGGCGGGCCGGGATTTCCCCGCCGGCTCAGCGGGCCTCGCGGTCCACCTGCGCGGCGAGCTGCTCGAGGTCGAGCGACGCGCCCGCCGCGGGGAAGGGGTGGGGCAGCAGCCACCAGTGCTCCGTGTAGCTCGCGCTGCCGCCGGGCGGGATGGTCGGACGCGGGCCGTGCGGCTCGATCTCGCAGACCGGCAGCGAGGAAGCCGGAGGATAATAGAGGCAGAGCGGGAAACCGGCGACCTCGGGGTACATCGCGTCGCGCGGCGAGGCGTAGCGTTTCACGAAGGCCTGGCCGTGGGGCATCACGTACGCGCTCCAGCCGGCGTGGGTGTCGAAACCGAGCTTCGGAAAGCGCGGCGGTCCGAGCACCTCGAGGAATGCCCCGCGGCGGCGCACCTGCGGGTCGACGGGCTTGAGGAGGATCGCGGGCTCGCCGCCCTGCGCGTACATGATCCAGTCGTGAGGATAGCGGCGGATCTCGGGCGTCAGCGGCACGACGGCGATGCCGCCGTGCACCGCGAAGGTCCGGCTCCAGTGCGCCCAGTACTTCGTCTCGCGCGAGACGTTGCGGACGATCTGTTCGCAGACGAGATGCGAGCCCGTGGCCGCGAGACGGAACTCGCGCACGAGCTGCACGCCGGTCGCCTCGTCCGCCTGGCTTGTCAGGCGCGCCGCGCGCGGGCCGATGGCTTCCGCGGTCCAGGCCCCGCTCCAGAGTTTTTCGCGGCGCGGGATGATCTGCTCGGGGCCGATGTCGAAGCGCCCGGCGCTCGGCTGGGTTTTCAGGCCGTCCGCCGGCGTCCACGCCGCCTCGCGGGGGTCGAGCCAGAGGGCGTTGCGGCCGTCGACGCTGTACTCGAGCACGCGCCCGCCGACATGGTGGCCGAGGGTGACGCGGGTGGTCGCATTGGCGAGCTCGAGGCAGTCGGGGTAGCTGAGCACCCGGACGCGGCGCACCCCTTCGGGCAGCGCGGGGGCCGCGGACGCCGCGACGGCAACCAGGGCGAGCAGGACCAGGGGGATGGGGCGAAAGCGCATGGCTTCAACCTGAGCCGCGAAGGCCGCGGGCGGGCAACCGCGAACTTGCCAGCGCGGGCTTGCGCGCGCGGCCGGTCTTCGCCGCAGTGGCGGGATGCGCTTCCGCCCCCTGCTGCCGCTGGCCGCCGCGTTGCTGGTGTCGCCGTTCGCCTCCGGAGCGGTGGAGCAGTGGCCGCAGTTTCGCGGGGTCGAGGCGTCCGGCGTGGCGGCTCCCGATGCGCGACCCCCGCGGCGGATCGGCCCCACGGAAAACGTCGCGTGGCAGGTCGACGTGCCCTGGTCGCCGTCGTCGCCCTGCGTGTGGGGCGACCGGATCTTCCTCACCACCTGGGTCGAGCCCCGGCTCGAGGTGCGCTGCTATGACCGGGCGACGGGCGCGCTGCGGTGGACGCGGGGCGTCACACCCGAGGGCGTGGAGGATTTCAACACCTCCGACGGCAGTCCCGCGGCCTCGACGCCGGTCACCGACGGCCGGCGCGTGGTGAGCTATTTCGGCTCGTTCGGGCTGTTGTGCCACGACTTCGAAGGCCGCGAACTCTGGCGCCGCCCGCTGCCGCTGGCCCTCAGCGGCGGACGCTTCGGCAGCGGCACCTCGCCGATCATCGCGGGCGGCCGGGTCATCCTGAACCGCGACCAGTACCAGTACTCGACGCTGCTCGCCCTCGATGTCGAGACGGGGCGGACGGTGTGGGAGACGCCGCGGCCGGAGAGCACCGGTAGCTTCGGCACGCCCGTGCGCTGGAACAACGCCGGGACCGACGAGATCGTGCTCGCCGGCTCGGCGCTGCTCAAGGGGTACGATCTGGCGACCGGCGCCGAACGCTGGTCGATCGGCAACGTCACCGGCACGGTCTGCACCACGCCGGTCGTGGGCGACGGCCTGCTGTTCTTCGCGGCGTGGTCGCCCGGCCAGGCGGATTCGCCGCGGCAACCGTGGGACGCATTCCTCAAGGCCAACGACAAGAACGGCAATGGCGCGGTCGAGCTGGAGGAGATTCCGGAGGCCCGCCGGGTGTTCATCCGGTCCTTCGATCGCGATCGCGACGGCCGCATCTCGGCCGCGGACTGGGACCGCATCAAGGCCGGTGACGCGCGGGCCGACAACGTGCTGCTCGCGGTGAAGCCGGGCGGTCGCGGCGACATCGGCGAGACGCATGTCGCCTGGAAGTACCGGCGCGCGCTCCCTTATGTCCCGAGTCCCCTTTTCTACGACGGCCGCCTTTATCTCGTGCGCGACCAGGGCCAGATGACGTCGCTCGACCCGAAAACCGGCGAACCGTTCTACGCCCAGGAACGACTGCCGGCCAACGGCAACTATTACGCGTCGCCGGTCGCCGCGGACGGATGCATCTATGTCGCGTCGCTGCGCGGCCGGCTCACGGTGGTGAAGGCCGGCGGCACGAAGCCGGAGGTGCTGCATACGGCCGATTTCGGCGAGCGGATTCTCGCGACGCCGGCGCTCGTGGGCCGGAACGTTTATCTGCGCACGCAGACGCGGCTGTACGCCTTCGCGGAGTGAGCGCCGCGCGGCGCCCCGTCTCCTGGGACGTGGCGTAGCACGAAAGGCCAATAGGTGCGGAGGTGACTTGTGCCGTCGCTCGTTTCGCGTCGGAGGCACCCAGCGCCTTCGCCGGCGTCACCCCAGCATTCCAGCTTTCCCACGGCGCCCGCCCTGCGCGCGCTGCGGGACAGCAGGGCGAAACCCACCCCCGCACGCACCTCATGTTCCTCCTCCCCTCCCTCCGTTTCCCGTCCTTCAACCTGCGCCGCGGCGTGATGCTGGCCGGCGCCGTGCTGCTCGCGGGCGGCGCTCCGCTCGTGGCGCAGCCGGGCGGCGCCGGTGCGATCACCGGTCGGGTCCTGAATCCGGCGACCGGCGAGTACGTGCGCAACGCCCAGATCCGCGTCGCGGAGACCGGGGTCACGGCGACCTCCGGCGACGGCGGCACCTACCGGCTTTCGCCGGTGCCCGCCGGCACGGTCAACGTGACGGTGAGCTTCACCGGTTACCGCAGCGAGACCCAGGCGGTGACGGTGGCGCCCGGCGCCACGGCGACGCTGGACTTCCAGCTCACCAGCTCGCTCGAACGCTCGGCGGACGGCTCGACGCTGAAGCTGACGCGCTTCGTGGTCGCGGGCGAGCGCGAGGGCAATGCGAAGGCGATCATGGAGCAGCGCAATTCCATGAACATCACGAACAGCGTCGCCTCGGAGACGTTCGGCGACGTCTCGGAGGGAAACATCGGCGAGTTCCTCAAGCACCTCCCGGGCGTCGAGATCGACCTCAACGCGGACAAGGCGCTCGGCGTGCGATTGCGCGGACTGGGAACGGAGTACACCTCCGTCACCATCGACGGCATTTCCCTCGCGGGCTCCGATGCCAACGCCGGCGCGGCGGGCAATGCGCGGGCGTTCAACTTCGAGCAGATCACGCTCAGCAGTCTCGACTCGATCGAGGTGTTCAAGACCGTCAGCGCCGACCAGGACGCCAACGCGCCCGCCGGCACGATCAACCTGCGCTCCAAGCGGGCGTTCGATCGCAAGGGGCGCCGCATCGCCTGGTCGGCCAACCTCACCGGATTCTCCGAGGACCTCACGCTCAACCGCACCTTCGGCCCGGACGACCGCCGGAAGCGGAAGATCCGCCCGGGCGGCAGCCTCGAGTACTCCGACATCTTCCTCAACCAGCGGCTCGGCCTGGTCTTCAACGTCACGAGTTCCGATGTCTATTCGGTGTTCAGCCAGTACTCGATCGGCTACAACTACTCGCCCACCGCGGCGGACCCGCGGCCTGCGGTCGTGACCACGTTGAATCCGCTGTACGGTGCCCGCACCAACGAGGCGTTCACCACCACGCTCACGGCGGACTTCAAGGCCACGCCGAATCTCGTGCTCTCCCTCGGGGCGATCTACAACACCGTCGACCTGTGGTATTTCATGCGGTTGACGACCTTCACCGCCGTGAACCGCGCCCTGGTTGTGGGCGGCGATCCGCTCCGCAGCTTCAGCTCCGGGACCAACAACGGGCGGGTGGCGGTGAATCCCCAGGGGATCAACAAAAAGGGGAAGAACATCACCTACACGCCGCGCTTCGAGTACAAGCTGGGGGACCTCACGGTCGACGGACGCTTCGCGCTCGCCGAATCGGAGAGCTGGTACAGCCCCAACAGTTGGGACGCGGTCTACAACACCAACAGCCCGACGCTGAACAACGTCACCTTCCAGGCCAGCCGCTCGCATCACTCCAGTGCCGACTGGGCGGTCGTCCAGACGGGCGGACCCGACTGGTACGACGGATCCGGATACACCACGCCGGCGATCTTCGTCGACGACGGCCGGTTCGCCGGGACGAAGATCTACAGCGGGGAGATCAGCGGGACGCTCAAGACGAAGGGCCGGCTCCCGCTCACGTGGAAGACCGGGATCAAGTCGAAGCGGGAGATCCGGGACTTCGCCCTCGAGCGCGAGTCGCTGCAGTACACCTACACCGGCCCGGGCGCCGGCAACGGCGCCTGGCGGAATCTCCAATCGCAGTGGCCGATGGACCTGAGCATGCTGGGCGCGAGCATCCGATCCTCGTCGGGCGGCGACGTCTTTCATCCCAACACGCTCGAAGTGTACCAGCTCTACCGTGAGCACCCGGAGTACTTCACGCAGACGATGACCGGCACCAATTACTACAATGCCTTCATCGCGAATAAAAAACACTACGTGGAGGACATTCACGCCGCGTTCCTGATGGCGACGGGGAGCGTCGGGAAGACCGTGCTGCGGGCGGGGCTCCGCTACGAGGAGACGCGGGGCGATTCGCTCGAGTTCAATCCGCTGCCGGGCAGCCAGGTGCGGGCCGCGGGCTTCCCCGTGACGGGCGGGCGGGCCACGACCGTCGAGGGCATCCAGTACCAGTACCTTTCGCGCCCGCGCGTGCACCGCAAGGGCGACTACGGCGAGTTCTTCCCGAGCGCCGGCATCAAGTACCGGTTCAACGACCAGCTCGACTTCCACCTCGGGTACAGCCGCACGATCCGGCGACCGACCTTTCGCGATGTCGCGGGCGTGTGGATCGTCAACGAGGAGGCGCTGCGCATCAGCGCGCCGAATCCAAACCTGAAGCCGGAGTATTCCGACAACCTCTCGGCCCGCCTGGCGTATTACTTCGAGCCCGTCGGCATCCTCGCGGCGAATTTCTACCAGAACACGGTCGACGGTCTGTTCATCACGAGCGAGATGACGGCGGCGGAGTTCGGCTACAGCGGCGACGAGGACTACAGCGCGTACCTCTTCACCACGACCACGAGCGGCTCGAACCGCACGTTGATTCGTGGCATGGAGCTGGAGTACAGCCAGAGCCTCTCGTTCCTCCCCGGTTTCCTCCGGGGTCTGAATGCCCGCGCCAGCTACACGCGCAACTACGCCGAGGTCACGCTGCCCCTGCTCACGGGACACTCCGCGAAGGTGGGGCTCAGCTACGCGTGGCGTGGATTCAACCTCTACGGGAATCTCAACTGGCACGACAACTTTCCCACCAACGCCGCCGGCACGGCCATCCGCCGGCACCGCACGGTGGTCGACGCGGGCGGCGGTTACCAGCTCTCGAACCGCGTGAGCGTGTTCTTCTCCCTGCGCAACCTGCTGGATGCCCCGCTGCTCAATCTGCAGAAGTCGGGCAACAACCCGCTGCTCGTGACCGGTTACCAGGCGATGGGTACCGGCATCACGGTCGGAATGCGCGGGACGTTCTAGGGCGGATCGGCCAAGGATGTTGCCGGCTCCGCGCCAGGGCGGCGCAACCTCGGCACGCTCCCCTCTGCCGGAATGATGCCGGGGCGGTGGAGCCGCCTGTCCCCAGGCGGCTGACGTGCGATGGGACGGTCCGCAGCGGCTTGAGGACAAGCCGCTCCACCCTTCAGGGCAGCCGTTCTCGCGGCTGATTTGAAGGCCGACGGGATGGGTCCGCCCAGGCGAAATCTGGATGCCTGCCTTGCCACGGCCACCTTCGTGCCCTCCAGTAGCGCGCCGACGTTCCCATGATCGACGTATCCCGCGTCTCCAAAGTCTACGACAGCCCGGCGGGCCCCGTGCCGGTGCTCAGCGAACTCGACCTGTCCGTGGCCGCGGGCGAGAGCGTCGCGATCGTCGGCCCATCGGGCAGCGGCAAGACGACCCTGCTCAATCTCCTCGGCGCCATCGACCGGCCCACGAGCGGCAAGATCGCGGTCGATGGCGTGAATCTCGGTGAACTCGATCCCGAGGCGGCCGCGCGGTTTCGCAATCGCACGATCGGCTTTGTCTTCCAGCTCCACCATCTGCTGCCGCAATGCACGATCCTGGAGAACGTGCTCGTGCCGCGGCTCGCCGGCGGCTGGGAGGAAACCGCATCGGACGTGCGCGCGCGCGCGGCCGCCCTGCTCGAGCAGGTCGGGCTCGGTCCGCGGCTCACCCACCGGCCCTGGCAGCTCTCGGGCGGAGAACAATTGCGGGTGGCGATCGCGCGGGCGCTGATCAACCGGCCCAAGGTCATCCTCGCCGACGAGCCGACCGGCTCGCTCGACCCGGCCACCGGCGATCGCATCGCCGACCTGCTCCTGCACACGCCCGGCGGCGCGCAGACGGCGCTGCTGGTCGTCACCCACAATCCTGCGCTCGCCCGGCGGATGCAGCGCACGTACCGGCTCGACGGCGGGCGGCTTGTGACATGAAGCGCGGGCTGCTGGCGCGGACGGGGCGGGTGACCGCGTGCAGTCGGAGGGCGGCGCTCCGTCCCAGCCGCGCAGGGCGGCGCGGGGCCTTCCTCCGCGCTCGCGCGCCGGATGGCTCTGGAGATCATGCCCCGGCCCGGCCTGCCTCCGGTCCGCGTCCCGCGTTGAGACTCGTTTGGCGATGACCTGGCTCGGCTACGTCCTGCGCAGCGTGGTGTATCACCGGTTTGCCTACGCCGGCGTGCTCGGCGGCGCGCTGCTGGGGGCGACGGTCCTGCTGGGCGCACTGTTTGCCGGCGACTCGGTGTCGGCATCGCTGCGGCGGATCGCGGAGCAGCGGATCGGCCGCGCCACCCACGCCGTGACCGCCGGCGACCGCTTCTTTCGTGCGGGACTGGCCGAGGACCTCGCGAAGGCCGCGGGCGTCCGCGCGGCGCCCGTGCTCTACCTGCGTGGCACCGCGGCGCACACGGCCAGCCGGGCGGCGGCCGGTCAGGTGCAGCTCGTCGGCGTCACCGACCCGTTCTGGACGTTCGCGCCGCAGCCGGCCGCCGTGCCGCTCGATGCCGCGCGGCCGACCGTGGCCGTCAACGCGCTGCTCGCCCGCCGCCTCGAGGCGAAAGTGGGGGACGCCATCGTCGTGCGGCTGCACAAGCCGGGCGTGGTCGCCGGGAACGCCCCGGTGGCCGGCGCGGAGTCCGCGCTGCAGAGCCTGCGCTGCACCGTGAGCGCGATCGTGGGCGACGACGCATTCGGCCGCTTCTCGCTGGAGACGACGCAGGTGCCGCAGGCGACCGTCTTCCTGCCGCTCGCGGCGCTCCAGCAGGCGCTCGAACGCCCCGGGCGGGCCAACGTGGTGTTGGTGGAGGCGCCGGGCGGCGGGAACGCGGTGGGGGAGTCGCTGCCGCGCATCATGCAGCTCGCGGACTATGGCTTGGAGCTGAAGTGGCGCCCGCGGGCCGGGGCCTTTGATGTCGTCTCCGATCGCATCTTCATCGATCCCGCGCTCGAGCGGGCCGTGGCCCAGGCGCTGCCGGCGGCGCAGCCCGTGGTTTCCTACCTGGTCAACGAGTTCAAGGCCGGCGCGCGCTCCACCCCGTATTCGATCGCCGCCGCCACGACGCCGGCGGCCGCTCCGTTCCTGCCGCCCGATCTCGGTCCGCGCGAAGTCGTGCTCAATGCCTGGCTGGCCGAGGACCTGCAGGCCCGCGCCGGCGACGAGGTGCAGCTCACGTATTATCAGACCGGCGCGGGCGACGCCCTGGTCGAGCGCACGACGGCGTTCCGGGTGCGCAGCGTGATTCCGCTCGAGGGCCTGGCGGCGGATCCCGCCTGGATGCCGGATTTCCCCGGGATCAGCGACGTGCAGAACCAGAGCGACTGGGACCCGGGCCTGCCGCTGCGGCTTGAGCGCGTGCGCGACCAGGACGAACGTTACTGGGACGATCACCGCGGGACGCCCAAGGCGTTTCTCGCGCTGGCCGCCGGTCGGGAACTGTGGTCGTCCCGCTGGGGCGCGCTCACCGCGTTGCGCGTGGCGGCGCCGCAGACGGCCGAGACGGAGACGGCCCGCGCCCTGCTCGCCGCGCTCAGGCCGGAGCTGAACCAGGTCCTCGTCCGACCGCTCCAGGCCGGCGCCGCGGCGGCGGCGCAATCGCCGGTCGACTTCGGCGGGCTGTTCATCGGGATGAGCTTCTTCCTGATTGTGGCGGCGTTGGGGCTGGTCGCGATGCTGTTTCAACTCAGCCTGCTGCAGCGCGGGACCGAGGACGCCCTGCTGGGTGCGGTCGGCGTTTCCGTCCGCCGCGTGCTGCGCTGGCGGCTCGCGGAAGCGGCGGTCATCCTGGTCGTGGGGGGCGCCGCCGGCCTGGCGCTCGCGACACTCTACACGCGGGGCATCCTGCGTTTTCTGGATTCGATCTGGGCGGGGCAGGGCGCGGGGTCGACGTTCGTGTTTTCCGCGCAGCCCGCCAGCATCGTCGCGGGGCTCGCCGGGTTCCTCCTCCTGGCGCTGCTCGCCGTCTGGCTCGCGATCCGCCGGCTGGGGCGGCGGGCGATTTCCGTGCGACTGACCGCCAACGCCGAGGATGCCGCGGGCGCGCGGCCCGGACGGACGTCGCTCATGCTCGCGGTGGGCGGCCTGATGGCGGCGGCCGGCGCGGTCGCCGCCTCGGGGCGGGGGCTGCCGCCGCAGATCGCGTTTTATCTCGCCGGCTTCGCGCTGCTGGTGGCGGGCCTGGCGTACTGCCGGCGTCGTCTGGCCCGGATCGGTGCAGACCCGGATGCCGGCACCCTCGATGCCGCGCGGCTGGGCGCGCTCAACCTGCGGGCGCGGCGGGCGCGCAGCCTCACCGTCGTGGGCCTCATCGCGACCGCGGTCTTCATGGTGCTGTCGGTGGCATCCTTTCGCAAACACGTCGGCGCCGACTGGCTCGAGCGCGGCAGCGGAACCGGGGGCTTCACGTTCTGGATCGAAACGACCGCGCCGCAGAACCCGGCGCGCGACGGCCGGGCGCAGGGCTTCGAGTTGTTCGACGCTTCGGCCGCGGCGCTGGGCGACGTGGTGCCGCTGCGCAGCGGCGCGGGCGACAACGCGAATTGTTTCAACCTCAACTCCACCGCGCAGCCCCGGCTGCTCGCCGTCGACGCCGGCCGGCTGGCGCAGCGCGGCTCTTTTCGGCTGAAGGGCGCGCCGGCGGGATGGGGGGCGTTGCGCGCCGCGGAGGAGGACGGGCCGGTGCCGGCGTTCATCGACGAAACGACGCTGCTCTGGGCGCTGAAGCGGAAAGTGGGCGACGTGCTGACGTACACCGACGAGATCGGACGCGAGTTCGGCGTGCGGATCGTCGGGACGCTGCCTGACTCGATCCTCCAGGGCTACGTGGTGGTGGACGAGGCGGCGTTTCTACGCCGGTTCCCGGCACACCCGGGCTACAGCGCGTTCCTGGTCGATGCCCGGCAGCCGACCGAGGCCGCGGAACTGCGCCGTCGGCTGGAATCGGCCGGCGCGGATGTGGGGGCGCGGGTCGAGACGACCCGGGATGTGCTCGCCGCCTTCCACCAGATCGAGAACACCTACATCGCGATCTTCAACGTCCTCGGCACGCTCGGCGTGGTGCTGGGCAGCCTGGGCCTCGCGATTGTCGTGGCGCGCAACCTGCGCGAGCGGCGCGGTGAGTTTGCCGTCATGGCGGCGATCGGGCTGCCGCGCCGGATCCTCGGCCGGATGGTGCTCGCCGAGTACGGCCGGCTTGTGCTGTGGGGCATCGCGATCGGTGCCGTGACGGCGGCGGTGTCGGTCGGGCCCAACCTCGCCACGCTGCCCGCGGCGCCAACGCTCGTCCTCGTGGGCTCGCTGCTCGCCGGCATCGTCGGACTCAACCTGGCGTGCGGCTGGTTCATGTTCCGGCGCCTCGTGCCCGCCACGATCAGCCGCGAGGCGCTGGGCGAGAAGTGATCCGCCGCGCGCGGGCCCGGCGGTGAACGGTGCCTGCTGAAAGGTGGAGCGGCTTGTCCTCAAGGCGCTGCGGCAGGGACGCATCGACCTTCAGCCGCCCCGGTAATCAGCGGCTCCACCTTGGACCGTTCCGGTTCAGGTCTCGGTCTCGCCCTTGGGTTCCGGGAGGAACTGGGTGAGGATCGCGCCGACCAGCGCGTAGCCGCCGGCGACGCAGGCACCGACGAGGGCGACGCGCGCGGGGTCGGGCCGGTCGGAGGCGGAGAGCGTGAGCGTGATCCAGGCGGCGGCAGTGCCGAGCACGCGGCCGCCGATGTTGGCGGCGAAGCTTTCCCCCGTGCCGCGCAGGTGCACCGGGAAGACGAGCGGGATGTAATTTCCCCAGAAGCTGAACTGGGCGACGGTGAGCACGCCGGCGACGAAGATGCCGACCTTGATCAACGTGAGGCTGTCGGCGTTGCCGAGCTGGCCCGAGACCCACCAGAAATAAAGGGGCACGAAGAACAGGGCGGGCAATTGGAACACCCGGAACAGCGTGCGGCGGCTGATGATCACGACCGCGAGCACCGCGAGCAGGAAACGCCCGACGAGCCCGCCGATCTCCTGCGCCAGCGTCACGCCCGCGACGGTCTGGTCGCTCGCGTTGCCGGCGGCCTGGCGCATCTCGCGCTGCGCGACGGCGTCGGGCTTCCCCGCGGCCTTCGCCGCGGCCATGGCCTCGGCGCCCTTTTCCTTGGCGATGGCGCGCACCGCCACGTGGCCGGCCTCGGCTGGCGTGCCGATGCGCTGCGCGCCGAGGATCTGCGGGAGCTGCTGGATCGCGCCGAACGCGATGCCGTAGCTCGCGGCGAAGATGATCGTGGTGAGCACCGTGGTCTTCCGCAGCTCGGGCGCGAAGAGCGCGGCGATGCTCGGACGCTTCAGCGTGCCCATTTCACGCTTCTTCTGCCAAGCCGGCGACTCCGGCAGGAACGGGCGGATGATGATCAGCGGCAGCGCCGGCAGCACGCCCGAGATGAGGGTGTAGCGCCAGGCTTCGTGGCCGCCGTGGATCGCCGGCAGGTCGAGGGCGACCTTGGCGGCGAGAATGTTGGCGCCGGCGACCATCAGGCCGCCGAAGGACGAGAACGCCTGGGTGTAACCGAGCACCTTCTCGCGCTGCTTCGGATGAGTGAAGATCTCCGCGAGCCACGCGACCGCCGCGACGAACTCCACGCACACGCCGATGAAAACCAGGCAACGGAAGACGAGCAGTTGCTCGAGCGAGGTGGCAAACCCCGCGGCGCACGCCGCAAAGGCGTACAGCAGGATGCTGTACGTGAGCACCCGGCGCCGGCCGAGCAGGTCGGTCAGGTAGCCGCCGATCAGGCCGAACACGCCGCCGGCGATCGCCGGCACGAAGAACAGCGTGCGCGCCCAGCGGACATATTCCTCGCCGCCCGGCGACCACATCGCGGCGGCGCGGGCCCGCTCCATCCCGCCGGCCACCATGGCCTCGACGAGCGGCGCGCTCAGCGTCGCGATGGCCGGCTTGATGATCAGCGGCAGCATCAGCAGCTCGTAGATGTCGAAGGCGAAACCGATCGCGGCGATGATGCAGATCAGCCAGGCCGTGCGGTTCATGGGGGTGCCGCCGGAAGCGGCGGGCGCGGTCGTGGGGTGCATGCGGTGGGGAGCGTGCCCGGGAATGACGCACCATTTCAAGCGACGATTCTACGAATGTGCCGCGCGAAAGTCTCATGGCGCCGGCGCGGCGGTGCGATTTGACGCCGGGCGCCAGCCACGCATCGTCCGCGCGGGTCCGCGTCTGCCGCGCGCCCACTTTCCCCCCATGCCTTCAGCCCCGCTGCACCTCTGGTCTTCCGCCGCCGCCTTGCTCGCGGTGGGCGTCGTGTCCGCTGTCCATGCCAACCAGGACTGGCCTCGCTGGCGCGGCCCGAGTCCCGCCGGCATCGCCCCCGGCGCCCAGCCGCCCACGACCTGGAGCGAGACGCAAAACATCCGCTGGAAGTCGAAGATTCCCGGACAAGGCTTCTCGACCCCGATCGTCTGGGGCGACCGGATCTACCTGCTGTTGGCGATCGCCACCAACGAGGAGCGTCCGGCGGCATCGATCGAGACGCCTTCGCCCGAGCCGGCGGGCCAGGGGGGCAGGCGCGGCGGGAAGGGCGGCGGTTTTCGCGGGGGCGGACCGACGCCGACCAAGGTGCATGAATTCGTCGTGCTCGCGTTGGAGCGAAACACCGGCCGGATCGTCTGGCAGAAGACGGCGCGGCGCGAGGTCCCGCACGAAGGTCATCACCCGAGCCACGGCTTTGCGTCCGCGTCGCCGGTCACCGACGGTCGCCGGCTGTGGGTGTCGTTTGGCTCCCGCGGCCTCTATTGTTACGATCTGGAGGGAAATCTGCAGTGGGAAAAGGACCTGGGCGACATGCGCACGCGCGGAGGTTTCGGCGAGGGCGCTTCGCCGGCGCTGGCGGGCGAGGTGCTCATCGTGCCGTGGGACCACGAGGACCAGTCCTTCGTGGTCGCCCTCGAGCAAGCCACCGGGCGCGAGGTCTGGCGCAAGGAGCGCGACGAACGCTCGTCCTGGTCCACGCCGGTGATCGTCGAGGTCGGAGGACGTCGGCTCGCCGTCATTGCCGCGACGAATCGCACCCGGGCGTATGACGTGGCGACGGGCGAGGTCGTGTGGGAGGCCGGCGGGCTCACGCCGAACGTGATCCCGACTCCGGTCGTGGGCCACGGGATGATCTACGTGATGAGCGGTTTTCAGGGCAACTCCATCCAGGCGATCAAGCTGACCGCGACGGGCGACGTCACCGGCACCGACCAGGTGGTATGGAGCCGCCGTCGCAGCGCGCCCTACGTGCCGTCACCGGTGTTGTCCGGCGACCGGCTCTACATGGGCAAGAGCAATGACGCCTACCTGTCGTGCCTCAACGCGCTCACCGGCGAGGTGCACTACGAAGACCAGCCGCTCCCCGGCGTGCGCGGCATCTACGCCTCGCCGCTCGCGGCCAACGGCCACCTCTATATTGTCGGTCGCGAAGGCACGACGCTCGTGCTGAAGGACCAGCCGGCGTTCGAGGTCGTCGCGACCAACACGCTGGGCGAGAGGATCGACGCCTCGCCCGTCATGCTCGGTCGCGAACTCTACCTGCGCGGACACGAGCACCTTTATTGCATCGCCGAAAACTGAGTCGGAACGATGCCGTTGGCCTTCAAGTCAGCCGTGAATACGGCCGCGCTGAAAGGGGGAGCAGCTTGCCCTCGAGCTGCTGCGGACCGGTCCATCGTACGTCAGCCGCCTGGGGACAGGCGGCTCCACCTCAACTGCATGCGTCCGGCTGAGGCGTCCCGCCCGCGGGCGTGGCGCCCGGGAGCGGCGTCGCAGCCGTGGATCGGCCCCAAGCGTCCCCTACTTGCTCACGCAGTAAAGGTGCGTCCCGGTGCGGATGTAGATCTCGCTCCCGACAAACGCGGGCGTCGACAGGGTGTAGGTGCCGTCGAGCGCGTTCTTCGCGATGAGCCGGTAGGTGGGGCCGGCGGCGACTACGGCGGTCTCGGCGGACTCGGAGATGAGGTAGAGTTTCCCGTCGGCCAGGATCGGCGATGAACTCGTGCGGCCGATGCCCGTCTGTTCGGGCCCGTAGATCTTCTCGCCGGTCTTTGCGTTCACGCACGTGAACGCGCCCTGGTCGTCGGCGAAGTAGAGGCGCTCGCCGTCGCTGACGGGCGTCGGCACGTCGGGCGCGCCGGGCGCGGTCCATTTCCAGGCGAGGTGGCTTGTGGTGATGTCGCCGGAGCCGCCGGCGCGGAAGGCGAGGAACGGAGTGACCCGCGTCGGTGTGTAGATCATCCCGTCGCGGGCCAGCGGCGACGCGATCACGCGGTAGTTGCGGGCGTTGTTGGGATTCAACCCGCCGCCGCGCCAGAGTTCCTTGCCCGTGGCGGGATCATGTCCGGTCACGTAGCCGCCGCCGGAGATCACGATCTCCTTGCGACCGCCGGTCGCGTGGACGGTCGGCGTCGAGTAGGCATCGGGCGTCTCGTGCAGCGCGTCGGTGGGCCGCTCGACGTGCCAGAGTTTGCGGCCGTCGGACGCATTCAGCGCGAACACGTAGGACGGCTCGTCGGTGTACAGGCCCTGCAGCATCTGGAAGACCAGCATGCCGTCGAGGAGCAGCGGCGAGGAGCCGTAGCCGAACTGGATGCCGATTTTCCCGTAGTTTTTCGGGATGTCGAATTTCCACTGTTCGTTGCCGTCGAGATCGAAGCACGCGACCATGCCGTTGCCGGAAGTGACCCAGACCCGCTTGCCGTCGGTCACCGGGGTGGGTGACGACATGTTTTGCTTCATCTTGATCTCGTTGCCGCGGTCGTAGGGCCGGCGCCACAGTTCCCGCCCCGTCCGGCGATCCAGGCAGAGCAGCAGGATCTCCTGGCCGCCGGGACCGCTCATGCCGAGACCGCGGCTCGCGCCGGGGCGCTTCCGGCCTTTGGGCTCGGGCGCCGGCTCCGCGGGCTTCGCTTCTTCCTTCGAGGGGGTGTTGAGGAAGATCCGGTCGCCCCAGACGGTCGGGGTGGAACCGCTCCACGCGGGCAGCTCGACCTTCCACTTGACGTTCTGCGTCGTGCTCCAGGTTTCCGGCAGGTTCTTCGCCTGCGGTGCGGTGCCGTCGCCCTCGGGGCCGCGCCAGTTGGGCCAGTTGGCGTGGGCGACCGAGGCGAGAAGCAGGGCGGACAACGCGGCGACGCCGAGGCCGCGGTGGGGGAGGAGGGACGCTTGGTTCATCGGGAAACGGGTGGGGAATTTCTCGGTGGGACAACGCGGGCGGACGAGGCCACACCCGTGCGACAGGCCTTGCAGGGGGTCAAGCTTCACCGGCCGAATTCGGCGGCTGCAACCGCCTGGCCGCGGCCGGGTGTGAGGCGCGCGGCGCCGCCCGATGCCGGGCTTTCGCGCCTCACTCCCGCGGCACCTTGCCGGCGGCGAGATCCATGATCGCGCGGGTGGCCAGGTAGAGCCGCGGTTCGATCGAATCGATCAGCACGTATTCGTCGTTGGTCGAGTGGGCCCCGAAGGCCTGCAGGCCGAAGCGTTCGATCACCGGACCCTTCGCCTCGAGCGCGGCGAACGCGGCATCCGTGCCGCCGCCGCTGGCGACCTCGAAGACCTGCAGGTCCCGGCCGAGCTCGCGGTAGATGAGCTGCGCATGGCGGGCGAAGGCGCGGGAAGCGGCGGTGGCCTCGAGGGGCGGGCGGCGCCGTTCGAAATGCACCTTCACCTGGCTCTCCGGCAGCAGCTTCTTCTGCGTGATCGACCGGAGCTTCTGTTCGATGCGGTCGTAGTCCGAGACGCGCAGCACCCGCACGTCGGCGACGGCGCTGGCCTCGGGCGGGATCATGTTTCGGGTCACGCCGGCCTTGGCCAGGGTCCAGTTCAGCTTCAGGCCGACCGCCGGCTCGGAGAGGTCGCGCGTCTGCAGGATCTGGTGGGAGAGTTCCACGAGCGCATTGACGCCCCGTTCCGGCGCGCCGCCGGCGTGGGAGCCGCGGCCCTGCACCGTGAGCGTGACCGAGGCGATGCCGCTCGTGGCGAGCGCGAGGTTGTCGGCGTTGGTGAAGGAGCTCTCGAACGACATCACCGCGTCGTGTTCCCGGCCGAGGCGCGTGAGGAGCGCGCGCGATCCGGGCGAGCTGATCTCCTCGTCGCCGTTGATCAGCACGGTGAGCGTGCCGTAGCTGCGAAGGTCGAGCGAACGGAGGATCGCGACGGTGTGGAGAATCACGGCCACCCCGTGCTTGTCGTCCGCGATGCCGACGCCGTAGGCGCGGTTGCCGTCGATCCGCCACGGCTGTTTCGCGATCGTGCCGCGGGGATAGACGGTGTCCATGTGCGCGAGCAGGAGAATCTTCGCCTGCCCCGTGCCCGTGAAGGTCGCCTGCACCGCCTCGCCGAGCTTTTCCGGCGTGTCCTCCATCTGGTAGCGGCCGGCGTCGACGTTGACCTTTCGCACCTCGCCGCCCAGCGCCCGCAGCCGGTCCGCGATGTACGTCGCCGCCTGGGCGAGGCCCGCGAGGTCCGTGCTGCCGCTTTCGATCTCGACGAGCTCCCGCAGCGTCGTGAGCAGCGGAGCCTTTTCCCGCTGGGCCGCGGCCTGCACCGCAGCCACGGGCGCGGCGGCGGGGGCGTGAGACGCGGCGGCGAGGGCGAGCGCGGCGAACAGGCGGACGCGGCCGGGACCGCGGCGGGACGGGGAGGTCGGGTGCATGGCGAAAAACTGCCGCGCGTTGCGGGCGTTGGAAAAACAAAAACGCCACCCGGCCGGCGGGTCCCGCTTTTTGAGGTTCCCACGGGAGGGCCCGGTTGCATCGTGGCAGGATCCTCGCACCCTTTCGGGCCGAGCCTCGTCCCTCCCACGACATGACTTCCCGCGTCGGCGCCCTGCCCAAAGTCCCCGGATTGATCGCCCGGGTGCCGTTCTATTACGGCTGGGTGATCGTGGGGGTGGCGGCGGCGGCGATGGTCGGCACGCTGCCGGGTCGCACGCAGGGGCTGGGGCTGATCACCGAATCGCTGCTGCGCGACCTGCGGATCGACCGCGTGGCGTTTGCGCAGATGAACCTGTGGGCGACGCTGCTCGGCTCGCTGTTCTGCCTCGGGGTCGGCCGGCTCCAGGACCACCTTGGCAGCCGGCTCATCCTGGTGCTGGTCGCGGGTCTGCTGGGGATCGTGGTCCTGGCGATGAGTGCAGCGACGGGGGCGGCGATGTTGTTCGTGCTGCTGGTGCTGTCCCGCGG
>CALFZM010000118.1 GCA_937952235.1 uncultured Opitutia bacterium | reverse complement strand
CGGATCAGTTGAGGTGGAGCCGCCTGTCCCCAGGCGGCTGACGTGCGGTGGAACGGTCCGCAGCAGCTTGAGGACAAGCTGCTCCACCATTCCGTGCGGCCGTTCTCACGGGTGAGTGGAAGGCCACGGGCACGTGTCGGGCTCAACCGTTGAGCCGCATGGCGACGATCGGGCGCAGGCGCGCGGCCTGGTACGCCGGAAGAAATCCCGCGAGCGCGCCGGTGCCGATCGCGAGCACGACACCCGCCAGCGGCAGCACCGGCGGCAATGCGTAGGCCCAGCCGGCGTGCCACGCGACGAGCCGCGTGAGCGCCGCGCCAAGGGGCGCGCCGAGCAGTCCGCCGATGCCGCAGAGGATCACCGCTTCGTAGAGAAACTGCGCCTGGATGTCGCTGCGCAGCGCACCGAGCGCGCGCCGCAGTCCGATCTCCCGCCGCCGTTCGGAGACGGCGAGCAGCAGGCTGTTCATGATACCCGTGGCGCCCAGGACGAGCGCGATGCTGCCGACCGCGCCGAGCAGCAGCGCGAACAGCCGCAATTGCCGCTCCATCTCCGCCACCAGCTCGGCGGCACTCGTGGCCTGCAGCGCGAGGCCTTCGACCTGGCTGCGCAGGAAGGACGACGCGTCCTCGACCACGTCGGCCGCCGCCGCGTCCGGCCGGTGTCGCGCGTAGATCACCGCGATCTCCGCGCCGTCGATCACGCGCGTGAACGTCCCGGCGGGCAGGAGAAGCGATTGGTTGAGGTCGCCGGCGTGCAGGCGGATCGCCTGGGCGGCGTCGAGCACGCCGACGATCGTGAGCAGCCGCCCCTCGATCGTGAGCTGCCGCCCCAGCAGCGGCTCGCCGGGCGTGCCCGCGCGGAGGTTGGCGGCGTGGTCGCGCCCGACGACCACGAACGGCTCGTTCTCATCGAGGTCGGTCAGCAGCCTGCCCTCGGCGGCGCGCAGCGCGTTGAGGTCGAAAAAGCCCTCGCTCACGCCGAGCGTCGTCGTCTGCGCCGTGCGGCCCGCGAAGCCGACGCCGACGCGCCGTTCGAGCACGGGGGTGACGGCGTCGAGCGCGGGCACGGCCAGGGCCAGCCGGCGGACGACGTCGAGATCGATCGCCGGCGGCCGTCGTGCGGTCGTGGTGGCCGCAGCCTTCCGCAGCGCGATCACGTCGAGCCCGCCGCGGTCGAACTGGCGCAGCGATTCCGCCCGCACGATGAGGGTGAGGGCCAGCATCGCGACGACCGCGCCGATCCCGAGCGCGAGTCCCCCGAGCGCGAGCAGGTTGCGGCGCCAGGCGTCGTGGAGCGCGCCCAGGGCGATGCGCAGGTTGAGCAGGACCGGGGTCATGCGCTTGCGCCGGTCCAGCCGGGACGGGAGAGAGCGGCCCGGGCCGGTGCCAATTGGCCGGCCGTCAGCGCCAGGTGTCGCTGGGCGGCGGCGGCTTCCTGCGGCTCGTGGGTGATCATGACGAGCGCGGCCCCGCTCTCCCGGGCGAGATCGACGATCAGCCGCAGCATCGCGCCGGACGTCTCGAGATCGAGGGCCGCGGTCGGTTCGTCCGCCAGGATGAGCCGCGGCTGTCCGACGAGGGCGCGCGCGATGCCGACGCGCTGCAGTTGCCCGCCGGATAGTTGCGCCGGCCGCTGGTCCGCGCAGTGCTCGAGCCCCACGCGCGCGAGCATCCGGTGCGCCTCGACCTGCGCCTCGCCGGGTCGCCGGCCCCGGTAGAGCAGGGGTACGGCGACATTCTCTGCGGCCGTCAGCCGCGGCAGCATCGGCGAATTCTGAAATATGACCCCGATCTTCCGGTTGCGCAGCAGCGTGAGCTCGTCATCGCGGATCGCGGCGGTGTCGCGCCCGTCGAGCCGGTACACGCCGCGATCGGGGCGGTCGAGCAGGCCGAGCACGTTGAGCAGCGTCGATTTGCCGGAGCCCGAGGGACCGGAGACGGCGACGAACTCGCCCGGGGCCACCTGCAGGGACACCTCGCGGAGCGCGCCGACGGCACTGGCACCGACGTAGTAGGTGCGGGAGACCGACTCCAGGTGCACGACGGGGGTCATGGGGCGGCGGACGCCTGTGGCGTGACGGCCTTCGCCTGCGCGGCGATCGCGTCGCCGGCCTGGATGCCGGAGCGGAGCTCGATCATATCGCCCGCGACGACCCCGGTGGTGACGGTGACGGCCTCCGGCGTGCCGGCGGCGGAGCGGCGGAACACGACGGAGCCGGCGGGCGTGCGGCGCACCGCGCCGACGGGCGCGACCAGCGCCGAGGAGGTGGCGTAAACGGTGATATCGAGGCGGGCGGTCATGCCCAGCCGGACCGCGGCGAGCTCGGCGGGGGTGAGCCGGCCGGTGCGGACGATGACGTCGAAATGGGGCCGGCCGCCGGTCACCACCGCCTGCGACGACACGTACGCGACGCGGCCCGACAGCGCGTGGCCGGCGAAGGCGTCGCCCGTGATGCGGACCGGCTGGTCGTGCCGGATGCGGGCGATGTCCACCTCGTCGGCGCGGGTCTTCACCGCCACGCCCTCGAGGTTGCCGAGCGCGAGCAGGATGTCCGACTGGTTGATGCTGGCGCCCTGCTCGTAGAAGCCGTCGTGGCCCGAGGGGCGGCCGGCGGTCGGGCGGGTGTTGGGGAGAATGACGATGCCGGCGAACGGCGCGTGGAGGGCGGCGCGGGCCAGTTTCGCCTTGAGGTCGTTGACGCGGAGGCGGGTGTTCTCGACGTCGTAGCCCGCGGCCTTGATCCGCTCCGGGGTCGCGGCCGACTCCACGTTGGCGAGCTCCTCCTGGGCGGCGCGGTAGTCGGCCTCCTGCGTGGCGAACTGCTGGCGCGCGCTGTCGAGCGACGACTGCGCGATGATCCCGAGCGTGGAGAGTTGCTCCATTTCGCGCAGGTTGCGCTGGTTGGCCTCGAAGCTGAGCCGCGCCTTCGCCAGCGCGCGCTGGGCGCGGGCGACCTCCGGGCTCTCCTTCCAGCGTTCGAGCCGCTGGAGTTCGGCCGTGGCCTTGAACAGCGTCGTTTCGGCCACGCGCAGCTCGATCTCCAGGTCGGTCGGATCGATGCGGGCGAGCAACTGGTCCTTGGCGACGAGTTCCCCGTATTCGAAGTGCTTCTCGGCGATCCGGCCGCGAAAGGGCGCGGTGAGGTTGCGGATCTCGAGCGGCTCGATGTGGCCGAGCAGCGTCACGCCCGTGCGCACCGGCGCGGCGGCGACGGTGTGCCAGGCGAGCGTGCCCGGGGCGGGCCGGGAGGAGGGCGCCTGCTTCTGGCGGGCACCGGCGAGCCAGGCGAAGAGGCCGAGCGCGACGAAGACCCCGACCGCCCCGAGCGTAGCCAGCAGCCGCACCTTCTGGATCCGGCGCATCAGCAGCGACTGCACGGCGGCATCCTCCTCGATCTTGAGGAACGCGCGCTGGAGCTCGGCGTGCTTCGTTTCGAGCTGCTGGTGCAGCGAGTGCTCGGAGTCGTGCACCTGCTTGAGCTGGAGGAAGAGCTGCGTGTTCTCGATCGCGATGCCGGCCTGGCCGCAGATGGCGTCGAGCAGGGCCTCGTCGCGCGGCGTCATCGGCCCGGCCCGGCGGTTGAGGAGCTGGATCACGCCGATGCGGCGGCCGGCGCTGTCGGCGATCGGCCGGCAGTAGATGTCGCGGGTCCTGAATCCGGTCTGGCGGTCCACCGCGGGATTGAAGCGCGGATCGGCGTAGGCGTCGGCGAGCCGGACCACCTCGCCGGTGGTGAAGACATGGCCGGCGATGCCGCGGTCGCGGGGAATCCGGATCGGGTCGGCGCCCTGGGCGACGGGCGTCCACAGCTCCTGCTTGTCCGCGTCGTGCAGGAAGAGCGTGCTGCGCTCGACGGCGAGGAACTCCGTCACGCGCTCCATGATGCGGACGAGCAGCAGCGAGAGGTCGGGGGCGGCGGGAGGCGTGGTCATGGCGGGGGCGCGGTCGAGCCGGGCGGCAGGGCGCGCGCCGGACCCGGAGGCTGGTCGCGGTCCTCGATGCGGATGCCCCAGGCGAGGAGCGTGGTGCCGAGCGTCTGCTCGAGCGCGGTGAGCGCGTTGAGGTAGGCGATCTGCGCGCCGATCTCGTTGAGCCGCGCGTTCACGACGTCGTTCTGGAAGGTGATGATCGCGAAATTGGTCGTCCGGCCCGCCTGCAGCCGTCCCTTCTCGATCTCGAGCTTGCGCCCCGCCAGTTCGCGGGCGACGGCGGCGACGTCGACCCGCTTGCGCGCGAGGTCGATGGTGCGGAGGGCGTCGCGCACCTCGATCTCGATGTTCTCGGTCACCTCGGTCACGTCGATCGCCGACTTCTGCGCGCGGCTGCGGGCCCGCACATACGTCTGCTGGCGGGTGAGGTCGCCGAACGGCACCTGCAGCGTGAGGCCGACGTTCCAGTCCTCGTTGAAACGCTGGAACGACTGGTCGACGGCGCCACCGAAGGCGGTGTCGGCCCCCGCGATGCGGTAACGCGAGCTGAGGTTGAGCGACCAGAGCCGGTTGTTGCGGGCGGCATCCACGATGAGGTCGGAGATCGCCTTGCCCTGGAGCGTCTGCAGGTAGTCGGGGCGGTGCGCGAAGGCGAGCTGGCGGCAGGTCGGCAGGTCGAGCGCGAACTCGGGCAGCTGCAGCGGCTCGGTGGCGGTGAACAGCGTACCGCGGTCGACATCGAGGATCTTGACCAGGGCAAACCGCGCCGAGTCGCGCTGCGATTGGGCGGTGAGCAGCGCGAACTCGCGATTCGCGATGTCGGCCTCCGTCTGGATGATCTCGACCGGCGGCAGGATGCCGGAGCCGACGAGGGCGCGGTTCACGCGCAGCTGTTCGCGGGCGCGGGTGAGCGCGGTCTCGCTCACCTCGACCTGCTGCTGCGACTGGAGCAGGTTGCGGTAGGCGTAGACCACCCCGGTCACGATCGCGATCACGCCGCGCCTGAACTCGAGCACGTTGGACTGCTCGGCGAGCCGGGCGATGCGCAGGTTGGCGAGATTGGCGGCCAGCCCGCCGCCGCGCAGCAGCGGCTGGTCGACGGTGAGGAACACGCTCGAATCGTAGATCCGGTTCGTCGCCGCGGAGCGGTCGGTCGCGGCGTTCTCCCAGGACAGGGCGAAACGGGTGCCGGTGGGCAGCCGCTGCGCCACCGCGACGGAGGCGTTGCCGGCGCGCGTGGTGGCTTCGCGTCCCTGCGTCGTGACAGGGTTGTATCGCACGCTCGAACCCAGCGTGAGGTCGGGGATGAACTCGTCCTCGGCCACCTTGAGATCGTAACGCTGCGCCTCGCGATCGAGGCCCGCCTTGGCGACGGTGCGGTTGTGGAAAAGCGCAAGATCGATCGCCTGCCGGAGCGTGAGCGGGCGCGGTTCCGCCGGGGCCGGCTCCTCCGCCGCCCGGCAGCCGAGCACCGCCAGCAGGGCGGCGGCGCCCAGCCGGAGCAAGGGCGGTCGGCGTGCGGGGCACGTCGCAAGGCGTTGAAGCGGAGGCCGGACCATCGGGGACGTCGAAGCGGCGGGAAACAGGCGGCGTCCATGGCATTCCCGCTCGGCGGCATGTCAAAGCCATACGACCGCACGGTCCGGAAGTGCCATCGGGCGTCCGCGGTTGTGCTCGCCGCAGCGGGAACGACGCGCTACGAGACCGGCACGCTCCTTTCCTCCGCATCATGAAAGTCACTCCCTCGACCCGGCGCCATTTCCTCCAGACCGCCGCGACCGCCGTGACGGCGTTCCAGTTCCTGCCCCGCCACGTGCTGGGCGGCCCGCGCTTCGTGCCTCCGAGCGAGAAGGTCAACGTGGCCGTGGTGGGCGTCGGCGGCCGTGGCCTGCAGAACATGCGCGAGGTGCTGAAGCTGGCCGACGCGCAGGTCATCGCGGTGGCGGATCCGGCCGAATCTTTCAGCCTGGAGGCGTTCTATTACAAGGGGAAGGGCGGCCGCGCGGTGGCGCAGGCGGAGGTGGAAAAGTTCTACGGCGAAAAGAAGCCCGGCTTCCGCTGCGCCGCCCACGAGGATTTCCGGGTGATGCTGGAAAAGGAGAAGGCGATCGATGCGGTGCTCTGCGCCACGCCCGACCACCTGCACGCCTGCGTGACGCTGACGGCGATGCGTGCCGGCAAGCACGCGTATTGCGAGAAGCCGCTGACGCACAACATCCGGGAGGCTCGCGAGGTCGCGCGGGTGGCGAAGGAGACGGGCGTGGCGACGCAGATGGGCAACCAG
This sequence comes from uncultured Opitutia bacterium, assembly GCA_937952235.1. Taxonomy (GTDB): domain Bacteria; phylum Verrucomicrobiota; class Verrucomicrobiia; order Opitutales; family Opitutaceae; genus ER46. The sequence continues at coordinate 1,582 of CALFZM010000118.1, read as the reverse complement.
GGCCACTCCACGCCCGGCATCCGCGAGACGGTGGAGCACCTCCGGGCCGGCTCGATCGGTGCGGTGCGGGAGATCCACGCCTGGGTCGCGACGCGACGCTGGAACCCGGAGCTCGTCACGGTGCCGCGATCCGCGGCGGAACGGCCGGCCGGGATGCGTTGGGACTTGTGGCTCGGGCCGCGGGAGGAGCGCGCGTTCCACCCGGCGTATCATCCCGTGGCCTGGCGCGATTTCTGGGCCTTTGGCGGCTCGGCGATGGGCGACTTCGGCTGCCACGACCTTGACGCCGCCACCTGGGCGTTCGACCTGCCGCCGCCGACGCGGGCGGAGGCGGTGACCGTGGGACCGACCGACGACGAGATCGCGCCGCACGGGTGCCAGATCTTCTACGATTTTCCCGCCCACGCCGGCCGGCCGGCCATCAAGCTCACGTGGCACGACGGCGGCCTGCGCCCGCGCGCTCCCGATGCCCTGGGCAAGTTCCCGCTGCCGCGTCGCGGCGTGCTCTTCGTCGGCGAGAAGGGCGTCATCCAGTGCGACGGCGCGGGCGGCGCGCCTCGGATCTTTCCCGAGACGTTGCGCGCCACGACGCCCAAGCCCGCCGCGGTGCTCGCCCGCTCGCAGGGCCATCACCGCGACTGGGTCGATGCGATCAAGGGCGGGCCCGCCGCCAGCAGCAACTTCGCCTACGGCGCGCGGCTCACCGAGATCGCGCTCGTCGGGGTATTGGCGTTGCGGATGCGGAAGCCGGTGGAGTGGGACGCCGCGGCGATGAAGGCGGTCGGGCTCCCGGAGGCCGAGGCCGCGATCCAGGGCACGTACCGCGCGGGCTGGCAGCTCCCGACCTGAGGCGGGAGCGCGGCGCGTCAGCCCGGCAGCACGAACCGCAGCGCGCCGGGCTGCACCGCGATCTTCACCTTCGCGCCCGCGGGCACGAGCTCGGTGGTGTCGTCGATGCGCAGATGACCGGCGTCGTGCAGCCGGAGGTCGATGGCGCGCGCACGACGGGTGGTGAGACGGCGGATGCGCTCCTCGTCGGCCAGCCGCGCCTCGAGGGTGGCGATGAGACGGCGGCGCTGTCCGCCGGTCGCAGTCACCACCTCCAGGCGGCCGTCCGAGGGAGAGGCCCGCGCGGCGAGCGCGAGTCCCGGGCCCGCCCGCCGGATGTTGAGCATCTCGAAGAGGAGAAACTCGTCCGAGGCGTCGCTTCCGTCCAGGGCGACGCGCGCGCGGATGGGCGTCATCTCGTGCGCGAGCGCCGTCACGACGCAGAGGTCGCGGTGCAGCTTGTGCCGGGGTTTCTTGTACGCGTAGGCGGCCGTCTCGTCGATGGACTCGATCACCGCGATCGAACGGCCGATGAGTCCGAAGCCCACGCCTTCGATGAAGCGGCGTTTGCCCCAGGGCCCGTGTGCGATGCCGATGTCGAAGGGGCGCGACCGGGCCCGGCGCCAGCCGTCGACGATCTCCTCCGGTTCGGGCGGCAGGTTGAAGCTGCGGACGATGTTGTTGGCCGTGCCCAGCGGCAGCGGCGCCAGCGGACGATCGTGCTCCAGCAGGAGCAGGGCGGCCCACCGGATGG
>CALFZM010000117.1 GCA_937952235.1 uncultured Opitutia bacterium | reverse complement strand
CTCCTGCGGCCGGGGACGGCCGCGCTCCCGGGAAAAGTTCAAGTCAGGTAAAGCCCCCCGTATCGTTCCGCGAGATACGCGATGAGATGCCGCGGTGACAGCTCCTCGCCCGTCACGCGGCGCACCAGCTCGAGCGCCGGTACGCGGCGGCCCTGCGTGTGGACATGCTCCCGCAGCCAGCCGAGCAGCCAGGTGAAGTCGCCGCGCGCGAAATCATCCTCGATCCCCGGCCGGAGCGCACGCACCCGCGCCCAGAGCTGGGCCGCGATCATGTTGCCGAGGCAGTAGCTGGGAAAGTAACCGAAGCCGCCGCTGCTCCAGTGCACATCCTGCAGCACCCCCTCGCGATCGTTTGCCGGCTCCAGCCCGAGCAGCTCCCCGGCCGCCGCGCGCCAGGCACCCGGCAGGTCGCGCACCGCGAGCTCGCCGGAGAACAGGCGTTTCTCGAGTTCGAACCGCAGGATGATGTGCAGGTTGTAGGTGACCTCGTCCGCCTCCACACGGATCAGCGTCGGCTCGACCGCGTTGATCGCGAGGTGCAGTTCGTCGGCGTCGACCACCGCGGTCTGCGCCGGGAACAGGGCGCGGAAGCGGGGCTCGAAGTGACGCCAGAACGCGCGGCTCCGCGCGACCTGGTTTTCCCACAGCCGGCTCTGCGATTCGTGCATCGCCATGCCGGCGTGGAGTCCCAGCGCGGTCCCGAGGTGCTCGGGCGGCAATCCCTGTTCATAGAGACCGTGGCCGGTCTCGTGGATCGACCCGAACAGCGCGTCGAGCGGCTGATCCTCCCGGTACCGCGTGGTCATGCGCACGTCGCTGCCGCTCCCCGAGCAGAACGGGTGCAGCGAAACGTCGATCCGCCCGCGGTTGTAATCGAAGCCCAGTCGCTCCGTCACCTCCCGCAGGAACGTGTGCTGCGCGCCCGCCGGGAACCCCGTGAGCTTCGCCGCCGTGCGCCGGGCGAGCTCGGCCCGCGGCGACGTCGTGATGGCGCGCACCAGCGGCACGAGGTCCCGCTTCAACTCGGCGAACAGCCGGTCGACATCCGCCGCCGTCAGCCCCGGATCATGCTCGTCCAGCATGTAGTCGTACGGCGCCGCCCCGCGTCCCAGCCACGCGGCCTCGCGCCGGCAAAGATCGAGGTTCGTCTCGAGCACGGGCACGTAGCTCGCAAAATCGTCCTCCGCCCGGGCCCGGGCCCACGCGTGGTAACCGCGGCTGGCGGCCAGCGCCTTCTCGCGCACGAACTCGGCCGGCAGCCGCGTGGCCTTGTCGTAATCCTTCCGGGCCTGCGCGACCACGGCCCGCTGGTCGTCCGTGAGCGTCCCGCGCTCGCTTTCGAGCGCCGCCAGCGCGGTGCCAATCCGCGGGTCGCTGTCCGCCGCCTGCTGCAGCTCCGCCAGCACGGCGAGCTGCGCGGCCCGCTGCTCCGCGGCGCCCGGCGGCAGGTTCACCTGCTCGTCCCAGCCCAGCAGGCCGGAGATCGAGCCCAGCGTCTGGGCTCTCTGGATACGCTCGATCAACTCCTGATAAGGCTCGGTGACACTCACGCCCGCCACTGAATCGCCCCGCGGCCCCGACGCCAGAAAGTTGTTAAGTTGTTCCGCGCTGCGGAAATCGACTGGCGACGCCCCGACCGTCGCTCAAGCGTCGCTCCATGTCCGGCCTGCGCCTAAAATGGCTCGTCGTCGCCCTCGCCGCCCTGCTGCCCCTCGGCTTCGCAGGCTACACCGGACACATGTGGGAGGACTACTTCATCACGCTCCGTTCGAGCCGCAATCTCGTGGAGGGAAACGGCCTTGTCTTCACCCCGGGCGAACGCGTCCACACCTTCACCTCGCCGCTCGGCGTGCTCCTGCCCGCGCTGTGCAAGGCGGTGGCAGGCCCCACCCGGGAGGACCTCGCGCTGTGGCTGTTCCGCGGGATGAGCGCCGCGTTCCTCGCCGCCGCCGCGCTGCTGTGCTGGCGCCGGTTCGACGACCTGGGCGTGGGAGCGCTCGGGCGCGGCTTGTTTTTCGGCCTGATGCTGGCGGATGCCAAGCTCACGGATTTTTCGATCAACGGCATGGAGACCGCGATCCTCGTGTTCTTCCTGCTCCTGCTGTGGTCCGAACTCGAACGTCGCGCGGGACCACGCCTGGTCCCGCTGGCGGTCGGATGCGCGGGGTTGATGTGGACGCGTCCCGACGGCTTCGTCCCCGCCGCCGCGCTGGTCGCCGCTCACGTGCTGCTCCGCGAGCGCGCCCCCGGTCGCGCCGGTCCGATCGCCTGGCGCCCGCTGCTGCTCGGCATCGGCCTCTCAATCCTGCTTTATCTTCCGTGGTTCCTGTGGGCCTGGTGGTACTACGGCACGCCGGTGCCCCACACGATCATCGCCAAGTCGGGCGTCACGCCGCCCGTGCGGTTCGTCGACTTCCTGCTCATCCCCTGGAACACGCTGCTCGGGAAGACCATGTTCCCCGACCTGTTCCTGCCGACCTACTGGTCGCACGGCGGCTGGCCGGCCGGCATCCGCGTCTTCGGCTATATCCTGAGCGTGGGCGCGGCGTTCGCCTGGGTGCTGCCCCGCCTGCCGGGGGTCGTGCGCCGCACTTCCTTCGCCGTGTTCGTCGGGCTGTTCTACGTCTGCATCATCATTCTCTTCCCCTGGTACTCGCCCCCGTGGATGGCGCTCGCCGCCCTCGTCGCGGCGCTCGGGGTCGATTATCTCGCGGCGCGCGCCGCCGCCGCCGGTCGCCCCGGCCTCGTGGGCACCCTGCGCGTCGCCTGCGTGCTCGCCGTCGCGATCCAGGCCGCCCTGCTTGCGGCCACCGCCTGGCAGATGCGCACGCAGCAACGGATCATCGAGGACGGCGTCCGCCGGCCCATCGGCCTCTGGCTCAAGGAGCAGTCCGGCCCAGGCGACAGCGTGCTCATGGAGCCGCTCGGCTACATCGGTTACTTCTCGCGCCTCAAGACCTACGACTTTCCCGGCCTCAGTTCGCCCGAAGTCGTCGCCGTCATCCGCCGCGGTGTCCGCCGCTATTCCGATCTCATCGCGGAACTGAAGCCCACCTGGCTCGTGCTGCGGCCCTCGGAGGTCGCGCCCGATTTCTCCCAGCGCCCCGTGCTGCGTGACTACCAGCTCGTGCGCTCATGGGACGTCATGAGCGAACTCGACGCCGTCACCTTCCTCCCCGGTCGCAAATGGGTCGAGTGGGACGCCCGGTTCCACGTCTACCGTTACCGGCCCGGCTCGACCCCGCCGGCCCCGTGACCGCCCCCGGATGGCCGGAGCCTCGAGGCGGAGGCGTCGGTCCGCCTCACACCTTCGCGCTGTTGTCGCACTTGAAGTGGACCTGCGAACGCCGCAGCCCGTGCGCGCGCAACGCCGAGGTCTGCGCCGGATCCCGGCGCTGGATCAGGAATCGCTGCCGGGCCTGCTCCTCCTCGGCGGCCGCGAGCGCCGCGACGGCCAGCATCGTCTCCGCCTTGGCCGGCAGGCGCACGCCGGGAAAACCGGCGTGGCGGTGAAGCCAGGTCACGGTGTCGCGCAGCGGATCGAGGGAGTCGGAGTTCATGCCAGCTCCGAGGTTGGCGGGGGGCGCGCGCAACGCAACCGCTCAACGCGATCGCCGCGTCGCGGCAATCCGTCCCGTCACCGGGCGGCCAGCGCGGCCTTCCAGTCCGGCTCGCTGAAGCCGGCGCGCGCCCAGGTCCGGGCGACCACGAACGGCCGCTTCACGAGGTTGCCGTTGCCCGCCAGCAGCGCCAGGGCGTCGGCCGCCGCGAGGGCCGGGAGTTTCGCGGCGAGCTGCTGGTCGCGATAGTCGCGCCCGGCGGTGTTGAAGAGCGGACGCACCTCGCCCCCGTGCGAAGCCAGGGCGCGGCGCAGCTCGGCGACGGACGGGGGCGTCTCGCGGATCGCTTTCTCGACAAAGGTCACGCCTTGCGCGCGCAGCCATTTCGTCGCCTTCCGGCAGGAGTCGCAGGTGGACAAGGTGTAAACGGTGAGCATGGGCGGATGCGGCTTACTTCACCCAGGACGCGTCCTCGATCACGAACTGCCACCGTCCGCGAAACTGCCCGAGCCGGCCATAGAAGCGGAGGGTGGCGCCCTCCCGGTATTCCTGCCGCAGCCGGTTGCGCAGCGGCTCGTCGAAGCTCCACACATCGAACGTCTCGCCGCGAAACACGACGGCGTGCCGGCTGCCCGGCGCGACCTGCCCCTCGACCCGGAAGTACCGGCCCTTGAACGGCTCCGCCTGCAGCGAGGCGCCGGCGGGCAGGGCCTTCGTTTCGGCCTCGATGCGGGCGAAATCCAGCCCGCTGTAGTCGATCCTGGCCTCTGGCGCCGCGGCGTCCTCGACCGAGGCGCGGCGCAGCGGGATCCAGCGGTCGGTGCGGTTGTCCGGCACCGTGATGAACCGCGCGCTGATCGGCAGGTGATCGGAAAAACCGCCGCCCGTCGGTCCGTCCCCGGACCAGCGCGCGGGAAGCCCGGCGGCATCGACGTTCAAGCCCGGGAATTTCGCGACCGCGAACGAATCGTCCACGTACTGCACGCCGCGATAGTCGTAGACGCCGCGCGAGACGATGAGGTGCATGAGCGTGCCCCACTCGCCGCGATACGTGTCGCTGCCGCGCGCGGCCGGGGGAAGCTCGTACCAGAGATTGTACAGGTCGCGCTGCCGGCCGCGCACCGCGAGCTCGTTGCCCTGCGACCCAAGCACGTCGTTCAGCCCCGTCACCTTCATGCGCGGGTTCCGCTGCCGGTGGTTGTATTGGGAATTGAAGTCGCCGCCGAGGATGATGTCGGCGTGGGGATCAGCCCGCAGGATCTCGTCGAGCCGGGCCCGCAGCGTGCGGGCGTTGTCGATCCGGACTTCCTCCGTGACCGGGTCGCTCGCCCCGGATTTCCAGTGGTTGGCGAACACATACAGCGGCGCGCCGTCGATCTCGACCAGCACCTCGACGATCGCCCGCGCGTCGCGCAGCGGGTGCGTCCGCGACGCCTTCACCGGAAACCGGGTGAAGACGCCATTCTTGTGTTCGATCCGGCGGCCGCCCAGCGACGTCACCGTGTCGTCGGCCACCACCAGCCGGTAGTCCTTGATCCCGCGGTCGGCGAGCGCCTTGGCGAGCAGGAACTCCGAGGGCAGGTCGGCGATCCCGCGATCGAACTTCGGACCCAGCATCTCGGGCAGGGTCAGGCCCGCATAACGCGCGAAGAGCGCGTCGTAGTCGCGCGGGCCCGCCGGGGGCGTGAGATCGAGCTCGAGTTCGGAAAGAATCAGGATGTCGGGCCCGCGGCCCTGCTCGAACTGCGCAAGCAGCGTCGCCGCGTTCTGGAATTTCGTCAGCACATGCCGCGGCGTGTAGGTTTCCGGCTTGTACTCGTCGAGGTTGGCCTTCCCGTCCGCGTCGAACAGGTGCTCCCCATTGTAGCTCACGACGAGAAACGGCCGCGCGGCGAGTCCGCTCACCGCCAGGCACAGGGCCGCACCACACCAAAGGGCTTTCGTCATGCGCGCATGTGAAACGGGGCGCCGGCGGTTTTCAAGGTCGCGCGGGACGCCCCGGCGTAAACCGCGTCCTACCATGTCGCCGCCGGCCGCATCCCGTTTGACCCGCCCGCCGGCGGCGCCGCATGCTGCGCGGAATGGGTCCGATCCTCGAAGTCAAAGGCCTGCGCGTCGCGCGGGGCCGCACCACGATCCTCCACGACGTCGGCTGGCGCGTGGGCCGCGGCGAACACTGGGTGATCCTCGGCGCCAACGGCTCCGGGAAAACGTCGCTGTTGAAGGCGCTGACCGGCTTCCTCTCCCCCACCGCGGGTGAGTTCAGCGTCCTCGGCCAGCACTACGGCCGGAGCGACTGGCGCGAGCTGCGGCTCAAGATCGGCGTGGTGACCAGCGCGTTTGCGATGTCGATCCCGCCGTCGGAGGTCGCGCGCGACACCGTGGTCAGCGGCAAGTACGCGCAGCTCGACCTCTGGCACGCCGGCACGCGCGCGGATCGGGCCGCGGCGGAGCGGCTGCTGCGCGCCGGCGGGCTGGGCGCCCTGGTGCAGCGCGAATGGGCCTACCTCTCGCAGGGCGAACGGCAGCGCGTGCTCATCGCCCGCGCCCTCATGGCGCGGCCGCGGCTGCTGATCCTCGACGAACCCTGCGCGGGACTCGATCCGGTGGCCCGCGAACACTTCCTGCGCTACGTCGACCGCCTGGCCCGCCGTCGCGGCGCCCCGGCGCTCGTGCTGGTGACGCACCACGTCGAGGAAATCACTCCGGCCTTCACCCACGCGCTCCTGCTGCGCGCCGGCCGGGTCGTCGCCGCCGGCCCCGTGCGCGCCGTGCTCTCCGCGGCGAATCTCTCGGCGACGTTCGCCGCCCCGCTCCGGCTCAGGCG
>CALFZM010000116.1 GCA_937952235.1 uncultured Opitutia bacterium | reverse complement strand
TGCCGCCTGCGGTCGTGATGCCGCCCTGGCGGCCGGCGTCACCACCGTCAACGGACTGCCGATCCTCGGCGAGGGCGGTCTTCTCGCCTACTACACCGCCAACCGGCTCACGGACGGCCGCAGCGCCGTCGGCGGCACGACCCGCCTGCCGCGCCCTGACGAAACGACGCAGACCGCTCGCGATGCGGCCGCCGCCGAACTCACCTCCAACGCGACTCTGATCGCACAGGGCGAGCGCACGTACCGGATGTTCTGCGTCGGTTGCCACCAGCCCGACGGCCGCGGCATCGCGGGAGGCGCGGCCAACTTCGTCGACGACCGCACCCGCCTCGCCAAGCCCGACGCCGAACTGCTCGCGATCATCGACAAAGGCAACGAGGCGAAAGCCATGCCCGCCTTCGGTGCGATCCTCTCGCCGGGCCAGCGGCGGGCGGTGCTGGCGTATATCAGGGCGGCGTTTGGCGCCGCCCGGGACGAGGGGAGATAGGTTAGGGGTTATGGGTGATAGGTGATGGGTGACGGGTGATGATCGCCTGTCGCCTATCGCCCGACTGGCCTCGGGCCGTCAATCAAACCATTCGTCGGTCGGGTCGAAGGCGGGGATGGCGACGTTGACGATCTTGAATTTGCCCACGAGCCGGTGGCGGCAGCCGGGCTTGATGAAGATCGACATCATCGGGCGCGCCGGGATGCGCTCGCCGTCGAGTTCCATGAATCCCTCGCCTTCGAGGATCAGGTAGATCTCGGTCATCCGCTTGTGATAGTGGGTCTGCGCGTCGATCGAGATGTCCACCAGGTGGATCGTCGCCAGCTTGTTGTCCGGGGTCGCAAAGCCGCGTCGCGACTGCCCGCACGGACACGGCACGGGCGGCACGGCGTCCAGCTGCGTGATGAGGTAATTCTTCGCCGGAGAAGCGGCCGGCGGCGTGGTGGGCACGGAGACGGAATTCATGGCAGGAAGGCGTCCGGGTGAACTGACCCGGAGCGGGACGCCACCGTTCCGGGTCTACCGTACGTCACGGAGCCTGTTCCGGCTCGGACTCCTTCTTGCGGGGGCGCCCGCGGCGCGGCTTCTCTTTCTCGGCCGGAGCTTCGGCCACAGCGGGGGCGTCGGCGGACTCAGCCGCCGGCGCGGGCGCGCTTTCCGCCGGAGCGGGGTCGGCCGGAGCAGCGGTGGCGGAAGCCGGCGCGGGCGGTGCGTCCGACAGCAAGGGCGGCACTTCGCCCGGCGCGGCGGGGGTGGGGGCCGCGACGGCTTCGGCTACGGGACTTGTCTCGGTCGGGCCGGCCGGGGCCGACTCGGACGCCGGAGTCGCGGCGCCGTCGCCGCCGGCGGGGGTCTCGGCCGGGGCCGCCGCGGCGGCTTCGGAGGCGGAGGCCGCCGTCTCGCCTTCCTTCTTCTCGCGGCCGTTGATCCAGAGCCCGCCGCGCGAGTCGAGATTCAGCCACCAGAGCTCGTTGCCGAACTCGGCAAACACCGGCTTGTCCGCCGGCGTGGCAGGAAGCGTGAGTCCGAGCGCAGTAAACGCCGCCTTGAGCTCGGTCTCGTTGGTCCGCAACGCGCGGGAGAGGAAAGTCGTGCTGCCGGAGCCGCCAGGGCCCCGCCGGTTGCGCCGCATGTGCGGGCGAATCTTCTGCAGCAGCGCCGCGCCTTCGGGCAGCGGCTGCGGAGCGCCCTTCTGCGGCCGGCCCTCGTTCGCGGGAGCGGCGCCCTCGGCGGGCGCGCTGGCTTCGTCGGCCTTGCGTTCGCCCGCTTCGGCGCCCTCGGCGGCGGGCTTGGGCGCTTCCTCCTCGACCGCCACCTTCTGCGCCTTCACGGCGCGGAAAACCGGGCGCGGCTTCTCCTTGGTGTTGATCCAGAGTTCGCCGCGACGGTTGATGTTCAACCAGAACAGGTCCCCGTCGTACTCGAGGTATTCGACCTTGGCGTCCTCATCGGCCGGCACCACGAAACCGCACTCCACGAGCGCCCCTTTCAGGTCTTCCTCGGACTGGTCCCACTTCTTGGCGAGGTAATCGACGCCGACGGACATGCCCGGGCCGCGCTGGTTGCGCCGCATGTGAGGCCGGATCGCCTCGAAGAAACTCGGAAGCTCGTCCTCCTCGTCGACCGCCAGCTTGTCCCACTCGTCCGCCTTGTCGTCGTCCTGCGCCTCCGGATCGTCGTCACGCGACGTGTCGACCAGCTTGCGGAAACCGTCGTCGGGAGCGGACTTCTCCTCGACGAAGCTCGGCGCCCGTTCCTCGGGGGCGGCGGGGGCGTTGCCCGACGCCGCCTTGAACTTCGCCTCGAATTCGGCCCGGAGCTTCTCGGCCTCCGCCTTCGCGGCGGCGGCGGCGGCGTCCTCGAGCGTCCAGTCGCGCTGCGTCGAACGTCGCGCGAGCCCCGTGAAGGCCAGGAAGTTCTCCGGCGCCGTTTGAAAATGAACGATCTCCCACTCTTCGCGGCCGAGATCGTTCAGAAATTTCTCCATCCGGTCGGGCGTGGCGAAGCCACCTTTCCCGCTCGTGATTACCTTGTATTCCCAAAGTGACATAGTTTTCCCGCGCCAGGCGCGGAGCCCCAGCAAATCCAAAAGCCGGGCCGATTGCCCAGCCTATAATCATGGGAACCAACCACGCCCGCGCCGCCGACCGGACGCGCGACGTTGGTGCCGGCCGCAAGATTCTCGCTAACGGAGCCGCGTTTGGTTCGTCATTTACCGGGCCGTCCCACCGCCGATGCTCATCTGGACCCGACTCCTCCACCTCAGGCCCGCCGGCGGCGGGCTGCTCGCCCTCGGGCTCGGCCTCGCCGGCACTCCGCTCGTCGGAGCAGCGGCGTCGACTCCGGCGGAGGATCCCGGGGCCCGCGCGAACCAGCTCGATACCGTCAATGTCCGGGCCAAGCCCTATCAGCCGGTCGCCCCGACCCTGCCGAAATTTCTCGGCTTCCTCGTCCTGCCTTCGCTGCAGTTCAGCGGTTCCGGCCCCGGGCTCAGCTTCAACCGGATGGGAGCGATGGTCGTGACGGCCACGCGGACGCCGCTGGCGCCCGAGCGCGTGACGTCGACGCTCAAGCTGCTCGGAGCGGAGCCGCTGCGCACGGCGCCCACGCTCACGCTCGACGGCGCGTTGCGCAGCGTGCCGGGATTCAGCCTGTTTCGCCGCAGCGACAGCTTCAGCGCCAATCCGACCGCGCAGGGCGTCTCGCTGCGGGGACTCGGCCCCAGCGGGGCGAGCCGCTCGCTGGTGCTGCTCGACGGCGTGCCGCTCAACGATCCGTTCGGGGGCTGGGTCGCCTGGACCAAGCTGCCGCGGGAGACGATCGGCGGCGCCGAGGTGCTCCCCGGCGGCGGAGCCACGGCGTGGGGCAACGCGGCGCTGGGCGGCGTCGTGCAGTTGTTCACCGCGCCCCTGAAGACGACGCTCGAAGTCGTGGACCGGCCGCCCGCGCCCGTCGGGTGGGCAGAGTCGGGCTCGCTCCGCTTCGCCGCCACGCTCGGCGGGCACCGCACGCGCAGCGCCGAGGCGGGTCTGGTGCTGCCGCTGCGGCAGGGAGCGCTGCAGGTCCTGGGCCGGGACTTCGCGACGGACGGCTTCGACCTCGTGGCGCCGGAGCGGCGGGGCGCGATCGATGTGCCGGCCTGGAGCCGCCACCGGTGGCTCGCAGCGCGCTGGCGGCAGAAGGCGGGCCAATCGCTCGAGCTGATGGCCACGGCGCGCTACTTCGAGGAGAAACGAGGCAATGGCACGCCGTACCAGCAAAACGGTTCGCGCGAGAAATTCGCCTCCGTGAGTGTCGCGGGGCAGCCCCTCGATCACTTTGGCTGGAACGCCATCGCGTACGCGCAGGACCAGACGTTTTCGTCGACGTTCAGCAGCGTCAACGCCACGCGCTCCGCCGAGACGCCCGCGAGCGACCAGTTTGCCGTGCCGTCGACCGCCTGGGGCGGCGCGTGGACCGGGGCGTGGACGCACGCCGCGGGCGTGCGCACGAATTTCGGCGCGGACGCACGTCTCGTCCGGGGCGAGACGCGCGAGCACTTCTCGTTCGTCAACGGCGCCTTCACGCGGCTCCGGGTCGCGGGCGGCCGGCAGGCGGTGGGTGGCCTGTTTGCCCTCCACGAACACCGGTTCGATGACCGGCTGCGCGGCACGTTCGGCCTGCGCCTCGATGGCTGGCGCGAGACCGGGGGCCATCGGGTCGAATCCGACCGGGCGAGCGGCATAGCCTCGCGTCGCGACACCTACCCCGACCGGGACGGCACCGCGGCGAGCCCCAGCGCCGGGCTGGTCTGGAGCGTGGCCGAATCCTGGCGGGTGCGGGCGAGTGCCCAACGGGGTTTCCGGCGTCCGACGCTCAACGAGCTCTACCGTCCGTTCCGCGTCGGGCCCAACGTCACCGAGGCCAACGAAAACCTCGGCACGGAAAAGGTGCTCAGCGGCGAACTCGGGATTGAGTGGGCGCTCGTCGGCCCGTCACCTGCGCCGTCCCCGCGCGGTCCAGGACCGGCGTGGGCGCCGGCAGGGCCCGTCCGCCGGCTCGTGCTGGGCGCGACCGGCTTCACCAACGAGCTCCACGATGCCGTGGGCAACGTGACGCTCGCCCGCGGACCGGGCACGTTTCCGCTATTCGGCACCATCGCGGCGGGGGGCGTGGGGCGACAGCGCCTGAACCTGGATCGGATCCGCGTGCGGGGCATCGAGGGCTCGCTGCGGTGGCAGGTTGCGCCCGCGCTCTCGCTGGCCGGCGATTACCTCTACAACGATGCGATCGTCCGCCGTTCCCGCCGGGCTCCGGCGCTCGTCGGGCGAAGGCTGGCGCAGGTCCCGCGCCACACCGCGAGCATCGGCGCGACGTGGCAGGCGCCCGGGCGCCTGCAAGTTCAGCCACGCGTGCGGTGGATCGACCGGCAGTTCGAAGACGACGAGAATCAACTGACGCTCGGCGCCGTCGTGATCGGCGACCTGAGCCTGAGCCGGCCGCTGACGCGGCACCTCGACGTGTTCGTCACGGTCGAGAACCTCGGCAACGCGCGGATCGAAACCGGCCGGACCGCCGACGGCATCGTCAATCTCGGCACCCCCCGCCTCGTGCTCGCCGGCGTCCGCGGCCAGTGGTGAGCGCTCGCCGGGGGACCGGGCGGCCGGGCGCAGGCGGGGCGGAAATTTTCCGCCGCGTTTTCGTGCCTTTTCGGCGCCTTTCGCTTTCTTGCCCTCGTAGCCGCGCTGGCGGCGCGGAATATCCCGCCGCTTTTCACCTCACATCCCCATCGCCATGCTGATCCGCACTCCAAAAGACTGGGAACTGCCCGAATCGGCCGTCACGCCCGAGCGAGACTACGCGTTGCGCCCCCGACCGTTCTCTCCCCGGCGCGAATTCCTGCGGACTCTCGGCGCCGGAGCCGCCGGTCTCGCCGCCTCGTCGCTCCTGCCGCGCTCCCTCCGGGCGACCACGGCGGGCTTTCCGACCCGGGTGAACCTCGATTACCGCGATCCCGCGCTCGTGCCGACCGCCTACGACTACATCACAAGCTACAATAATTTCTACGAGTTCGGCACCGGCAAGGCCGATCCCAAGCCCAACGCCAACAAGGGCTGGAAGACCGAACCGTGGACCGTGGAGCTCACCGGCCTGATCCGCAACAAGGTGAAGATCGATGCGAACGACCTGGTGATGAAGATGGGCGGAGCCGAGCAGCGGGTGTACCGCTTCCGGTGCGTCGAGGCGTGGTCGATGGTGATCCCGTGGGATGGATTCCCGCTCTCGAAGCTGATCGCGTTCGCCGACCCGCTGCCGGAGGCGAAATACGTCACGTTCACGACCTTCCTCGACCCGAAGAACGCGCCGGGCCAGCGCGGCAGCGCCCTCGACTGGCCGTACCTCGAGGGACTTCGTCTCGACGAGGCCAATCACGACCTCGCTTTCATGGCCACGGGGATCTACGGCAAGCCCATCCCCAACCAGAATGGCGCGCCGCTGCGACTCGTCGTGCCGTGGAAGTACGGATTCAAGTACGGGAAATCGATCGTGAAGATCGATTTCGTCGCTCGCGAGCCGCGCAACACCTGGAAGGTGATGGCGTCGCACGAATACGGCTTCTACGCGAACGTGAATCCCACCGTCGACCACCCGCGCTGGTCGCAGGCGAGTGAGCGCGTCATCGGGGCCGGCGGCCTGCTCGGCCAGCGGCAGCGCACGCTCATGTTCAACGGCTACGAGAAGCAGGTCGCCGGACTCTACGCGGGCATGGACCTGCGGAGGTTCTACTAGGGCAAACGGATCAATCGTGTGTTCGCCGCCGCGCTGCTTCGCTCGAAAGCCTTCGTCTGGATCGTGCTTGTCCTGCCCGGGCTCTGGCCGGCCTGGCCGCTGTTCGTGCGGCAGGACCCGAGCGCACTCACCGATCCGCTGAAGTTCATCCTGCTGCACTACGGCTTCGTCGCCTGCGTGCTGCTGGCCACGGTGCTGACGTTCAGCCCGCTGCGCGTGCTTTTTCCCCGCTGGGACATCGCCCTCGCGCTCAACCGGCACCGCCGGCTCGTGGGCGTGAGCAGCTTCGCCTACGCGCTGCTGCACTTCAGCGTGCAGGTGCTGTATGTCTACGACGGCGGTTTCGAGACGCTCGCGAAGGAGATCCGGAAGCCGTTTCAACTCACCGGCCTCGCAGCCCTGCTGATCCTCCTGGTGCTCACGATCACGAGCGTGAACGCCCTCATCCGCCGGATGGGGGCGCGCCGGTGGAAAAACCTGCACCGGCTCGTCTACGTCGCCGCCCTCCTCGCGGCCTACCACCAGGCGGACGCGCGGAAGACGTTTCCCCTGCAGGTGGTCTGGATCTTCGGCCCGGTGCTCCTGCTGCAGATCGCCCGCGTGTGGAAGCAGCGCCGCGGCACCCCCGCCCGGGCCGTGCCCACCCCCGGCGCGTGACTCGTCCACCTCCCCGGCGGGCCGCGCTCGGTCGCCTCCGCCGCCGCACCACACGGCCTTGGGGAGCTCACTACCGCATCACGTCCGCCAGAAACCACTCCAGCGCGAAACGCGTGAGCTGCCCGCCGGGGCCGTGCAGGTTGTAGTCGAAGGCGTGCGTCGCCCACGGCAGGTGCACGAACGCATGCCGCACGTCCTGGGCCTCGAGGCGCTCCGCGAGCCGGACGCTGTGCCGATACCACACGAGCGCGTCGTTGGTGCCGTGCAGCAGGAGCGTCGGCGGCGTGTCCGGCCGGACGTGATACAGCGCGCTGGCGGATTCGTACGCCGCGCGGGCCTCCTCGGGCCCGCCGCCCAGGAACTGCCGCATCAGCGCGGGCGAGCGCAGCATGTCGTCCTCGTGGGTGTTGACGTAACCGAAGATCAGGTCGGAGGGCGCGTACAGCCCAATGACGCCGCGCACGGCCCGCGCCGCCGTCGTGTAGCCGGTCGCCTGCGCGATCTGGCCGCCCGCCGAACGGCCGAGCAGCACGAGACGCTCCGGATCGATCCCGAGCTCCTTCGCCTGAGCCCGGAGAAACGCGATCGCCGCCGTCACATCCTCGCGCGGCGCCGGCCAGCGGTGCGCCGGGGCGAGCCGGTATGAAATCGCGGCCACCGCATAGCCGCGCCGCGCCAGCCAGTGATTCAACTGCGGCAGCTGCTTGCGGTCGCCGCTGTCCCATCCGCCGCCGTGCACCACGATCACGCAAGGCGCTCCCCGTGGCTCTGGCGCGTCCGGCGCCGGTACGTAGAAGTCCATCGGCAGGTCTGGGCTCACGGGGAGCGTCCGCACGTCCACGGGCGCGGGATCGCGCCCGAGGTAAAGCGACGTCACGGAAAACGCCGGCCCGCCGGCCGCCCCGCGGGGAAACTCCGCCTGCAGGCGCGCCGGCAGCTCGCGCGCCAGTCGGGCCGCCTGCCAGGCCGGAATCAGGAACAACGCGGTGCCCGCCACCCCGACGGCGAGCGTGGTCGCTCCCAGGACGGTGGCCTCGCCCCGCGCCAGCCATCCGGCAAGTCCCCCGGCCACCGTCACCACCGCGAGCCAGTGCCCGAACTCCCCCGCGAGCACCGCCAGTTGCCAGGGCCAGCCGTCGGGCACCCGCCAGCGCGTGAGCAGCGCCAGGCACAGGCCGGAGACGACGACGACGAGCAGGAGCCAGCGGAGCATGCAGAAGGTACGGCCCGGATGCCCGCACGGAGGCGCGCCCGGCGCAAAGCCAAACGCGGTCCGGACCGCGCGCCCGGCGCTTTGCCCTCGTCTTCGCGCGTCCGGTTGCGGCCTAATCGCCGGCCACGATGCGCCGTCTCGACCAATGGCTCGCCAACCTCGGCTACTGCAGCCGCCGGGAGGCGCGTGACTGGATCGACGCCGGCCGGGTGACGGTGCGGGGCGTGCCGGCGAAGGACGCGGCCGCCAAGGCGAAGGCGGACGACGTGTGCGTCGACGGCGAGCCGCTCGACCATCCCGAAGGCCTGCTCGTCCTGCTGCACAAGCCGGTGGGCCTCGTGTGTTCCCACGACGCGCGCGAGGGCCCGGGCGTCTACTCGCTGCTCCCCGCCCGCTGGCGGCAGCGGAACCCGGTGGTCACGAGCGTGGGCCGCCTCGACAAGGACACGAGCGGCCTCCTGTTGCTCACGGACCAGTCGCCGCTCGTCCACCGGCTCACGTCGCCGAAGCACAAGGTCCCGAAGGTCTATCGCGCGACCGTGGACGCCGACCTGGACCCGGAGCTGATCCCGCGCTTCGCGGCCGGCACGCTGCGACTCGAGGGTGAGGAGGAGCCGTGCGCGCCGGCGACGTTGCGGTTGATCGCTCCGCGCGAGGCCGAACTCACGCTCACAGAGGGCCGGTACCACCAGGTGAGGCGGATGTTTGCCGCGTGCGGCCGCACGGTGCTGACGCTCCACCGCGCCCGGTTCGGTTCACTCGACCTCGGCGAGCTGCCGGCGGGCGCCTGGCGTACACTGCCGCTGGATACGCCGGTCGGCTGAGGCCAAATGATGCCGCTGCGGTGGAGCCGCCTGTCCCCAGGCGGCTGGCGTGCGGCCGTTCCGTCCGCAGCGGCTTGAGGACAAGCCGCTCCACCTTTCGGAACAGCCTCAATGGTTCTGTCGCCCAAACCTAAACGCAAAGGCGCCGAGGAACGCGACGTTTCGCCAAGCTTCTCTTCGCGAGTCTTCGCTTTCCTTCGCGCCTTCGCGCTTGGGATCCCGGCGCCCGGGACGCAGCCCACCGCCTGGAAACAGGCGGGGCGACCCCGTCATCCGGCCGGCACGCCCCGGTGCGCCAGCTTGAACCTTGGCGCGGGCCCTGACCTGGGCCAGCCTGCCGCCTTCATGTACGAATTCCCCCTCACCGGCGCCCAGAAATCCCACCTGCGCGGACTCGGCCAGCGGCTCGACGCCAGCCTCAACCTCGGTCGCGGCGGGCTGACGCCGGAGTTCCTCGCCGAACTGCAGCGCCGGCTCCGGGCCCAGGAGCTGGTGAAACTGCGGTTTCACGGCGCGGATCGCGAGGAACGCGCCGCGCTGTGCGAGCGCGTGGCGGACGAAGGTCGCTGCGTCTGTGTCGGCGCGGTGGGGCACACCGCCCTGTTCTACCGGCAGCATCCGGACCCGAAGGCCCGGACGATCGAGCTGCCGGCGGCGGCCGCGGATCAGAATTGATACGCCACGACCGTATCCTTCCCCTTGAAGTGGAAGATGCGGTTCATCGGCTCGTCGACCCGGTAGTCGGGCTCCTTTTCCTTCATCACCAGTTCGCGGTCGGTCTCGCCGCTGGCAAGGTTCACGCCCAGGATGCCGATGTCCTTGGCGACCTTGGTGAGGATGTAAGTGTAACCCTGGGACCCCTTCGAACCGCCCGCTCGCTTGGCGGCCTTTTCGGTGTAGCGGTTGTAGTTGTCGAGGTTGCTGTGGATCGTGTTCACGCCCGAGGTGAAGCCGCTGCTCCCGTAGCCGCCGGCCATCGCCTGGCCGTTGCCGTACACGGCGGCCGCGGCGGTCACGGCGAACATCGCGATATTGCCGAGTGCGTCGCTCGGCGCCGGATAAAAGAGCGACCAGGACGACGCCTTGGTCTCGGGGTCGAACGAAAGCAGGTGCTGCTTGCCCTGCACCACGACGCGGCCGCCGCTGAGGCTGACGGCCACCGGCACGTCGAGCCGCGCCTTGTTAGCCGAGATGCCGGCCTTGACCAGGCCTGACACGCCGCCGAGCGCGCCGAGACCGATCTTGGCCACCCCGCCGGCGCCGAGCTTGCGCTTGAACTCGATCGGCGACTTGAACGCCTCGACCGGGGTCGCACCCGACGCGTCGATGCCGCAGACGTGCGCGCCATCGGCGAACACCACCATCTTTTTCTCCGGCAGCACCACGAGGTTGGTGATGCCCTCCTTGGCGGAGTCGAAATGGTAGAGCGACTTGCCGTCGGCGGGGTCGAGCACGACGACCCCGAGCGGCTCGCGCAGGTGCACGGTCTTGCCGTCGGAAAAGTTGCCACCGTAGCGGGAGACGATCTTGCCGCCCACGACCTCGAGCTGGGCGACGATGGCATTGTCGCGCGCCTTGAACAGACCGGCGAAGTCCGAGATGCGGTCGCTCTTCCAGAGCTGCTGCCCGGTCTTGCGATCGATCGCGTACACGCTGCCGCCGCCCCCGCCGTAGATCCGGTCGCCGTCGATCCGCAGCGGCGCGTAGGTCTTCTTCAGCCCCTTCGCCCCCGGAGGAAACTCGACGCCCCACTTCACCGCGCCGCTGGTGAGGTCGATGCAATGCACGCCGAGATAGCCGACGAACATCTCGTCGCCGGCGATCACGGGATCGTGATAACCGGAGAGGTCCATCGTCGGGATGAACCGCCCCGAATTGTCCGCGATATGCAGCGGGATGGCGCCACCCTTGGCGAAGCGCGAGGACCACTTTTCCTTCCCCTCGAGATCGTAGGCCCGGAAGTAGATGCCGGCCTCCTGGCCGTCGGCGCCGAAGCTGTTGAGCACGAAGATCACGAGGTTCTTCTCCGCGATCGGGATGGTGCCGAGGTACTGCGCCAGCATCTCCGGCGTCTGCCACACGGTCTTGCCGGTGAGGTAGTCGATCTGGAACAGCGTGGTCTTCTGCCCGCCCAGGCCCTGCGACGTATGGCAGATCAGGAACGGCGAGCCGGGCACCTCGCGTGCATTGTGCGGCGACGATTTCCGGAACTCATCGCGCAGCCAGAGCTGCTGCCCGCTCTCGGGATCGAAGGCCGCGATCGCGTCGGGCGTGCCGACGAGCAGCGTGCCGAGCCCGGTGAGCGCGTGCCATTTGGCATCGCCGGGCAGTTTGGCCGACCAGAGCTGCTGGCCGGCACCGAAGGCGGACACGGCGCCGAAGGCCAGGGCGCAGCCCGCGAGAACGAGACGACGGAGGGTTGAAGCGGAGGAGGACATGAAGCTGGAAGCCCGGATCGGGAGACGAAGGAGCACCGGTCAGTATACGGTCGCGGCGCGACCCCGGGATATACGCAGGTGTGCGTACGTTCCCTCCGCGCGCTGGCGTTACGTCGGTGTCGGCCCCGCCCCGGACGCGGTGCGCCGCCGGCCGGGCCGTCCGCCTCCTGCTTTCGGTGCGCGGGCACCTTGCGGAGGCCGGCGTCCCTCTGCACGCTGGAACGCATGCCCAGTCTGCCCGCCCTCGCCGAGATCGAAACCGTTGCCGCGGAGGTCGAGCGCGTGGTGCCGCCGACGCCGCAGTACACCTGGCCGCTGCTCAACGCGCGCGCGGGTTGCGAGCTCTGGGTGAAACACGACAACCACACCGCCATCGGCGCGTTCAAGCTGCGCGGGCTCATCCATTACCTGGGCCGGCTGGCGGCGCGTCAGCCGGAGGTCCGGGGCGTGATCGCCGCCACGCGGGGCAACCACGGCCAGGCGGTGGCGTTCGGCGCGCGCCGGCTCGGGCTGACCGCGACGATCGTCGTGCCGCACGGCAACAGCCGGGAGAAGAACCGCGCCATGCAGGCGCACGGCGCGGAGCTGATCGAGCACGGCCACGACTTCCAGGCGGCGCTGGAGCATTCGCGCCGCCTCGGCGCGGAGCGCAATCTGCACGCCGTGCCGTCGTTTCACGCCGACCTCGTCTGCGCCAACGCGGGCTCGGCGCTCACGTTTCTCCGCCGCTCGCCGCCGCTGGAGCGGGTGTATGTGCCGATCGGCCTGGGCTCGGGCATCTGCGCCATGCTTGCCGCCCGCGACGCCCTCCGGCTCACCACCGCGGTCATCGGCGTGGTGGCCGACGAGGCGCCGGCCGTCGCGCTCTCGTTCGCCCAGGGCAGCCTCGTCACCGCGCCGGCCACGACGCGCCTCGCCGACGGCCTGGCCTGCTCCACGCCGCATCCCGAGGCCCTGACGCACATCCTGCAGGGGGTGGATCACATCGTGCGCGTGACCGAGGCCGAGATCGAGGCGGGCATGCGCGCCACCTTCACCGACACCCACAACGTCGCCGAAGGCGCCGCCGCCGCCGGCCTCGCGGCGGTGCTGCAGGAGCGAGAGCGCAATGCCGGTCGGCGCGTCGGCCTGGTGTGCACCGGGGGCAACGTCGATGCGGCGGTGTTCGGCCGCATCCTCGCCGGCTAGCGTCGCCGGCTACGTAGAACACCGGAGACGGGCCGGCGCCTCCGTCGTTGACCCAGACGGAAGCCCGGCATTTCCTCCGCGGCCATATGTTTACGATCATCGGGGCGGATGGCAAAGAGTACGGCCCCGTGACGGCCGACCAGGTCCGGCAATGGATCGCGGAGAACCGGCTGAACCGCGACATGAAGATCCGGCGCGACGGCGCCACCGAGTGGCAGCGGATCGGCGACCTGCCGGAGTTCGCCCCGCCCGCGACCGGCGGCGTGCCCGCGGCGGTGCCGGCCGCCGCCGCGCTCCCGGCGGGAGCCGCCTCCGCCGCGATCCCGACCGGACCCTCCGGCCCGGGAGCCGACCCGCAGCCGGCCGCGACGGCCCCGACGCCGGGCCCGGAGCCGTTCGTGTTCACCGGCGAATGGTCGGAGTACTTCCGCATCTGGATCATCAACGTGCTGCTCACGATCGTGACGCTCGGCATCTACGCGGCGTGGGCGAAGGTCCGGCGGAAGCGGTACTTTTACGCCAACACCAAGCTGTACGG
The DNA here is from genome assembly GCA_937952235.1 of uncultured Opitutia bacterium. GTDB lineage: Bacteria > Verrucomicrobiota > Verrucomicrobiia > Opitutales > Opitutaceae > ER46. The sequence continues at coordinate 3,959 of CALFZM010000116.1, read as the reverse complement.
CCAGGCCTTCGAATACCTTGCGGATCCGAAGCGGATCCTGATCGGAAACGTGATCGTCGTAGGAATGTTTCTCCTGCTGACGTTCAGCCAGGTGGTCTCGCCGCTGCTCTACGTGATGCTGGCGCTGCTGTTCGCCATCGCGGTGCCGTGGTTCATCGCCCGGGCGCTGCTCTTCAACGCCCGCAATACCGCCTGGCGCGGGTTGAAGTTCAATTTCACCGGCACGTACGGCGGTGCCGCGCCGGCGTTCCTGCTGTGGCCGATGCTGGTGCCGTTCACGCTCGGGCTGATCTTTCCCTTCATCGCCCGGCGGCAGAAATCGTACGTGGTCGACCACCACACCTTCGGCACCTCGCCGTTCGCGTTCAGCGGCAAGACCGAGGACTTCTACCGGATCTACGGCGTCGCCGCGCTCTTCTTCCTGCCCGTGATCGCGCTCTACTTCGTGTTCATCTTCGTGGCGGTCGCCGCGGCGATGGCGCAGAAGAGCGGGGGCCAGCCGCCGGTGGCGGCGCTGGGCATGGTCAGCCTTCTGTTCATCGTCGCAGTCCCGCTGGCGATCGTGGGCGCGATGTACCTGCGAGCCCGGATGTTCACCTACGTGTGGAATCACACCTCGATCGCCGGCAACCGTTTCACCGCCGCCATGCGCGCCCGCGACCTGCTGCTGCTCCACGTCGTGAACACGCTCGTGACCGCCCTGACCGGCGGGCTCATGCACCCGTGGGCCGCGATCCGTGCGGCGAAGTTCCAGCTCGACCGGCTGCAGGTCATCCCGGCCGGCAACGTCGACAGCTTCGTGGCCGCGGCGCAGCCGCCGGTCGGCGCCGTCGGCGACGCCGCCAGCGACTTCTTCGATTTCGACCTGGGATTCGGCGTCTAGCCGTGGCCGCGCTCGAAACCACCAAACGCCGGGAAATCGCCGCCGGCCGGTGGCGGGAGGCGAGTTTTTCATGAGTCTTGGGATCGAACCGCTTCAAACCAGGTCCGCATGACCGAGATTCCCGCCACTTACTTCGACGGCCGGACGTCCCTCGCCCGCGCGGTGATGCTGCGGTGGCACGCGCTTGACGGGATGCTCGAGGTGCACGGTGACGGGGTCGCGCTGCGGCTGCCGCGGGCCGAGGTCACAATCTAATCCCGGCTCGCGCGCAGCCCGCGGTTCATCCGTTTCGCCGACGGTGGCCGCTGCGAGGTGGCGGACAGCGCGGAATTCGACGCTGTCATCGCCACCTGGGCGCCCAACCGCGCCGCGTCGTGGCTGCACCGGACGGAGATGAGCTGGCGACACGTGCTCGTCGCGATCGTCGTCCTGATCGCCGTCGGCTGGGCCGCCATCCACTTCGGCCTCCCCTGGGCCGCGCGCAAGGTCGCGTTCCTCCTGCCGACCGGGCTGACCACGACGCTGACCGACCAGACGCTCGCGACCCTCGACGCGACGATGCTCGCACCGACCCGGCTCACGCATGCGCGGCAGAACGAACTGCAGGCGAAGTTTCGCACGTTCCTTGACGCCGTCGGCGACCGGACGCCGTACCGCATCGAATTCCGGGTGATGAAAGGCGACGTGCCCAACGCCTTCGCGCTCCCGGCGGGCGTGATCGTCATCACCGACGCCCTGGTGCACCTGGCGGAGGACGACCGCGAGATCGTCGCCGTCCTCGCGCACGAGTGCGGCCACATCCGCCACCGGCACACCCTGCGGGCCGTGCTGCAGAACTCCGCGGTCTTCGTCGTCCTCGCGCTCGCCACGGGCGACGTCTCCTCGGCCACCGCCCTCGGCAGCGCGCTGCCGGCCTTTCTCCTGCAGAGCCGCTTCTCGCGCGACTTCGAGCGCGAGGCGGACGCCCACGCGGTCGCCGAACTTCGGCGCGGCGGCCTGGAACCGGCCCACCTCGCCCGGATCCTCGGGCGGCTGGCCGCGACGCACTCCGAAGGCGATTCGAAGGTGATGGGTTACCTGCGTACCCACCCGCCGACCCCGGAGCGGATCGAGTCGATCCAGGGCAAGCGCTAACGGGGCCGCGGCCATCGGTCCGGCCCTCCGCGCCGTCATTGACGCGGCCGGTCCGCCGGTCTTCGTTGCGGCCATGTTCACCATCATTGGCGGCGACGGCCGCGAGTACGGGCCCGTCAGCACGGAGCAGGTCCGCACCTGGATCAAGGCGGGACGCGCCAATCTCGCGACCCGGGCGCGCGTGGCAGGCTCCGACGACTGGCGCACGCTGGGAGAGTTCGCGGAGTTCAATCCCGACGTTCCCCCGCCCGTGCTGGCCGGCGACCGCGCCGCGCCGGCCGCGGTCGAGGTTTCAGACGAACTGGTCCCCGGTGGACGCGGCGCCCGGATCGGCGCAGCCCTGTTCAACGCGTTGTTCTATTTCCTCTGCACGATTCCAGGCTCGCTCATGATCAGCCGGAAACTGGTGGAGACCTACCCGGAGATCGCCGAGGGCCGGATGCCGCCGCTCCAGGACATCGATCTCTCGCTCCTTCGCGAGGGTCAGATCTGGGTGTGGATCGGCGTCGGCTCGGCCATCCTGCTGCAATCCGTCCTCCTGACGCTGCGCAGCCAGAACCTGGGCAAGATGATCTTCGGGCTGCGCGTGGTGCGCAGGGACGACGACAGTCCGGCCGGCTTTCTCCACGGGGCGCTGCTGCGCTTCCTCGTCCCGGTGGCGATGATCGTCGTCCTGAACATGTTCACCGCCGTCGTGGGCTTCTTCTTCCTGCTGGTCGACCTCGCCTTCATGGCGCGCGATGACGGCCGCTGCCTGCACGACTTGATGGCCGACACCCGCGTGGTGAAGGCCTGAGCAGCAGCGGTGGAGCCGCCTGTCCCCAGGCGGCTGACGTGCAACGGAACGCTCCGCCGCGGCTACAGCACGCGGTCCACGAGCGCTTCACCGCGCGCGAAGGCCGCCAGGTTGCGCAGGAAATGGCGGACGATCGCCGTATCCTGATCGTGGCGACCCCCGGCCGTATGCGGCGTGATGAAGCAATTGGGCAGCGACCAGAACTCGTGATCGGGCGGCAGCGGCTCGGCCTGAAACACGTCCAGGTAGGCTTCGCCCACCCGGCCGGAACGCAGCGCGTCGGCGAGGGCCCGTTCGTCCACGGTGGAGCCGCGACCGACGTTGTAGAAGCGCGCGCCGGGCTTGAAGCACGCCAGCCGGCGGGCGTTGACGTAATTGAGCGTGCCGCCGTTGGCCGGAAGGAGGTTCACGACATGGTCGGCTCCGGCCAGCGCGCTGCTCAGGCTTTCCTCCGGGATGATCCGCACGCCGCGCTCGCTGCGCGTCTGCCGCCGCACCGCCGTGACCTGCATGCCAAAGGGCGCCAGCAGCTCGACCAGCCGCCGCCCGATCGCGCCGTATCCCAGGAGCAGCACGCTCTGTCCGGTCAGCAGCCGTGAATCGTACCGCCGCTCCGCATACGCCCAGCCGCGCTCGTGGAGCTGATCGCGATAGGATGGCAGCAGCCGGCGGCCCAAAGCCAGCATCATGGCGAGCACGTGCTGCGCGCACGAATCGGCGAAGACTTCCGAGACGTTGGTGAAGATCGAACCGCGGGCGCGGAACCCCTCCTGGAACTCGACCGTGTCGTACCGCTCGTAGCCTGCGCTCGTCACCTCCACCCACCGCAGCTTCGGGCTCGCGAGGCACTGCGCCGCGTCAGGCTGGCCGAACGCGACGTCCGCCGCGGACAGCTCCGGGTCGGGCCGGCCGGGTTGCAGCACCAGAGCCGAAGCCGTCGGGGAAAACACCAGCCGGTGCGGCCGGACGCCTTCGACCAGCAGCCGGGTGTCGGCCGCGGAAAAACGGGCGTTGGACCAGATCGTGAGCTTCATGTGGAGCCGTGGAGCCGACGCGATCGGCCGCCGCGCCGCGAGCCCGAAGCGTGGGCCCGCATCCGCGGGCCCTCGTCGTTACCACCAGCGCCGCCGGGCCGCCACGCTGAGC
>CALFZM010000115.1 GCA_937952235.1 uncultured Opitutia bacterium | reverse complement strand
GCGTTCTCGGCCAAGAAGGGCCGTCGCGCGACCGAGCGCGAGGTCGAGGTGATGGTCCGTGAGTCACGAGGGAAGAAGCTGGCCGAGGTCACCACGCCCGAGGTCCGGGCGCGTCAGCGTGCTGAGCTGATGCCGGACGAGGCGCAACGCCTCGACACGCTCGTGCGCGAGACGATGAGACAGGCGCCACGCCTAGAGATCGCGGTCTCGCAAGCGCAGGCGTTGCGCGTGGTGGAAGCGGCGATTCGCCACGTCTTCGAGCGCCGCAGCTTCGCCCGCGAGGGTGAGGTGCTGAGTGCCGCGCTCGAACTCCATCCGGAAATCAGCGACTGGCACGTGGTGCGGCTGGCGCTCGAAGCCCATTCTCCCGCGCGCGGGAGAGCAGGGCGGGGCGGCAGACAACGAACGTTCGTGAAAGGCGTGCCGCGCCAGCCCGCGGAGACGGATCGCACCGCCGCGGTGGAGTTCTGGAGCGTGCACTTGCCATGAGCGCGATCGTTGCCCCATCACTGGTCGTCTTTCGAGATGCACCCACAGCGCCCCAAATTGGTGGATCAAGTCTGGCGCGAACTGCAGGACGGAATCGAGTCCAAGCGCTGGATCGGATGGTTGCCGCAGGAGCGGCATCTCGCCCGCGAGCTGAACGTCAGCCGGACCACGCTGCGCCTCGCTTTGCAGCGTCTGCGAGCCGCCGGCCTGTTGCGGGGATTGCACAGCCGGGGAAACCAGATCCTGGCCCGCAAGTCCCGCCCCCGCAGCCGGGTCGCGCAGCCGCTCATCATCAATCTGCTTGTTCCCAGCGTGAACCCGCTGCGGCGTGCGTCGGTGGAATGGATCGACAAACTCAACGCGCTGCTTGCGGCCCACGGCGGCCGGCTGCAGGTGATTCACGCGGACGCGTGTTATGCGCCGAGGCCCGAGCGGGCTTTGGATAGACTCGTGCGGCGCAACCAAGCGGATTGCTGGCTGGTGAGACTCTCGACCCTGCGAATGCAGCAGTGGTTCGCGCGACACGAAGTGCCGACGATCCTGGTCGGCACGGGATACCCGGGAGTCGATCTGCCCTACATCGATGTCGACCATCGCGCGTTGTCCCGGCATGCGACCGGAGTCGTCATTGCCGCGGGCCACCGCCGCCTCGCCCTGATGGCTCCCGGCGAGTTCAAGGCGGGCGACCTGCAAAGCCAGCGGGGGTTCGAAGAGGCCGCTCTCTCGAGTCCGCATCAGGCCGATTTACGGGCCACGGTCGCGCATTTCGAAGGTTCCGTCGCCAGCATGATCCGGCGGCTGGACGGCCTGCTGCGTGGACCGGAACGACCGACCGCCTTCGTGGTGCCGCACTCCATCTATTGTCTGACGATCTGGAGCTATTTTGGCGCCCGGGGCGTTCGCGTGCCGGCTGATGTGTCCGTAGTCGCGCACGTGGGGTCGATGGAACTCTCCTATCTCTATCCCGAGCCGGCGCACTATCGGATCAATGCCACGACGTATGTGCAAAAGATCCTGCGTGCGATCCTGGCCCGGCTGGACGGTGGGGTCGTCCGGCAGGAGGCTCCGATCCTCCCGGAATTTATCCGCGGCGGCTCGATCGCGGCGCCGCCCGGCGCATAGGGTGGAAGGGTTCCCCCCCGGCGGTCCAAAGGACACCGGCAGGTGCCGGCGCCGGAGGAAAGGATAGGTGTGCCTCGAGGCGACAACGGGTCGAGCTGCGCATCGACCAGGATCGAGGCACAGAATCTGTGCCAATAGGTTGTCCTTCTCCTCCCGGCCCCATCGCCCACAGTGGCGGCAGATGCTCTGGTGAACCGCCGACCCCACCCGGCCTGTAGTTGTTCTCTGCAGGACACGGTATTCATCGTCGGAAGTGCACGGTGCAAAAGAACAATGACAACATATATCTACCCCTACATGGTATTGCGGGCAATCGGAGACACCAGCCGTCTCCTGTTGCGGGTGGCGCGGGCGGTGAAAGGTGAATCGGCCCCGCGGGCGGCGCTGGCGGCGTTTCTCTTCCTCGGTTTGTGCGCGATGGGAAGGGCGCAGACCGGAGTGGTGGAGGGGCGGGTGGCTGATCCCGCCAAGGGCGTGTATCTGGAGGGCGCCGAAGTGAGCGTCGAGGGAGCGCCAGCCGTGGCGCGCACGGACAGCACCGGCTGGTACCGCTTGGGCGATGTTCCCGTCGGGGCAGTGACGGTGAAGGTGTCGTATCCCGGTTACGCCAGCATGACGCGAAAAGTGCAGGTGCAGGCGAGCACCGCCAGCCGGCAGGAATTCGAGCTGTCCGACCGGGTGGCGGTGGGAAAGGCGGGAGAGGTCGTACAACTGGGCGAATTTTCGGTTTCGGCCTCGCGCGAGATGGACGCACGCACCTGGGCACTCGAAGAGCAGCGCAATGCCGGCAATATGAAGCGGGTAATATCAGCCGATGCGTTTGGCGACGACGCCACCGGCAACGTGGGCAACTTCCTCAAGTTCTTCGCCGGCGTGAATGCGACGGGCGATGGCGGCGACGAACCCTACCGGGTGTCGCTCCGCGGGATGCCCCACAGTTCGACGGCGTACACCATGAACGGCAACCCGATCTTCAATACGCCGGAGTCGGGAGCGGACAGGACGTTCACGCTTCAGGAACTGACCCTCGCGAACATCGCGCGCGTGGAGGTGGCGAAATCACCGACGCCGAGCATGTGGGCGGAGTTCCTCGGTGGCTCGATCAACATGGTCAACAAGTCGGCCTTTGAACGGACCAAGGCGCAGTTGACGACCCGGGTGCTCCTGGATTTCCCGGGTGAAGACTTCGCCTTCGATTCCGTTGCCGGGATCGGGAACGAGAAGAGCCGGCGGTTCAACCCGGGATGGGAGGTCTCGTATATCAAGCCGGTCAGCGAGAACTTTGGTTTCACGGTGAGCGTGCTCGAGCGGGAGTTCTTTTCGAACTCCAACCGGCTGACCAACACGTTTGAGTTTGCGGCGGCTTCAGGCGGGAGCGCCGCGGCTCCGTATCTGCGCACGATCGACCTGCGCGAAGGCGCGAGGCTGACGAAGGAACAGAGCTATAGCACCACGGCCGACTGGCGCCCCATCCAGCCGCTCACGCTATCGTTCACTTTCCGGCAGAAGAAGTCGGATGTCTATCGGAACCCCACCCGCGTGTTTCTCAATGTGGGCACGACCCCCACCACTTTTGGCGCCACGGGCACGCAGGGCCGCACGGGCGCCGGCACGGCGAACCATTCGGACCAAATGACGCGCGAGACGGGCCGGCTGAGAGTGCTGGGGCTGACCGCCACGTATCGTGTCGATGGCTGGAAGGTGGAACTGTCGGGATCGCAGAGCCTCGCCCAAAAGGACACCATTCCAGGCAATGGGGCGCTCACCACGGTGAATGCGACGTTTCCCTCCGCGACGATCGCGTACAGCGGGTTCACGTCGGAACTGCCGAGTGCCATCACGGTTCGCAATGCCAGCGGATCCGTCGTCGATTGGGGACAGTTGCCGGAATACCAGATCCGGACGGTCGAGGACCTGTATCGCAATTCCGAGACCAAGGCTCCCACGATGCGCCTTGATGTCCGGAGGGACCTGACCGCCTGGAACCAGCCGCTCGTGGTGCAAAGCGGAGTGGCCTTCAGCGAGCAGCGGTTGACGAAGGGAGAGAATCGCGACCGCTATACTTACCTGGGACCTGACGGCGTGGCGAACAACGCCGACAACACCGCGGCGGCTTTCGTCAACCCGGCGTACCTGGGCGAACCAATCCCCTGGGCCAATCAGCCGGCGATCCAATGGCTCGATAATCAGGCCGTCAAAGCGTACCTCGTCCGCAATCCGAACCAGTTCGTCTATGACCAGGCGCTGGTAACGTCGACCGCGGCCAACGCCGACGAGTACTTCGAGGAACGCCTCACGGCCGCGTACGTGCAGGGAGAAGCCAAGCTGCTGCAAAGCCGGTTGAGCCTCGTGGGGGGCGTCCGCTTCGAGCGCACGGAAAACTACGGCGAAGGGTTGTTGAACCGGGACGGTACGCTGACTGCACGCGGCACGAAGGTATCGCGCTCCTATGACAACTGGTTCCCGAGTCTGAACGTGACGTACAGCATCAGGCCTTCACTGCAGTTGCGCGCCGCCTACAGCCAGACCATCGGTCGTCCGCAGCGGCAGTACCTCATCCCGAATCTGAGCATCCAGGACCTTACCGACAACATCACGCTGCGGAACAAGGACCTCAAGTCCTGGACGGCCGAGAACCTTGACCTGGCACTCGCATGGTACTTCGGACGCGCCGGGACAATGTCGGTCGGCGTCTTCCGAAAGGAAATCGACAATGCGTTCCAGGTAGACCGGCTCATCGTGAACGACGCCTTGCTTCAACGGTATGGGCTCGATCCCCAGTACCTGGGCTGGACGCTGACCACGACGACGAACAGCCCCGACACGTTGGACCTGACGGGCGTGGAAGCGGACGTGCAAACCGAGCTCGAGCCGTACCTGCCGTGGGCGAAGGGCTTCAGTGTGTTCGCGAATGGCACCCAGCTGAGCGGCTCGGCCACCAACGGCTCCACGGAGCAGTTTCCGGCCAAGCGGATGGCGAACTGGGGCGTAGCCTATTCCCGTGGTCGAATCGGGGCATCGTTGAATTGGACGTATACGGGGAAGTCGGTCAGTTCCACGGCCACGTTCGCCCCGGATGCCCAGATCATCATCGCGCCGATGACGAGCCTGGACCTCAATGCCCAGTTCCGCTTCTCCAAGCGGTTCCGGGCGTTCGGCAACGTCCGCAATCTCAACCGGGAGCCGGCGGTGCGCTATTATGAGGGCACCGGGCTGGCCGACTATGCCGGCCGGATCGTCGCCCGCAAGGACCTCGCTTCGATCCGCTGGACCGTGGGCGTGGCAGGGGAGTTTTGAACGATGTTCGGGGCGGTGCCGCGACGCGGGGACGGCCTCGCGGCGTGGCACACTCTCCTTTTCGAAATGAGCGAAGTCTCAAATGACGCGCGGCCATGATCGCGAGGTGCTCCCCTTGAACGGGGCCATGACCAGCGTGCGGCAGGATCGGCTCGGGACCTACACGGAAACCCTCCGCCGCTTCGCGAAGTGGTTCAGTCGGTACCGGCGACCTGACGGGTCGCTCGATGCGCCGAACCTGTCCTGCCCCGCGCATATGCCCGTGCCCCTATACGCTCACGCGATCGGAGAGCCCGGGTTGCTGCACGCCAGCCTCGCCTATATGGAGGCCCGCGCCGCGCGGGACTCTCATTTCCTGCTGGCGCCGGGTCGGGATTTGCTGTCGTACCGGATGGCCTGGATTACACTGGGTGCAGTGCTCGGTGATCGCCTGCGGTTCGCCCGGTCGCTGGAGCAACAGTTGCTGGCCTTTCAGGATCCGCGCTCGGGCGGATTCTTCGGCACGGAGGCCGCCTGTCGCGCTGGCGAGGGCGAGATTTGCCTCGATTCGACCGCCAACGCGTGTGCGGCGCTTTGCCTGATGGGCAATGACAAAGCCGCGGCGCGGGCCGGCGATTTTCTGCGCCGGCTGATCCAGCCCCAAATCGAGGCGGGACAACGGCTCCTTTGTGGCTGGCACTCCCACCATGGTCTGATCACGGCGTTCGAGGCCAAGCAGGCGCGGGTCTATTCGATCGAGCCGGGCGAGCGTTCGCAGTATTTGTACAAGATCGGCCTGCTGGTGCGCGCATTCGCGTTCCTGTACTGTCGCACCGGCGAGGACGCGGACCTCAAGCTGTCCCGGGCCTGTCAGGCATGGGCGGTCGACCGCTCGCCGGACGTCTGGTCCAATACGCTGGGCCACAAGCTGGGCTGGTCCGCCTGGACGCTTTTCTCCCTCACCCGGGACCGAGCGTACCTCGAGCAGTCGTGTCGGGTCGCCGACCATTTGACGACCTTGCAGCAGCCCGACGGCGCGTTCCACTATCCCGAGTACTGGCCGCCCTATGCGCAGGTCGCCACCGAATGGAAGCTGAACCTGGGCTGCCAATTTGCCACGTGGATCGCCTATGCACGCACCATGCTTCAAGGAGACGAGTAGATCATGACCTCAGAACTGCACGACCGGATCCAACGAAAGAAACTCCTGCTGGGAGTGGGAGTCGAGAGTCTGTACCCGTCCAACGTCGAGCTGGCCGGCATGGTCGGATTCGACCTGGCCTGGGCCGACCTCGAACACGGCACGGGCAGCCCGCATCAGGCCGAGATGTTCTGCATCGCGGCCAAAGCGGGGGGCATGCTGCCGATTCTTCGCATCCCGTCCGCGGAGCGTTCTTTCATCATGCTTGGGCTCGAAGCTGGCGCGCGGCTTATCTCCATCCCGATGATCGAGAGTCCGGAGACGGCACGCAAAATCGTCGAGCTGGGTAAATACAAGCCGCTGGGCAACCGCGGATTCGCGATGAGCACGAGAGGACTGGGCTACGGCATCGGCGACTCGGCCGAGAACACCGCCTGGGCGAACCGCGAGACGCACTTGTTCCCGCAGATCGAAACGATGGCCGGTCTCCGTCGCTGCAGGGAGATTGTCGCGGTCGAGGGCATCTCCGGTGGGGTCATCGGGCCGGCGGACCTCTCGATCTCGATGGGCAAGCCCTTGCAGTACGATCACCCCGCGGTGATCGACGCCGTGTGCGGCGCCGTGAGCGAGATTCGCGCACTCGGCAAGATCGCCATCAGCGTGACTGGTCATCCCGTGCTGGCCCGGGCAGCCATCAATGCCGGCGCGCAAATCTGCGTGTGCGCCACGGAGCGGGGCAGCTTGCGCACGCACTGGACGCAGACCGTCCGGGACATGTCACAGCTTCGCCGAGGTGAGGGACCACCGGAGCGCGACCTCGACGCCCCGGCCGCGGCGGCGCAACCCGCCCTGCGAGGCACGTTGAACGGCGCCCTCCCGATGGACGACCCTCGAGAGGGGGAAGTGAAGTGAACCCCTCCGAGCCACTTTTCCGGCGCAACGTGAAATATAATATGCCTTCCAACCCTACGCCCATCCTGGCCTCCTTTCCCCTGCGCGCGCGGCTGCTGGCGCGCCGGGCAGTCAGCAGGGTCCCTGCGCTTTTGCTCTGCGGCTGGGTTGTGATGAGTTCGATGCTGTCGCCGGTCGCGGGTGCGCCCGGAGCCGGCCGTGCCGCGCCGTCCGAGCCCATCCACACCGACGTCTTCCGCGCCGGGGAAGATGGCTATCACACGTACCGCATTCCGTCGGTCGTGGTCACGCAAAAGGGCACCCTGGTGGCCTTCGCCGAGGGACGGAAGGAAAGCCCACGCGACCAGGGTCCAACGGACATGGTGCTCAAGCGCAGCGTAGACGGAGGGCAGACGTGGCTGCCGATGCAGGTCGTGGTGCAGGCCGTGCCCCACGCGGCAATGGATCCCTGCCCGGTGGTGGATCATACCGGCGTCATCTGGCTCGTCTACGACCGATGGCCGCAAGGCTTCCGCGGCAAAGTGACCCCCGGGCTCGGGCCGGACGCAGTGAGCCGCTGGGTGACGAGCAGTGTGGACGACGGCGTCACGTGGGCCCCGCCGGTGAACATCACGGCCAGCACCAAGAAGCCGCACTGGACGGGCATGGCGCACGGCCCCGGGGTGGGAATCCGGACTCGCACCAACCGGCTGGTCATTCCCACCAACCAGCACGCCGAAGGCTTTACGTGCACGATCCTCTATAGCGACGATCACGGGAGCACGTGGCAACTGGGCGGAGCGGCCGGCCCGGCCGTGGGCGAATCGCAGGTGGTCGAGCTGGCTGACGGCAGCTATATGCTCAACATGCGCAGTTATCGCGGGCAAAGGCGTCGCGCCATCGCCACCAGCGTCGACGGCGGCATGACCTGGTCCCGCGTTCGCGACCATCCCGAACTGATCGAGCCCGTCTGCCAGGCCAGCTTCCTCCGGTACACGCTGGCGACCGAACATGGAAAGAATCGGCTGCTGTTCTCCAATCCCGCCAGCGAGAAGGGGCGCGTCAACGGAACGGTACGCCTGAGTTACGACGAGGGCCAGACCTGGCCGGTCGCACGCACGATCGTGCCCGGCAGCTTTGCCTATTCCTGTCTGGCGGTATTGCCGGACATGACGATCGGCTGTCTCTATGAGACGGATACCTACAAACGGATCCGCTTCGCGCGCTTCACGCTGGACTGGCTCACCGACGGGAAGGACCACGTTGAAAGGAAATGAACCCCTGCGCGAGTCCGGACCTCCGGCGGCTTGGCCCTCGCCGGCGCCGGGCCGCCGGTATCTCTCATGAAAACCCCTTCGCCCGAAAGTCGCATTGCCCCGCCTCCCGTACGTCAGACTCGAATGCTGATCGACGGTCGTTTCCGCGACAGTGCGAACGGAAAGACCTTCCCCACCTTCAATCCGGCGACCGAGGCGAAGATTGCCGATGTAGCCGAAGGCGGACCTGAGGACATCGATCTTGCGGTGAGAGCCGCGCGCCGGGCTTTTGCTGACGGATCGCCCTGGCGCCGGATGGATGCGCGCGAGCGAGGGCGTTTGCTTCATGCCTGGGCCGACTTGATCGACCGGAATCTGGACGAACTCGCTGCGCTCGAAACCCTCGACAACGGCAAGCCGATCAGCGACAGCCGCAGTTGGGACGTGCCCGCGGCTGCGGCGGTGTTGCGCTATTACGCGGGGTGGGCCGACAAGATTCACGGACAAACGATTCCCATACCCGGCCCCTTCTTCACGTATACGCGGCGTGAACCCGTCGGAGTCTGCGGCCAGATCATTCCGTGGAATTTTCCGATGGACATGGCCGCCTGGAAGGTCGGCCCGGCACTCGCCGCCGGCTGTACGGTCGTGCTCAAGCCCGCCGAGCAAACTCCGCTCACGGCGCTGCGCATGGGTGAACTGGCCATGGAGGCGGGATTTCCGGCCGGCGTGCTCAATATTGTCCCCGGTTTTGGCCCCACCGCCGGTGCCGCGCTCGTCAAACACCCGCTCGTGGACAAGATCGCCTTCACCGGGGAATACCGGACCGCCCAGACGATCATGAAAGAGGCGGCAGAGGGTCTCAAACGGCTCACGTTCGAACTTGGGGGCAAGAGTCCCAACATCATCTTTGCCGATTCGGATCTGGAGGCGGCCATCGAGGGAACCTATGGCGCGATCTTCCTCAATCAGGGCCAGAACTGCTGCGCCGGCAGCCGGGCCTTCGTGCAGGAATCGATCTTCGACGAGTTTGTCGAGCGGCTGGCGCGGCGCACTGCCCGGCGCAAACTCGGCGACCCATTCGATCCATCGACGGAGCAGGGCCCACAGGTTGATCAGGCGCAGTTTGACAAGGTCATGCGCTACATCTCGCTCGGCCGGGAGCAGGGCGCTCGCTGCGTGACCGGCGGTGAGCGCGCATTTGAACGTGGCTATTTTGTGCAGCCGACCGTGTTCAGCGAGGTGCAGGACGAAATGGCCATCTCCCGGGAGGAGATTTTCGGCCCGGTGCTGAGCGTCCACCGATTCAGGAGCCTCGACGAGGTAATCCAGCGGGCGAACCGTACCGCATTCGGTCTGGCAGCCGGGGTCTGGACCCGCGATCTGAACAAGGCCCATGCGATCGCGAATCACGTCCAGGCCGGAACCGTATGGGTTAACTGCTTCAACGTCGTGGACGCCTGCACCCCCTTTGGCGGCTTCAAGATGTCCGGCATCGGGCGCGAGCTCGGAGACAAGGCCCTCGACACCTACACCGAGCACAAGACGGTGACCGTCCATCTCGGGCAACCGCCGCGACTCGGGCAGGAGGTGTGATGCCTTGCTGTCGCCGCGCCGCGATTTCCGTTCATGAGAAGAGAATTTCGCGTCCGCCGTGCTTCGCAGCATGGCGGTGATTGCCCCTGGATCCTATGTTCAGCCTGAGCCCGATCGACTGGATCATCCTGTTCACGTACTTTGCCGTCGTCGCCCTGATCGGCTTCGTGGCCAGCCGGCTGGTTCGCAACCGCGAGGATTTTGTCATGGGTGGCCGGCGGTTCGGCAAACTCATGACAACGTTCTTCGCCTTCGGTGCGGGGACTCACGCCGATTCGGCCACCGGCGTCGCGTCGCAATCGTACAAGGTCGGCTTCGCCGGATTCTGGTATCAGGGGGTGATGATCTTCACGCTGCCAATCTATTGGCTGCTCGTGCCCGTGTTTCGGCGCGCGCGCGTGCAGACGACGGCGGACTTCTTCGAACGGCGATTTGGCACGGGGTTCATGCTGCTCTACGCGCTGTTCGCCCTGTTTCTGATGGTCGCGTTCTCCAGCACGGGATTGTACGGGACGGCCAAGCTGATTGAGGCACTGCTCACGCCACAGGGCAGCTTTCTGAGTGAGGCGGGCGCGAACGCAGCACCGGTCGGCACGGGCGCCGGGCTCGGCGGCCTGGCGCAATTGCCCCTCTGGCAATTGATGATCCCGGTGATCGCGATCATCTCGTTCCTCTATGCCATTGCGGGCGGACTCGTTGCCGCAGTCTGGAACGATTTTCTCCAAGGGATCCTCACGATCGTGATGTCGGTTCTCCTCATCCCGTTCTTTTGGCATCACGTCGGCGGACTCGAGGGCTTTCAGGCGAGGCTCGACGATCCCGAGCAGGCGTTCCGCCTGGTCCTCGATAAGGACATGACCCTGTTTTGGGTCGCCATGGTGTCGATCAATTCGCTCTTCAGCATGGTCGTCCAGCCGCACATCATGGCCAATGCGGGCTCGGCCGCCACGGAAATGGACAGCCGGGTGGGATTCGTCGGCGGCCTGGTTTTGAAACGGCTGATGACGATCCCATGGGCCTTGACCGGCGTGATGGCGGTGGCCCTTTTCGGCGAGGGGACGATCGCCGGCGATCACGCCTTCGGTGCCGCGGCCCAGGCACTGCTGCCGGTGGGCTTTGTCGGCCTGATGATCGCCTGCGTGATGGCCTCCATCATGGACAACCTGGCGGTGTTCATGATCAGCTTTGCCGGGACTTATACCAACTCGATTCACCTGAAGATCTGGCCGCACACGACGGAGCGTCGTCTGGTGCTGATCAGCCGGCTCGCCTCGATCGCCTTTGCCGCGTTGGTCATCCCGTTGTCGTATGCGTTCACCGACATTCCGTCGGCCATGCGTTTCATGTTTCAGACGGTACCGATCATGGGAGTATCGTTCTTCCTGGCCATTCTCTGGCCGCGGGCAAACCGGTATGGAGCGGTGGCAAGCTTCGCCGCCGCGCTGCTGGCGCTCCTGGTCGCAAAATACTATTTTGGCTGGCAGGGCGACGCCGGGCTGCCTGCCACGATCACCCTTTATCTCTCGGTCGGCATCTTTGCCGGCTGGCTGATCAGCGTCGTGACCCCGCCGGAGGAGCCGCTCCGCACGCGGCGTTTCTTTCTGCTCATCCGGACCCCCGTTGGGCAGGAGGCGGCTCTCCGCACTGCCGGCATGATCGAGCAACCCGGCACGGGAACGTTTTCCGACCCGCACACGGGCACCGCCCAGGACTTGGAGCGGGCGGAGCGATCCCTCATGCTGGCGCGAACGCGGCGCGAAAGCCTTCACGGGTTCGTCTGGCTCACCTTCATTGCGATAGGGCTGATTGCAATCGTGTGGTTTCTGTCGCGCTGGCTGGCCACAGGATGATCGGGGCGGAAATTGACGGGTCGTCGGAAGGCGGGGATGCGTGAGATCCGAGCTGAAGCTACCTTGCTCCAACCCTTATGATAAATGCCACGCACCCCATGCAACCGCTCGCTTTGCTCTGCGGATCTCCGCGCCGATTCCTGCTCCTGATCTGTCTTGGCTGGCTCACGCCCGGAAGCCTGGCCCGCCCGACGCCACTCGCGCAGGAGTATACCATCGCTTATCACAATCCTGATTCGGAGTATTACGTCGCGGGCGTGGGATTCGAGCGATTCGATGACGGCACGCTGCTCGGCGTGGTGCCGGTGATTCCCCGCCCGGCCTGGAACCTGGAGCGCCGGGCGACGCACAGCCGGACGCATATTGTGTCGAGTCGCGACGGCGGCCGAACCTGGGAGCGGCTCGCGACACTGCCGTACTACTCAGCCGTGCCGTGGATCCATGAGGGGAAGCTCCACCTCTTTGTGCACAAGGGCGGGAGCGACGTTCGCAGTCGCGATGTGCTGCTGCTGCGCAGCGAAGACCGGGGGCGGAACTGGTCCCCTGAGCGGTTGTTGTTTGGCGGACAGTTTTGGAACTCGCATACCGCCGTGTGGGTTCGGCACCAGACCCTTTATTACGCGATGGACGACCTTGCCCTGGATCCGAACCGCGGGCTGCGTCTGCTGGCCGGCGATTTGTCGATGGATCCCATGGATCATCGGGCGTGGCGGTTGTCAGAGCCGCTGGCCTTTCCCGGACTGCCGGCCGCGCTGGTGCCGGCCGGCCGGAGCGGCGGGACGCGGCTTTACTCGGAGCCGAACGTGATCGAGGTGCAGGGAAAGCTGCGCCTGCTGGCCGGCGTGAATGCCGAGGCGCAGGCCACGGCAGGATTGGGGGCGGTAATCGACGTGGAAGACGACGGCCGCGAGATGAGACTTTCCTTCGCGCAGTTCCATCCGGCGCCCGGGGCGCAGGTCAAACGCGCGATCATCTGGGATGAGGTCTCACAGCTTTACTGGGCGACGGCAAACCTGGCCGTCGACAGCCAGGAGGCGTTCGATTGGTGGGAGAAGGCGAGGTCCGCGGGAACTTTTGTGGGTGGCGGCGGCAATGATCGACGATTCCTCATGTTGTTATACAGCGTGGACGGATTGAACTGGATCCAAGCCGGCTGCATTGCGCAAGCGGCCCAGCTGTCTCAATCATTCATGTATGCGCGGCCGGTGATCGATGGCGATGACCTGGCGATTCTCGTCCGGGCCAGCATCAGCGCGCCGAACCAGCACGATGCGGATTTTGCGACGTTCCATCGCGTGAAGCGGTTTCGGCAACTCGCCCTGGAGCTTGTTCCGCAGTCAGCGACGTCCGAAAGACCGACGAAACCGCCCGGGCGGATAAACTAGAGCAGATTCGATAAGTCTGCAGCCCAATCCAAAACGCAAAGACGCAAAGGAACGCGAAGTTTCGCCCCGTTCTGGGCGCGTCTTTGCGTTACTTCGTGTCTTTGCGTTTAGGATCCCGGAGCCCGCGCACGAAAACGCGCCGCCCGCGCCGCGCTAAAAAAATACGCGCCCCGGCGCGGGGCGCGTAGGACATGGATGGCGTGGGAGCGGTTGGAAACTAGAACGTGCCCCGGACACCGAACGTCCAGAGCGCGCCGTACGACTCCATGGCGCGGAGGTGGCCGTCCTTGCCTTCCTGCACTCCCGGGGGCGACTGGTACCAGATGTCCGGCGCGTTGCGGATGTTCCGACCCGTCACGAAGAGCGTCGCGTAGTTGGTGAGTTTCCAGCCGAGCGTGCAGTCCACCTTCGTGATCTGGCTGAAGTAACGGCCGTACGTCCCGCTCTCCGGCCGGTTGTCGCCCCAGACGAAGTTGAGCGAGCCGTTGAACCGGCGGTAGAAGTAGCTCAGTCCGCCCGACACCCGATGCGGCGTCATGTTGGAACGGCGTGCCGCCGCGCCGGAACCGTCGCCGCTCTGCGTCACATACGTGCGGTCGTAGTTCAGAAAGACGCCGACGCCGCGCAGGTAGTCGCTGGGCAGGAACCCGAGCGTCTGCCGGTAGCCCAGCGCCATGTTCTTGGTCTTCGTCACGCGATCCGAGAGGTTGCGGGTCGAACGGAAGATGTAGTTCGCGAGTTCGGGATCGTCGTTGCCCCATTCGGCTGCCGTGAAGTCGTAGCTCTGAATGGTGTTCCGGAAGTTCGTCTTGCTGAACGCCAGGGTGAGCGAGCCGGGAGACCGGCCGGAGAAATAATAGCCGAAGCGGGTCTGGTATTTGTTGTGATACTCCGGCTGGAGCGTGGTGTTGGGGATGCTGACGCGCTGCGCGACTTCATCGATGACGATCACGCCGGCGAGGTTGTCGATGGGCGCGCGGCCGATGGACTTGTTCCAGCCGATCTGCCAGTCGAAGTTCCGCAGGATCTGGTATTTCACGTTCACCGACGGGAACCAGTTATGGTAGTTCGCAAAGCGGATCTTCTTCGGCTGGCTCTCGAATTGGTATTGCATGCCCTCCAGCGTCAGCGCCCGCCCTCCGCTGGTGGCAGGGGCGTTCATCGCGTAGCCCGCCGCGAGCACCTCCGCGCGGGTGCGTGGATCGAACGATTTCACCCGGGTGCGCGTCTCCTCGTAACGGACGCCGAACAAGGTGCGCAGCTTCGGGGTGAGCCTCACGTCGGCCTGACCATAGCCGGCGCTGACGATCTGGCGAAAGTCGCGTTTGTTGGCGATGTAGGCCGTATAGTAGTTCTCGGGCGTGCCCATGTAGGTGAACAGGTCGGGACGGGCGTGGAAGAGATCCGATACGTGGGAGCGGCTGACGCGCGGCGCCATGCCCTGCTGGCCATTGATATTGAAGAGCGTGAACGCATTGGTCTTCCCCATCTCGAAGCGGTTCGTGGCCTGGAACTGGGGTCCCAGGTTCAGCCAGTGGCCGAACGTCACGTTCTGGTTCGCCCCGGTCGTGGGGTTCACCGTCGTGGTGTTTCCTCCCGGGCCGGTGTAGGCCCAGATGTTCACGTCGGTGTGGTTGTTGTTGTCGCGCGTCTCCTCGTCCCATTTTCCGCCGAACGTGAAGAGCGTGGGGAACCGCTGGAAGAGGGACGCCCGGGGCGCGAACTTCGCGTTCAGGGTGCCGGTCCATTTCTCGGTGATCCACGTGCGGTCGTCGTTGTTGACGCGCATGCCGCCGGAGCGGGTGTTCGTGTCGGTGAAGCTGCGCAGGTCGAACCAGTCGGCGCCGGAGGTCTGCCGGATCGTCCATTCCCACGACTCCTGGCTCGGGCGGGTGGCGGTGAACCCGCCGATCGCGGCACCGCCTTCGCTGTTCGAGAATCCGCGCTCCAGCGACTCGTAGTTGTTTCTCGATTTCGAGAACGCGAGGCCGCCGTCGACGATCAGCGAGCCGACGCGGTATTCGAAGCGCTGCGCATACTGCCGCGACTGGGTCGTCTTGTCCGAGGTGCCGCCGCCATTGGCGAGCTGCGCGACGTTGGCCGTCGCGGTGCGATCCACCGCCAGCGAAGTGATGCCGTTGCCCCGAACGGTGGGCCGGCCGTTGTTCACGTTGTTGTTGTCGTTGGCGGCGGTGAACGTGAAGTTCCGGTTCCAGAACTCGAAGGACGCCATGGTGTACATCATGTTCACCGAGAGCACCAGGCGCGGGGTGACCTTCCAGTCGGCCGTGAGCAGGTAGGCATCCTTCGTGTCCCACCGGGGCCCGTCCTTGAAGTCGATCACGCGTGTGACCCAGGGACGCGGATTGACGGGGTCGGTCGACGCATTGCCGCTGTACGTGTTGGAGAGCAGCATCTGCTCGTTATACAAAAAGGAGTGGCTGGCGCTGAGCAGGACGCCGAATTTCTGGTCGAAGAACGACTCGGCATAGGACAGTTGGTAGTTGGGTCCGAACTTGCGGTCCGGGCCGCCGCGCTGGCCGTCGGTTTTCTTGAGCGTGAACTCCTCGCTGTTGAAGGCGGTGCTGAGGTTGTAGCTGAACTGCCGGCCTTTGCGGTCGAAGGCGCGCTTCGTGCGCATATTGATGTTGCCCGCAGGCGTGTCGGCATCGTTGGCCGGCGTCGACGTCCAGTTGATTTCGACCGATTCGATGGCGGTGATGGAGAATCCCTCGAAGCTCGTGGCGCGGGAGGAGGCACCGCCGCCGCGGTTGGCGTCGGCGTTGGCCGTGCGCATCCCGTCCATGGCGACGCCCACGTACTGCCCATCCATGCCGCCGAGGCGGGGGCCGCGCGCCTCGGGTTCCACGTAGTCGAGGTCGACGCCGGGAAGGTACTTCAGGAACTCGCCGACATTTCCCGCCGTCACTTCGCCGAAGAGATCCGCCGAAACCGAGGTGGTGATGTTCATCGCCGCACGCTGCGCCTGGATGGCCTTGGCGTTGCCCTCGCGCTCGGAGGACACCGTGAATGCCCCGAGTTGCACGACACCGCCCTTGGTCGCCGGCGCACCGGACGCGCTCGTGATGTTCAACTCCCGCACGGCGGTCTGCCCGGCGGAAACGTTGAGGGTCTCGGTGAGCGTGTTGTAGCCCGTGAACGTCACCGTGATCCTCGCTTCACCGGCCGGGACGTTGAGAAACTGAAACGAGCCGTCGCTCTCGGTGAACACGGCTTGCTGCGTTCCTTCGAGCCGTACTTCGGCGTTGCGGACGTAGTCATTCGACACGGGGTTGAAGACACGGCCCTGAATGGTGCCGGTCCCGCCGGTCTGTGCGTTCAGGCACAGCGCGGCGAGGAAGGCGCAGATGAGCGCAGTCAGCTTCAGTCCAGTGCGGTGGGAGGGCATGGCGGTTTTCATGGGGTTGGGGCCATGCCAACGCTCGGGCTAAGCCGCTGGCAGGCTTGTGCGGTCACGGGGCGGGGTACTCACCGGCGATCGATCGGGGTTGATCGGGGGGCGAACCGGTGCTGAGGCACCATGGGAGAATTCCCGGGCCGCAGGCAAGCGCTTTGGCGGAGCGAAAATAAGGAAACGCCGAGGTGCAGCGGCGTGTCCCCGCGCCGCTGCGGACCGATCCACCCGGATGCCAGCCGCCTGGGGAGAGGCGGCTCCACCGTGTCAGGGTCGTGAGGTGGCTCGGACTCGACCGCCTTCCCGCTCTCCGGGCTTGCCGTGGGGGACGACGGGCTCTACTCGCGGGTGAGAACGAGCCACCCCACTTGTCGTGAGTCCGCCCCCCACCGTTCCCGAAGCTGCCTCCGTCACCGCGGCGGATGCCGCACGGTGGTTCGAGGAGGAGGTGCAGCCACACGACGCGCAGTTGAAGGCTTACCTGCGGCACTGCTTTCCGGGCGTGCGGGACGTCGAGGATGTGGTGCAGGAATCCTACCTGCGCATCTGGCGCTCGCGCGCGGCCCAGCCGATCCAGTCCGCGAAAGCCTTCCTCTTCCGGGTGGCGCGCAACCTGGCGCTGAACCTCGTCGACCGGCAGCGCAACTCTCCCGTGACGCTCGTGAGCGACTTGTCGGCGCTGGCAATCTCGGAGGAGCGCGCGGGCACGATCGAGACCGTCGAGCACAGGGAGAAACTGCAGCTCCTCGTCCGGGCGCTCGCCACGCTGCCGCCGCGCTGCCGGGAAATCACGGTCCTGCGCAAGCTGAAGGGCGTGCCCCAGCGCGAAGTCGCCCTCCAGCTTGGACTCGCCGAGAAAACGGTCGAGGAGCAGGTCGCGCGCGGCGTGCGCCGCTGCGAGGCATACCTGCGCAAACATGGCGTGACGGAGGGGCGCAGCCCGTGAAGACGCCCCTGCAATCGTCCGGCCTGCCTTCGTCCGGTCCGGGAAAGGCGGATACGACGAACGCGCTGGACTGGGCGCGGGAATCGGGCGAGTCGGAGCGCGTGATCCGGGAGCTCGAGGTCTTTCTCGCGCGCCGCCGACGGCGACGGCTGCGGTTGGGCGCGACGAGCCTGGCGGCCTTGGCGTTGGGGCTGGCTGCCTGGCCGGCGCTGCACTCACGGCTGAGCCCGGCACACGAGCCTGAAACCGTCGCGACCCGTGCGGTCGTCATCCGGCCCGAGACCCGGGAGTTGCCGGACGGCAGCAGGGTCGAGCTCAACCGCGACGCGGACCTCGTGGTCGATTTCAGCGGCGCGCTGCGGCGCGTGACACTGCGCCGGGGCGAGGCGCATTTCGAGGTCGCGAAGGATCCGCAGCGCACGTTCGTCGTGGTGGCGGGAGGCGTCGAGGTGCGCGCCGTCGGCACGGCCTTTTCCGTCGGGGTAGCGCCGGAGGCGATCGAAGTGCTCGTGACCGAAGGGCAGGTGGCGGTGGAGAACGTCGTGCCAGCGGCGCCGGTGGCGCGCGAGGGCGGCGTGGTCGCGGGCCCGGCACCGGTGTTTGGCGCGGGCAATCGCATCCGCGTCGACGTGAGTGCGGCGGTGGCGCCGGCCGGCGGGGCTCAGGCGAGCATGGTTTCCGACGAGGAGATAAGGCGTCAGCTCGCGTGGCGGGTGCCTCGGCTGGAGTTTTCGGGCACGGCGCTGGCGCAGGCCCTGCCGATGTTCAACGCGCACGGGGGCGCGCGGCTGGTGCTGGCGGATCCTTCGCTGGGACGGCTGCAGCTGAGCGGCGTGCTGCGGGCGAACGACATCGAGTCGTTGCTGCGGCTGCTGGAGGGCGAGTTCGGAATCGTCACCGAGCGCCGGGGCGGGGAACTGATCCTCCGCCGACGCTGAAGAGCGCGGGTCAGCCGAGTCTTTCGAGGCTGGCGCACGTCCGGAATCCTGCGGGGGCAGGAGGCGAGCGGGACGATTCCGTACGGTGGAGCCGCCTGTCCCCAGGCGGCTGACGTTCGGTGGATTTGGCCCCGGCAGCCTGGGGACAGGCGGCTCCGCCTTTCGATGCGGCCGCGTTCCTTGGTGAGGTGAAGGCCCGCACCATCGTTCCGCCGAGCGGAGGGTGCGCCGCGAATATTCCGTAGGGGATTTGGCGGCGCCGGTTGCCTTCTTTTGCATGACCCCACCTCGATCGTTGTCCGCCTTGCGTCTTCTCCTCCTGTGCGCCCGCGCGGCGCTCGCCGCGGGTGCCGCTTCACTGGCTTGGGCCGCGGATTCGACTCCGCGGCAGTTCGACCTGCCGCGCGACGCGGCCGCGCGGACCCTCCGCGCTTTCGCGAGCCAGGCGGGCGTGGATGTCGTGTTCGCGACCGAGGCGACGGCGAGTGTGCAGACCAACGCGGTGAAGGGCAGTTTTCCTCCCGGCGAGGCCATCAACCGGCTGCTGGCCGGCACCGGGCTGATCGCGGAGCAAAACCCGCGGACCGGGGCGCTGACGATCCTGCGCGCCCCCAACGACCGGCGGGCGGCGCAGACCCGGACCGACGACCGTCCCGGAACCAACGGCGAGTCCGCCGGCGCCCCGACCGGCCCGCGGCCACCTGCCGCCTCGGTGGCGGCCAATGCCGCCGCGCCCGACGGCGCCGCGCTGCTGCTGTCCCCGTTCGAGGTGCGGACGGACAAGGACACGGGGTACATCGCGACGAACACCCTGGCGGGCAGCCGGCTGAATACCCGGTTGCTGGATACGCCCGCGTCGATTTCGGTGATGACGAAGGATTTTCTCAACGACGTCGGCGCGCTCAACGTGAGCCAGGCGATGGAATATGCGCTGAGCGCGGGCAACGATATCGGCGGCGGGGGCGTGCAGGTCGGCGCCTCGACCGGAAACGGGCTGATCGAGAACGATTTCAACTTCCAGATCCGCGGCTACCGGCGGGCGACGCAGACGCGCGACTTCTTTCCCACGCTGCTGGACGCCGACGCCTTCAACCTCGACCGGGTCGAGGTCGCGCGCGGGCCGAACTCGCTGCTCTTCGGCATCGGCGGACCCGGAGGCATCGTGAACACGACGCCGAAGCGGGCCGACCCCGGTCGCGACTTCGGCGAGATCATGGTGCGGGCCGGAAGCTGGGGACGGCACCGGGCGGCGATCGACGTCAACCGCGGGTGGAGCGGCGGAAAGCTCGGCGCCCGGCTGAACCTGATGGTCCAGCGGGCGGACGGGTATCATGATTTCGAGAGCGACGACCAGGATCGCGGCGCGCTCGCGCTGACCTGGCGGCCCACCGATGCGACGACCGTGCGGCTTGGCGGCGAGATGGGCCGTTTGCACCAGAACCGCGTGCGCCCGTGGTCCGCGGGAAACAACTACGGCAAGTGGCAGGCAAACGGTGCGCGGATGTTCGCGTTTGGCACGCCCGAGTCGCCGGCCGGCAACCTCGCGACCGTGCCGCGACCCGGGATCGACGAGAACTATTCGCAGCAGTTCAACTCCGCCGGCAGCGGGGCGCCGGCCAACGGCCTGCCGGCGCGCACCGACCTCGACGGCATTCCCGGCATCGAGCAGCGCACGGGCCAGACCGGGACGTACAACCTTTTCATGGACGGTCCGCTCGCCGGCAAGACGCTCTACCTGGGCACGCGGGCGCAGGGGGCGCGCTACTACCGCACGTCCACCGGCTACGGCAACGCCGCGGGTTTCAACACTCCGTTCCCCGTCCGGGACGAGAGCGTCTACCCGCGCACGGCCAACATCGCCGGGCCCGGCCAGTTCGTGGAGATCGACTACCACACCGTCGGCGTGACGATCGAGCAGCGGATCGGCCGCTCGCTGTTCCTCGAGGCGGCGGTCAACCGGACAACGCGCCAGTTCCTCAATCGCAGCGTGCTCGGTTTCTCGGCCATCAGCGTGCAATACGACGCGACCTCGCAGTTGCCGACGTTTCGCAGCGACTTCACCTACAACGCCACGCCGGGCGGCCCGACGACCACGGGCCAGGGGGTCGGCGCGCTCAACTTTGCCGAGCTCGTGCCCAATCCGCTCGCGGGCCAGATGATCGTCTCGTACAATCCGAGCTACTACGAGCAGGAGAACACGCTCGACGACCTGCGGTTGAGCGCGAGTTATCAGTTCGATCTCGGCTGGGCCGGCAGCCACACGCTGCTCGGATTCGTGAGCCGCGCCGATTCGGAGCAGGATCGCAGCAGCTTCTCGGTCGGCAACGTCGACCCCGGCCGGGCCAGCCAGAACCACTTCACCAACGTGCCGAGCCGGATCCGCCACGTCGACGTGTTCAGCGCGAACCTGGCCGACCGGGGCATCCCCGATCCCTGGAACGATCCGGTGCCCGCCAGCAACGTCATCTACGGGGCGCCAAACGAGCGCTTCACGCCGGGGTTCCTGCTGAACGGCCTCACGCGTTCGCGCAACCGCATCGACTCGGCGGCGGTCGCGGCGCACGCGGCATTCTTCGACCGGCACCTGATCGCGACCCTGGGCGGACGGCGGGATCGCATCAAGGTGTTCAACGACGGGCCCGTGATCCGCGACGCCGCCACGCAGGTCGTCACCGGCCTCACGCCCGCGTCGCGCGCGGCCGTCGACCAGGCGGGCAACACTTACTCCGTCGGCGCGGTGCTCCATCTGCCATGGATCCGGGGCGTCAGCCTGTTCGGCAACAAGTCGACCAACTTCCGGGATCAGTCGGGCGCGCAGCGCTTCGAGGACGAGGAACTGCGGCCGCAGCGCGAGATCGGCCCGCTGGAGGGCGAGGGGCGCGACTACGGGGTCAAGTTCGGGTTCCTCAACGGCCGTATCAATGCCACGGTGACGCGTTTCGAGGTCGCCCAGACCAATGCGGCGGTCGGACTCGACGGCAACGTGACTTCCTACATCAACGCCATCTGGACCACGATCCTGAACGGCGGGCCCAACACGCTCCAGACGGATGTGCAGAACCCGAACGGACACCGCGTCGGCGGCTCCGACACCCGGGCGCAGAAGTCGGAGGGCTGGGAGCTCGAGCTGACGGCCAATCCGACGCGGGGCTGGCGGGTGTCCTTCAACATCAGTAAATCGGAAAACGTGGTCTCGGGACTGGGCGAGAATGTAGCCGCCTACCTTCAGAAGCATCGCGCGGAATGGCAGCGGAACAGCGCGCTCAATTACAACACGGCCGCGTCGCCCGGATTCCTGACGAACGCGGGCGGCAGCAACTCCATCGGCGCGCTGGTGCAGGGGCTCGACAACATCCTCGCGTTCACGAAGTCGGGCGAGAACCAGACCGAGGTGAACATCCGGCCGTGGAACGCGAATGTCTTCACGGCGTACCGCTTCGGCGAGGGGTGGCTGCGCAACCTGACCGTCGGCGGCGGCGTGAACTACCGCGGCAAGGCGATCGTAGGGGTGAAGGCGCCGACGTCACCGAACGATCCGGACCAGAGCGTGCAGATCTTCAAGGGCAACGCCTACTACCTCGTGAACGGCATGATCGGCTACGACTTCAAGCCGCGCGGCCGGCATACGCTCCGGGCGCAGCTCAATGTCGACAACCTGCTGGACAACGACGAACTGCAGGTCCTGGCGTCGAACTACGGCATCTCGCAGCCGCCGCTCAACACCGGCACGATCAACAAGTGGTATTACCACCTCGAGCCGCGGCGCTACAGCGTGTCGCTGACGTTTGGTTTCTGAAGTGGGGGAGCGTCGCCGGAACGATTCAGCCGGGGTGGAGCCGCCGGTCCCCGGCGGCTGACGGGCGGCGGATCTCTCCGCAGCGGCTGAGGAGAGCCGCCTCACCGTGCGCCTGCTCGGACGGCGAACGTGATACGTCCCGCCGAGCGGGCGCGTGTCGCTGTCGGGATTCTTTCGTGGGACGTCGATTCGTTCCCGGGGCGACGGTCCGGCCGTGCTCCGCTGGTGACCGGCGGACAAAGGCCGCATAGTGGGTGGATTTTCCACGCTCCTGACGCCGCACCCATGATCCGCTCCTCCTCCCTGGTCCGCGCTTTGGCTCCCGAGCCGCCTTTCCCGAGCGGCACCTCGACGTCGTTTCCTGGCACCCGCATCGTATGTCACAAGTGAGTACAACTGCGTGCGCCCTTCCCGCGGGAATGCCGGATATCGCCGGTCCGCCGCTGGGCGCGACTGTGACGGACGACGGCGTCACGTTTCGCGTCTGGGCCCCCCGATGCACGGCGCTCGCCGTGGTGATCGGCACGGGGGCGGAGGAACGTGAGGTCGCGTGCGCGCCCGATCCTGCCAGCGGGCCGGGTTACTTCGTCGCGCACGACGCCCAGGCCCGCGCCGGCGACACCTATCAGTTCCAGGTGGGCGTGGAACGGCTGCCCGATCCCGCATCGCGGTTTCAGCCGGACGGCGTGTTCGGACGCTCGCTCATCGTCGACCCGCGCCGTTACGCATGGCAGGCGCATGGATGGCGGCGACCGGCCTTGTGCGGTCGTGTGATCTACGAGCTCCACCTCGGCACGTTTACGCCGGCTGGCACCTTCCGCGCCGCCCGGGAGCGGCTCGATTACCTGGCGGATCTGGGCGTCAACACGGTCCAGCTCATGCCGCTGGCGGACTTTCCCGGTCGCTGGAACTGGGGCTACGACGGCGTCATGTCCTTCGCACCGGCGCGCTGCTATGGCACGCCCGATGAGCTGCGAGCGTTCATCGACGCCGCGCACCTGCGCCGGCTCGCGGTGGTCGTCGACGTCGTGTACAATCACCTCGGGCCGATCGGCAACGTTCTGCCGCAGTACTCCGACGACTACCTGCACCGCGACCGCGAAAGCGGCTGGGGCGCGACCCTGAATTTCGACGGTCCCCATTCGCGGCCCGTCCGGCATTACTTTCTCCGGAACGCGCTCATGTGGCTCGAGGAGTATCGCGTCGACGGGCTGCGGCTGGACGCGACCCACGCGATCCACGACGCGTCGGCTTCGCACCTGGTCGCCGAAGTCGCCGCCGCGACCTCCTCCCGCGGCGCATTCACGATCGCGGAGGACGAGCGCAACGAGGCGCGGGTGATCACCCCCCGCGAGGCGGGCGGCTGGGGCGTCGACGGCGTCTGGGCCGACGACTTCCATCACGTCCTGCGCGTCGGCCTGACCGGAGTGCGCACCAGCTACTTCGCTCACTATGCCGGCAGCCAGGCCGAACTGGTCGCCACGCTGCGCGACGGCTGGCTTTTTCACGGCCAGCCGAGCCCGGCCACGCAGCGCCCCCGGGGGACGCCTGGCGCCCGGCTGCCGGCCCATCGTTTCGTCTTCTGCATCTCGAATCACGACCAGGTGGGCAATCGGCCGCGGGGCGACCGGCTGCACGAGGCGATCCCGCCGGCGCACTACCGTGCGGTCTCCCTGCTGCTGTGCCTCGTTCCCTACACGCCCATGCTCTTCCAGGGGCAGGAGTGGGGGGCGCGCACGCCCTTTCCGTTCTTCACCGACCTGCCGGGAGAGATCGGCCAGAACATGGCCGCGGCCCGCAGGGCGGAGTTCCAGCGTCCCGGGGTTGGTTTCGCCGCCGCAGACATCGCGGCGATGCCGGATCCCCAGGCGGATACGACCTTCCATGGCGCCAAGCTCGATTGGAGCGAACTCGAGCATCCGCCGCACACGGGGCTGCTGGCCCTCTACCGCGAGGCGCTCCGGATTCGCGCGGACCATCCGGTCTTCCAGTCCTGCGAACGTTCATCCTGGAACGTTTCCCCCTGGGGCACCCAAGGCGCGATGATCCGGTGGCGGCATCCGGACGGAGCGTGGTCGCTGACCTTCTCCCTCGAGCCGGGAACCAGGTTGGAACCGCCGGGCGAGGGCGGGCCGTGGCAGCAGGTGCTGTCGAGCAACGAGGCCCGTTTCGGCGGCGAGTCGTCCGGGGCGACGGTCGGTCCGGCCGCGGTGCTGTGGCGCGGCGTATCCGGGATAAGGTGACGGACGGGGCGCGTGGGGCGGTACATCGTGGAAAGCCGCACGGAAGTTCCCCCATGCTGCGGTCATGCGTCCGCTCGGGAACGCGCGTGCGCCGGCGGGAACTAACGCTGCATGGCAAACAACCCGAATCCCAATCCTCAGAATCCTGCTACGCAGAATCCGCGCGACCAGCCTGGTCGCGGCGACAAATCGAATCCCACTGGCCGGCCGGCGGACAAGCCCCAGCAGGGAGAAAAGGAAAACGACCGTGGTCAAAACCAGGGTCAGAATCCATCCGCGTCCGGCGACTCGGGCCGTACGCAAACCGACCGCGGCCCCGGAAGCTCCGGAGAAAGCTCGACCCAGACGGGGCAGGGCGGGCAGGAACGTGCGGCGAACCTGCGCCCCAATCCCAATCAGAACCAGGGCCAGCCGGGTCAGAACCAGGGTCAACCGAATCCGAATCCCGGCCAAACCGGCCAGCCGCGCAATCCGGAACATGCTCCCGGTCCCGCGGGCGGTGAAGGCAATCCCGAGCGGCGGCATCCGTCCCGCAACGAGCAAGGCGACGTGCGGACGGCGGGTAACGAGCCCGGCAAATCCGGTAACCGGTAACGGGTAGGATCGCAGGGAACGGATTCCCGCGCTGAAAAGCGGCTTCCTTCGGGAAGCCGTTTTTTTTGGGGGGGCGCGCGCGGCGAGTGGGACTGAGCCGGAACGATGCCGTTGCGGTGGAGGCGCCTGTCCCCAGGCGGCTGACGTGCGACAGGCCAGTCCGCAGCGGCATGAGGACAAGCCGATCCACCTTTGGAGCAGATTCAGTAAGTCTGTGGCCCAAACCTAAACGCAAAGTCGCAAAGGAACACGAAGCTTCGCCAAGTTTTCCTTCGCGAGTCTTCGCGCTCCTTCGCGTCTTTGCGTTTCGGATCCCGCCTTGAGCGGCTGCGAGTTTTCCTAAGGCGCTCCAGAGCGGCCGTGCTCATGGCTGCTTTGAAGTCCAACGGCGTGAGTCCGCCTGAATCGAGATTCTGACCCGCTTGTTGCATCTGGCTCTGCCAACGAACGGGCGGCGGCGAGGGAGCGTGCCACTCCGACGGAGCAGAGCGGCTGCAAGGGGCCTCGGCGGCGCCGCTCAAATCACGCGGTATCCCTTTTCAGGATATCAGCGAGCGGTTCAGCGGCCGCTGCGGCGGGCGAAAAGGACGACGGCCGCGAGGACGACGATCAGGCCCAGAATAACCAGGATGGTTTCTATACCCATGGAAATATTGTCCGCGATTGACCGGACCCGTTCCCCTGGGACCGCTCCTTCACCGGTTTGCAGGCATGATCCCGGGAAATAGCCCGATGAGGGTTTGGCGACCGCTCCGGTGATCCAATCCGCCGGCGAGCGGTCTATTGCCGTACCATGAAAAAGACGACATGCCTTGCCCTTCTCACTTCGCTGGTAGTCCTGGCGCCCGTTGCCGCGCAGACCCAGCGTATCCACGCCGATCAGCTGCCTAAGCCGGTCCGCGAGTCGCTCAACCGGGTGTCCCAGGGCGCTCCGGCGAAGACGGTCGATCGGCGGATGGTGGAAGGCGAGGTCGTGTACGAGGTTGAAATTGACCGCGACAACGCGATCAACCCGCAGGTCCGCTTCACGGAGGACGGAACGGCTTTTGGCGGAGGAATCCTGCCCAGTCCCGCGATCACCGACCCGGTGCCGAACAGGTCGGTCGAGGCGAGGAGCCGCGCCGACGGGTATCGCGGGCCGTCACTCTCCTCCGATCCCATCCTGGCGTTCCGGCAGTTGCCCGAACCGGTGCGAGCCGCGGCGAAACGCGCGGCCGCCGGGAGGATCATCGCGGACATCGATGAGGAAAAGTGGGAAGGCCGCACCATTTATGAAGTGGAGTTCAGCGAGCCGGGCTTGAACCCGCAGGTGCACCTCGGCCCGGATGGTGCCGTGGTGAAGGGGGAGGAGAAGTCCGCCTCGAACCTGGGCGCCGGGATCGGCGCTGCCCTGCGCAGCTTCATGGGCACACAAGTCGAGGACACCCCCACGCGCGTGCAGGAGACGATCCGGCGCGAGGCCGGCGAACATTGGATCCGGGACATCGATATCGAGACCCAGGCCGGTCGCCGCGTCTACGAAGCGGAGATCGGAGAGGGCGAGTCCCGCTTCTTCCTGCATGTGTCCGAGGATGGCGCAATCGTGCGCGATACGCGGACCGAAGCGGCGATGCGCCGGCGCGGGTAACGCAAGGAATCAAAGTCCCCAGGGAACCCGGCGCGCCCGCGCCGGGATTCCGTCCTCATTCCGGGCACCCGCATCCTGCCCGGTCAGTCCAATTGTTTTCCCCTACCAAGCCGACGATGATCATTCTGCCCGATGAAGAAATCCGCCGCCGCACCAAGCGGTTGATCGAACGCGACCCGCAGCCGGAGAAAGTCCGCCAGCGACTGGCGAGCCGTATCTGGTACCTCACGGCGGTGCCGACCACGGCGGACGCAATCGCCAGGGTTCTGGAGGCCGAAGGGCCGTTGCCGTCCGCGGAGCGTTTCGCGTTCTCCGAACTGATCGAGCAGTCGCCGGATTCCGACGCACCGGCGGCAAACGTGGAGCCCGAGCCCTCCGTCCCACCGGGCAGCGGGGGGTGAGTTCGAAGCGGTGCAGGCTTATCGTGGCGCCCTGACGGCGCGCGTTTCCGCTTCGTGAGCGGGTGCGCTGATGGTCCGCAGGGTCGCGGGAGGACCAGATCGGCTTAAGGAAATACGTAGCCGATCACGGCGGGATCCGAAACGCAAAGACGCGAAGGAGAGCAAAGACTCGCGAAGGAAATCTTGGCGAAACGTCGCGTTCCTTTGCGACTTTGCGTTTAGGTTCGGGCTACAGAATTATTGAAGCTGCTCTAAGCTTCCGCTCATGCGGGGTTGCGTTCCCGCGGAGTGGAAGCGGTGCGCCGCGCCGGGTTATCCGGAAAGGGCGCCAGTTTGTTCAAGGGCCTTGCGTGACCCTCGAGGGCGTCAACGCCGCGGCCGGGGTGGCCTGAGGCTGCCCCGGCCATGACCGGGATCTCGCGTGGTGCCAGCCCCTCATGCGGCGAATGGTTCGCCGCCGGCACCGGCGGTTCCGGAGCGGCGGGTTTCCCGCCGGGAATTCCCCGGCCGCGGCTGATGATGTGCGCCTGATTCATGGCGTGGCGCTCGCGCGCTATCGTGTCGGCCCCCATGTCTCCTCACCGTGCCCTGATGATCGTCGACGTGCAGCGGGCCTTTGATCCGCCCCCGGCGTTCCTGAAGAAGCTCGACCGCTACTCCCGGCGGTTCCCGTGTCGGATCTTCACCGTCTACGTGAATCCGCCGGGTTCGGCATTCCGCCGCCTCCTCAAGCAGAAATGCTGCGCGCCCGGCTCGCCTGACGTGGAACTGCTGCTCCGGCCCGAGCAGGGAGACCTGGTGATGCGCAAGGTGGCGCGTTACGGGCTCACGCGGGCGCAGGTGAGCCGGCTCAAGCGGCGCGGGATCCGCGCCGTCACGGTCTGCGGACTCGACACCGACGCCTGCGTGCTCGCGGTGATGTTCTCGCTTTTCGACCACGGGATCGAGTGCCGGCTGAAGGAGGACATGTGCTGGAGTTCGTCCGGCCTGCATCGCCCGGCGGTCCGGATCATCCGGGCGCAGTTTCCGGCGCCGCGGTGAGGGAGCCTCCGGGAAACGCGCCGCGGCTGCCGTCGGAAGAAACGCCGGGCCCCGCAGGCGGAACCCCGTCACCGCCGGCGCAGAACCGCGGCGCGCGCGGGCCACGATCGGCCCGATGGCAGCGGGCTGGCGCCTGCGCTAGAGTGCAAGCGTGCACCGGCCGAGAGAACAACGTTCCGCGGGGGTCGGGATCCGCGGGACTGCCGGCGCATGTGCCTGGCCCGAAAACCAAAAACCCTATGTCTCGTAGTTCCTCCTCCTCCTCCTCGCGCTCGGAATCGCGGAAATCGCAAGCGTCGGGCAGTCGCTCCTCGAGCCGCGGCAGCCAGAGCGGATCCCGTGGCCGCAGCGGCAGTCAGTCCTCCTCCAGCGGCAGCGGCTCGAGCCGTCGCGGCTTCGCCTCCATGTCACCTGAAGAACGGCGCGAGATCGCCGCGCGCGGCGGCCGCGCCAGCCACGAACGCCAGGATCGGCGCGATTACGACTCCTATCAGTCTTCCGGGCGCGATGCGTCGGGATACGGCCGCGAAGACTCCTCCGGCTATGGTCGCGACGAACGCTGGGAATCCGCGGGCGGGAGTTCATCCCGGCGCGCGGGCGACTACGGTCGCGAACGCGATGAGAGCCGCGAGGGTTCGTCTTCGTATCAGGAGGGCGGCTACGAACGCGGTGCCGGATACGGCTCCGGGCAGGAACGGGGTTACGGCTCCGGGCAGGACCGCGGTTACCGGGATGACCCGCGGCAGGACCGCGGCTACCGCAGCCGGGGAGACGAGCGCTCGGGTGGCGCCGGATACTCCCAGGGCGGCCGTGGGGAGCAGGGCTATCAGCGCGACGACGATCGCCGTGGTTCGCGCTCCCAGTCCGGCTACGGCCACGAAGGTTCGTCGCGCTCCGGTTACGGCGGCGATCGGGGCGGCTCGGCCTACGGCGACTTCCGCGGACGTGCCGGCGACGAAGGTCGCGGTGGATACGGCGGCGAAGGTGGCCGCGGTGACTACGGGCGCGATCCGGGCCGGGGGGACTACGGCCGCGGCGGCGGGTATGGCGGCAGCCATGGCGGAGGCGAGCCATGGCGCCAGGAACGGCAGGGCCGGATGTCCGACATGGTCCGTGGCGGCTACGAGCAGGAGCGTGGGGACGAACGCGCGCGCATGCCGACGCGCAGCTGGGGCGAGGGCGAGGGCTACGATCGGGGGCAGGAATACGGTTCGCAGGGCCGCAACCGCGACTGGCAGGAGGGTCCGCCGGATGAAACCGAGCGCGATTACATCGGCCGGGGTCCGCGTCGCGGTCGCGACGAGGACGAGCGCGAAAGCGGCCGCAGCCGGCGCGACGACTGAACCCACCTGCCGCTCCCTGATTCCTGCCTCCGCGGCGATGCCGCGGAGGCAGCTCACTTTTATTCCCAAACCTCCCTCTCATGCCGAAAGAAACCTCCTCTCCCGCTCCCACCACCGCTTCCGACTCCTCGCCTGCGGAGAGCGAAAGCGGTTCCCCGAAGAAGAAGCTGCGCTTTGCGGCCGTCGGACTCGGCCACATCACCCAGGTCGCTGCGCTGCCCGGCTTCAAGCAGGCGGCCAACGTCGAACTGAGGTCCCTGGTGTCCGGCGACCGCAAGAAACTCGCGACGCTCAAGAAACGCTACGGAGTCGCGGCCACGTACACCTACGACCAGTTTGACGCGTGCCTGGCCGATCCGGAATTGGACGCGGTCTACATCGGGCTGCCCAACGACCAGCACCTCGACTGCGTGCTTCGCGCCGCCGCGGCCGGCAAGCACGTGCTGTGCGAAAAGCCCCTCGCGCTCACCGCCGAGGACTGCCGGCTGATGCGCGACGCGGCGGAGAAGTCCGGATCATGACCGCGTACCGGCTGCATTTCGAGCCGGCGACGCTGGCGACGCTGGACCTGGTCGCCTCGGGCGAGCTGGGCGAGGTGAAGTTCGTGTCCTCGTCCTTCAGCTATCGGATCACCGACGATGACAACATCCGGCTCCAGCAGGAGCGGGGGGGCGGTCCGGTCTTCGACATCGGCATCTACTGCATCAACGCGGCCCGGACCTTCATGCGCGACGAACCGATCGAGGTCGCGGCGCTGCTGGCCCGGTCGAAGGATCCGCGCTTCGACGAGGTGGAGGAGACGGCGGCGGTCGTCCTGCGCTTTCCGCGCGGCCGCCTCGCGAGCTTCGTCGTCAGCTTCGGTGCCCAGGCGATCTCCCGGCTCGACGTCGTCGGCAGCAAGGGACGCGTGTTTCTCGAGCCCGCCTACGAGTACTCGGAGGCGCTGAAGCAGACGGTGGTGCGCGAGGGCAAGCCGGAGGTGCGGGAGTTCGCGCATACGGATCAGTTTGGGGGCGAGATCGAGGCGTTCGCGGACTGTATCCTCGAGGAGCGGGCACCCGAGGCTTCGGTGGACGAGGGGCTGGCGGACGTGCGGGTGATCGAGGCGATCTTCCGCTCCGCCGAGACGGGCCGCAGCGTCCGGCTGAAGCCGATGCGCAAGCCCTCGGACCCCGCGAAAAACCCCCGCGAGGTGAAGCCCGCGATCAGCAAGCCCGAGACCGTGGAGGTGGAGTCTCCGCACGATTGAGCGCGGTGGCGCAACCCGTTGCGTTCGGCGCGGTCCATGCCCTCCGCCAAGGAGGGACATGAAACGCAGCCTCAAAACCTTGCTCGACGCCGCGAAGAACTGGAATCGCGACAACGTGGTCCAGTACGCCGCCGCGGTGAGCTTCTACACGCTCTTCTCCATCGCGCCGATCACGATCATCGCGGTCACCGTTGCCGGCGTCTTCTTCGGCCGGGAGACCGCCACGCGCGAACTCGAGAAACAGATGGCGTCGCTGGTGGGTCCCGCCAGCGCGGAAATGGTGCGCTCCGCCGCGCAGGCGACGGAGTCGACCCAGACCAGCACGTGGTCGACGATCGCCGGCGTGGGCCTCATGCTCTTCGGGGCGACGACCGTCTTCGGCCAGTTGCAGGCCTCGTTCAACCGGATCTGGCACGTGCAAACGAAGCCCAGCCGGTCCGGCTGGTTCCGGCTGGTCGTGCAGCGCCTGCTGTCACTGACGATGGTGGTGACGCTCGGCTTCCTGCTGCTGGTGTCGCTGGTGGTCTCGACCGCCATCGCGACGCTGGCCGAACATTACGGCAACGCCGTGTTCGCGTCGCCTCACGTCATCAAGGCGGTAGACCTCACCGTCGGGCTCGGCATCGTGACGCTCCTCTTCGGCCTGCTGTTCCGCGTCCTGCCCGACGTGCACCTGCGGTGGCGCGACATCTGGCTGGGCGCGGTGCTCACGGCGGTGCTCTTCACGATCGGGCGGTTCCTGATCGCGCTGTATCTCGGCCACTCGACGGTGGCATCGATCTACGGCACGGCCGGTTCGCTCGTGGCGCTGCTCATCTGGGTCTACTACTCCTGCGCCATCCTCTTCTTCGGCGTGGAATTCATCCGCGCCTACCGTGAGTCGCAGGGACTGGCAACCGAGCCGAAGGAGACGGCCGTCCTGGTCCGCGAGGAATTCGCGTCAGTCGAAGTGGAGCCAGAAAGTCCGCCACCCGAGCGGTGACGGACCGGGATCGGAGGGCCGGGCTCCTCCGGTCAGCCGGCGACATTGGAGCGCGAGGACGACGAGGAGCCGCTCCGGCCGACGGGCTTCTGCAACGTGTCGCCGCTGGCGGAGGGCTGCAGCGTGGCGGGCTCCCGGCGGTCGCGCAGCTCACGCTCGGCGCGCAGCCAGTGGTCGGTCTCGCAACCGTCGAGCCGGCCCTCGTTTTCCCAGATGGCGTAGGCGCGGGCAGCGACCTCCTCGCGGTTCAGGTCCGGGGCGGCCGGGGTTCGGTTCGAGGCGGCCGGGCTTTGGTTTTTCGAGCTCGTTTGGGCGGTGGTCTTCATGCCAAGCCAGCATAACCGCGGCGCGCGTTTCTGAAAATCAGGCGAACTCTGAGAAGTGCGGGACGAAGATTTTCTCGTCCCGGTCTCGGCGCCGGTCCAGGGCGATGTCGGGAGATGGCTGACACGCCACCCCGCGCGCGACCGACCGGTTCAGCCCGGACTCATGCAGTTGGCCTTCGCGTCAGCCATGAAGACGGCCGTAGCGAAAGGTGGAGCGGCTGGTCCTCAAGCCGCTGCGGACCGGTCCGTCGCTCGTCAGCCGCCCGGGGACAGCCGGCTCCACCGCAACGGCATCGTGCCGGCTCAGGGGTTGAACCAGCCGCTTTGTTTCGCGTGCTGGATGATGTCGACACGGCTCTTGAGTCCGAGCTTCTCCACCGCCCGGCTCTTGTAGGTCTCGACGCTCTTGGTGCTGATATCGAAGCGGGCCGCGATCGCGCGCGTGCTGTGCCCCTCCGCGATGAGGCGCAGGACCTCCGCCTCGCGCTCGCTCAGGGCCGTGCTGAAGCCTGAGCGCGTGGTCGGTTGCACGAAAGAGCGGACGACCTCCCCGGCCACCGAAGGATCGACATAGATGCCGCCGGCGGCCACGGCGCGAATCGCCCGGATGAGCTCGTCCGGCGCGGAGCGCTTCAGCGCATACCCGGTGGCGCCGGCCTCCAGCAGTTCGCGGAGGTAACTCCGGTCTTCATGGACGCTCAGCGCGATGATCCTAGCTTCAGGACAGAGTCGCTTCAAGCGGCGGGCGGCCTCGGCCCCCGCGAGCTTCGGCATCGATACGTCCAGCACGATGATGTCGGGCTTGACCTTCGGCGCGACGACGAGGGCCTGTTCCCCGTCGGCCGCCTCTCCGATCACCTGCAGGCCGGCTTCCGCACTGATCAGGGCCTTGAGCCCGGCGCGCACGACCGCGTGGTCGTCGACAAGCAGAATTTTTAGCTGGGAGGTCGTAGTAATACGTAGAGTCAATCCGAGCCCCACCGGGGCCTGAAGCCCAATCGGCGCGCGGTGCATGGGGGCGATCTTGGTTGTTGCGTCGGAGGAATCCTGACACGGGCGCGGGGCGCGCGAGGAGGAAGCGTGGTGGAAATCCCCGTCCCTTCATCGAGGAAGGACCCATGGCGAAGTCGGGACCGCGTCGGAAAAAGCGACTCGCCGAAGTTGGATATCGTGGGGCTGACTCCGCGGCATGCCGTTGAAGCAGTCCCCGGCCGAACGCATCGAGGACGTCCGCCTGGTGACGGAGGCGACCGCTCGCATCGCTTCCCAGGCCCGGGGCGTCGGGGCGTCGCGCCATGCGGATGAGCGGGCCTTGAGCGAGGTGCTGGCGCTGTTGCACGCGCGCACGGGAGCCGATTTCTCGTCCTACAAGCGGGCGACTGTCGTGCGGCGGATTGCCCGTCGCGTGCAGGCGCACGGCCTCTCGTCGCTCAACGGTTACCTGGCCCTGCTCCGGTCGCAGCCGGAGGAGGCCCCCGTGCTGCTGCGCGAGCTGCTGATTTCCGTGACGGGCTTTTTCCGGGACCCGGTCGCGTTCACAGGACTGGCGAACGAGCTGTCGCAGTGGTTGCGGGATCGAGCCGGCCACGAGCCGTTGCGGGTATGGGTGCCTGGATGTGCGACCGGGGAGGAAGCCTATTCGATCGCGGTCATCCTCGCCGAACTGCTGGCGGAACGCGAGCAGCCGCGGAGCGTGCAGATATTCGCCACGGACCTTGACGAAGAGGCGATTCGTATCGCGCGGGAGGGACTGTATCCCGTCTCGATTGCTGACGACGTGTCGGAGGAACGCCTGCGCCGGTTCTTCACGCCGGAACCGGGCGGGTTCCGGGTGCGGCGGGAGATTCGCGACGGGATGTTCTTCGCCGTGCACGATCTGCTGCGGGATCCGCCCTTCTCGCGCCTCGACCTGATCACCTGCCGCAATCTCCTCATCTACCTCCGCCGGGAAGCGCAGGCTCGGGCGCTGAGATTGTTCCACTTCGGACTCCGTCCGGGCGGGTGCCTCTTCCTCGGGACTTCGGAATCGGTTGAAGACGGGCACCCGCTCTTTGGTGTGGCGGACCGGAAGCTCCGGCTCTACTTCCCGCGGCCGGCCTCGAAGGATCCCTGTCCTGCCTATGCCGAAATGACGGCGCACTCCCGCGGCGCGGCGAACGGCACGCAGGTGCCGACGCCGGCGGTATCGCTGGACCACGGCGAAGCCGCGCTCCCCTCGTGGGGGGAGGTGCATTGCAAGCTGATCGTCCGGTTCGCCGCACCCTCGGTGCTGGTGGATCACGACTACAAGCTCCTGCACCTCTCGGAAAACGCCGGACGTTTCCTCCATATCGGCGGCGGAGTGCCGACGCGCAACCTGCTTCAGCTCGTCGACCCGGTCCTGCGCCCGGAACTCCAGGCGGCGCTCGAGCGGGCCGCCCAGGGAGGCGGCGGGGAGACGGTGCAGGGACAGGTCGAGATCGAGGGGATGTCGCTGCTGCTCCGGCTGCTTGTCCGGCAGGCGCGTGAATTCGGAACCGGGTTTTACCTCGTCTCCTTCGAGGTCGTCGATGGCGAGGCGCAAACGGCGGAGACGCGGGCGGAAGCGTTGCGCGAGGCTGTCGCGCGGCGGATCGAACGGGAGCTCGAGTCGCTCAAGGTTCACCTGCGCGAAGTCGTGCAGCAGGCCGAGGCGTCGAACGGGGAGTTGAAGGTCAGCAATCACAAGCTGGAGGCGCTCAACGAGGAGATGCGGACGGCGGCGGAGGACCTCGAGTCGGGGCGCGAGGAGATGCAGTCGATCAACGAGGAACTGACGACGGTGAACCGGGAACTGAAGACCAAGGTCGACGAACTCGCGTCGGCCAACAGCGACCTGCGGAACCTGATGGAGTCGACGACGATCGCGACCGTGTTCCTGGACCGGGAGCTTCGCATCACGCGGTACACACCGAGTGCGGTGAAGCTGTTCCACTTCATCCCGACCGACCTGGGCCGTCCGCTGTCGGACCTGGCGCAGCGCGCCGACCACGCTCACTTCCAGGAGGACGCCGCCCGTGCGCTGGCGGACCTCGCGCCCGTGGAGCGCGAGGCACAGATCGAATCCCGCTGGTTTCTGGTCCGCATCCAGCCCTACCGCTGCCTCGACGAACGGGTCGCTGGCGTGGTGCTGACCTTCGTCGACATCACCCGGAGGAAACGGACCGAAGGCGAGCTTCAGGCGGTGCGCGAACTCCTCGAGGCGCGCGTGCAGCTGCGCACGGCCGAGCTCGACGCCGTCAACGGCGCGCTGCGGAACGAGATGCTCCAACGCACCCGCGCGGAGGAGGCGCGCCAGGCGCTGCTGCAGCAGTTGATGACGGCGCAGGAGCAGGAGCGCAGCCGCATTTCGCGCGGGCTGCACGACGAGGTCGGCCAGCGGCTGACCGCCTTGATCCTCGAGTTGAAGCTCGTCGAGCGGGCGGTCGGGCGCGAGGCCGCGACGAAGGTGAAGGCGATGCGAGCGTCCGCGGAAGTGCTCGCGCGGGAGATCCACGAGCTGGCCGTCGAGCTGCGGCCGACGGCGCTCGACGACCTCGGCCTGGCCCGCGCGCTCGCGCATTACGTGGAGGACTGGTCGTGCCGCACGAAGGTGCACGTCGAGTTCGTCCACA
This sequence comes from uncultured Opitutia bacterium, assembly GCA_937952235.1. GTDB lineage: Bacteria > Verrucomicrobiota > Verrucomicrobiia > Opitutales > Opitutaceae > ER46. The sequence goes on along the minus strand of CALFZM010000115.1, from coordinate 1,722 downwards.
CCGGGCGCAGGGAAAGGCGGCTGCCGGGGCCGGTCGAGACGACCCTCTACCGCATCGTGTGCGAGGCGCTCAACAACGTGGCGAAACACGCGCGGGCGAAGCGGGTGGTCGTCGCGCTGCAGCAGCGGGCCGACAAGGCAGTCGCGTCGATCGAGGACGACGGTGTGGGGTTCGATCCCGTGCGGTCCCTGGATGGCAAGAAACTCGGCATCGTCGGCATGCGGGAACGCGCCGGGCTGCTGCAGGGTGAGCTGCGGATCGAATCGAAGCCCGGCCGGGGAGCGTCGGTGATCGTGACGCTGCCCGTTCCGGGCGGCGAGGCGGCGGAGGGCGCGTGACGTCGCGCGGGATTTCCCCCGCGAAGGACGAACCTCCCCGCCGGGAGTCGGTCGAAGGAGGGGGAGCGCACGCGCGGTCTCCCGCGATGATGAACTCCGACACCACCTCCCACTGGATGCGCTCGGCGCCGTTGCCGGTCTTTCCCCGGCTCGAAACCGACCTGACCGTTGACGTGGTCGTGGTGGGCGGCGGACTCATGGGCCTCACCACGGCGTATCTGGCGCAACGCGAAGGCCGCCGCGTGGCCGTGCTGGAGCGGGGCCGGTGCGCCGCCGTGGATACGGGCCACACCACGGCGCACGTCACGGCCGTCACCGACGCGAGCCGTGGCGAGCTGATCGCGCGTTTCTGGCGGGCGGGGGCGCGCGCCGCCTGGGAGGCGGGCATGGCGGCGCTGGAGCAGATGGAGCGGATCGTGAGGGAGGAGGAGATCGACTGCGACTGGCGGCGCGCGGCCGGCTACCTGCATGCACCCCTGGAGCCGGACGCCGGCGTCGAACGCGCGCGAGAGGCGTGGTTCAGCGGCGAGGCGGAGGAGGCGCGTTCGCTGGGTATCGACGCCGCGTTTCACCAGGCCGTGCCCGTGGTCGGCCGGCCTGGCGTGGCCTTTCCCAACCAGGCCCTCTTTCATCCGCTCAAGTACCTGGCGAGCCTGGCGCAACGGATCGTCGCGCGCGGCGGCCAGGTCTTCGAGCAGTCCGCCGTGGAGGAAATCGCGGACGAGCCGCTCGTCGTCACGGCGGCGGGCCACCGGGTGCGGTGCACCCACGTCGTCCTCGCGACGCACAATCCCATCATGGGGCTGGCGGGGATCCTCGGGGCGGCGTTGTTCCAGACCAAGCTGGCGCTTTATTCGTCCTATGCGCTGGGGGCGCGCATTCCGCGGCAGGCGGTGAGCCCCGTCTCGTTCTGGGATACCGCGGAACCCTATCATTACCTGCGCATCGAGCCGCGGGGTGAGCACGATTACGCGATCTTCGGCGGCGAGGATCACAAGACGGGGCAGGTCGTCCACACCGGGGAGAACTATCTCCGCCTGGAACAGAGCTTCCGCCGCCTGTTCCCGGATGCGGTCGTCGATGCCCGCTGGTCGGGGCAGGTGATCGAGACGACCGACGGGCTGCCCTATATCGGGGAGCTGGTGCCGCATCAGTTCGGCGGGACGGGTTTTTCCGGCAACGGCATGACCTTTGGCACGCTGGCCGCGATGATGGCAGTGGATTGGATCGCCGGTCGCACGAATCCCTGGCAGGCGCTGCTCGCGCCGGGCAGGAAGAAGGCGGCGGTGGCCACCTACGTCGCGGAGAACAAGGATTTTCCCCTCCATTTCCTGCGCGACTGGATCGCGCCGCCGATGGCCGGCTGCATGTTCCGGCGCAACGT
>CALFZM010000114.1 GCA_937952235.1 uncultured Opitutia bacterium | reverse complement strand
CCCAGATGGCCGAACCATTGAGCGGAGCGCCCAAACGCCCGGGCGCCGCCGGCGCAGCCCCGGCACGGAAGTCGAAAGCGGAAAAGCGGAAAGCTCGCGAGGACGCGCGGGCGTTGAACAAGCTGGAGTGACCAGGAGTGCAGGCTGGCGCCGGCGGTAAGGACTGCCGTGGCCGCGGCGAGAGCGGGACCCGCCGGGATCGGACCGCGGAATCCGTGGTGACGGATTATCCGATTTACGATCGACGGCGCCCAGGGTCGAATCGTCCGGTGCAACTCCGGTCACCTCGTTCGTCGTTCCGTTGGCAGCGCGTGGGGTCGCGTCCCGAATTTCGCCGCCTCATCCGCGCGTGCTGCCTTTTCGCGGCGCTGGTGGTGACGTCCTCTGCACCGGCCGCACTTCGACTGATCGCCACCGTGGACGGAGAGTGCGTCGAGATCAGGGACCTCGGGGTCAACCGATTCCTCGGCGATGACGGGCGCGAACGCCGCGCGGTGCCGTCCGACGCGGTGCTCGCGCTGGACGGCAACCTGGCGGAGAACGCCGCGCTGGTGCGCTGGATCGCGACGTGCTACCTCGTGCACGCGCCCGGGCGGGACCGGCGGCCCGACCAGCGACCGTGGTTTGGCTATGTGCGCCTGGTGAACGGGTCAGGCTGGAACGGTCCCTCCCTCGACGAGATCTGGCCCAAGCGGCCGGCGGAGCCGTTGCTCGCGGTGTTCGCGTGGTGCGTGGGCGGGAAAGTGACCCAGACGCATGTGCAGCGCCTGCCGGCGGATTCGCGCGACGCGTCGTTTCGCGTCGACCAGCTCTTTGCGCTCTCCGAGGCGGAGGCGGCTGGTTTCGGCGTCGTGCTGCTCTGGTCGAAGGGCAAGTTCATCGCGCCCAAGCCCTATTTCAGCAATGCGGGCGCGGAAGCCGCCCTGCATGCGATGATGGCGGGGAGGCCGGCCGATTTCGAAGCCGCACTGGAGAAACTCAAGGGCGCTTTCTTCCGACCAGGAGACCACCTGCTGTGGCAGGCGGCTGAAAGGGGCAACGATGCCGCGGTGGCGGCGCTGCTGCGCACGGGGATCAAGGCGGACAACGTCTTCGATCCGCTCCCACGCGCCAGCCGGGCGGGGCGCGCCGACGTGCTCGACCGCCTGCTGCAGGGACGCACGCTGAAGAACCCCGAACTGGCGATTCCGCTGCGTTACGGACATGACGCGGCGGTCCGCCGCCTGCTGGCCCACGCGGCGCCTTCGTTCCGCCCGAGTCCGGACATGGTCGAAGCGGCGTTGGAGGGCGGCTTCGCCGACATCGCGCGCGATCTCATCGGCCGGGGTGGGCGCGTGGAGGTGGACGCGGCCGCCCGGTGCGCGCGGCTCCTTGCCACTCTCATCAAGGACGGGAAGGCGGCCGCCGCGCAAGTGCTGCTGGACCAGAAGGCCGATCCCAATCGCGGCGTGGACGGGAAGCCGCCGCTTTTCCTGGCCGTGCAACTCGGCGAACACGCGCTCGTGGACGCCCTGCTCCGGGCGGGCGCCAAGCCGAACAGCGGCGACCCCGCCGGCACGACTCCCCTGATGGTGGCGTGCCAGGCCAATGACCTCGCGCTCGCCAGACGATTGCTCGAGCACGGCGCTGACGCCGGAGTGCGGCGCCAGGATGGCATGACCGCCATGCATTTCGCGGCCCCGCACCTGGCGCCGGATATCGTGCACTTGCTCCTCGCGCGCGGTGCAGCCGCCGCGACCGAGATGCAGCCGACGCCCCTCGAGTTTGCTTTGCTGGCGGGCGCGTCAGGGGCGGTCGAGGCGCTGGCGGCGCGCGGGGCGAGACTCGACCTCAAGCGGCCCCAGGTCTGGCGCGCGTTGGAAGCCGCGATCCGGATGGACCAATTGGAAATCGTGCGCGATGCCCTGGATCGCGGCTGGAAACCGGCGGCTGGCTGGCCCGCTGTGTGGTCGGCCGACGTCACTGCGGCGCTGGCCGGCGCCACCCGTGTCCGCGCCGCGCTCACGGCGTTGCAGCCCGAGGCCGCGCCGCCGGAGGTGCCGCAGAGGGTGCCCGCGGAGAAGCTGGACGTGCCCTTGCAGCCCTTGCGCGCGCCGACGCTCGTGGATCCGCGGGAGGGCCGGAGTTCGGGTGCGGCCGCGATCGTCGAACTGCAGGTGGTCGTGGACCAGGAAGGTCGGTTGCAGGCTCCGCGAGTGCGGCAAAGTCCGGATGGTCGCTTGAGCTTCCTTGCCCTGCAGACACTCGCCCAGTGGAGATTGTCCCCGCCGCGCCTGGACGGAGCGGCCGTCTGCACGGAGGTCGTGCTCCCGATCGCCTTCCCGCCACCAAATCGCGAAGTCTTCGATCGGGCCGAAGTGGATGCGGCACCCTGCCGCATCACGTTCCGCACGCCCCTGACGCCCCTGGTGGTCGAACGAGTCGGCAACGCGGGCTACAGCGCCACTCCCGCTGCGCTCGAGAACGACGTGCGCCTGCAGGTTGTGATCACCACCCGGGGGGAGGTGGTGGCCCCGCGCGTGATCAACCGGGTGGAGAACTACGAGGGCTCGGCCACGCTTCGCGCCATCGGCGACTGGGCCTTCACGCCGGGCATGCGCGACGGCAAGGTGGTGGCCACGCGCAGCGAGGTCGTATTCGAACGATGACGGGGTCCCGGAATCTGGATTCGCCCCGGCTGACCCCGTGGCGGGCGTCGTTTAGAGCAGTTTCAATCATTCCATAGCCCCAATCAAAACGCAAAGTCGCGATGGAACGCGAAGTTTCGCCCAAGTTTTCTTGGCGAGCCTTTGCTATTCTTCGCGTCTTTGCGTTGAGGATCTCCCTCTGAGCGGCTACGATTTTTCTCAAGGTCCTTCAGGGTTCATCTGCGCGAACCGGGATCGTCGATCGATCTCTACCGCAGGCGCAGGTAGTAGCGACCGAGGATCATGCCGATGAGGATCGCGGTGCAAATCAGCCAGACCACGGCGACGCCGGAGAAGACATGCACCGGCCAGCGGAGGCCGGTCAGCAGACGCTGGTAGGACACCCACGCCCCCACGCCCGCCAAGCCCGCCAACACCAGGAAGAGTACCGTCAGGACGAGGAGTTGGGTCTTTGTTTCCATGGCAACGCCGCTCTCCCTAGGGAGTCGCCGCGCCAGGCGCGAGCCCGGAGCGCGGCGATCCACCGCGCGCGCGACGCCAGGTGCGACGATTCGCATCAGCCATGCATCCGCCACGGGGTGGTCTCGCAGACGAATTGGAAACCTTTCCGCCGCAGGATGGGGCGGCTCATGGGCGCGGCGTCCACGGCGATGAACCGGTGGCCGCGTCGGACCGCCTCTGCCACCCTTACCTCGAACAAGGCGGAGTAAATGCCCCGGCTCCGGTGCGAAGGGAGGACGGCCCCGCCATGCAGCTCCGCGAACGCGGAACCGGCGGGAAACTCGATCCAGCCGGTTCCGACCGGCAGATCGTTCGCAAACGCGCAGTAGACCGGCGTGCCCGCGAGGTCGGAGGCCAGCGAATCTTGCAGCCAGGCGAATTCCTCCTCCCATACGGCGGCCTGCACCGCGAGTACCGCCGCGAGATCCTCCCGGCGCCAGAGTCGCTCGACGCGAAAGTCGCCGAGCGGCGGGGCGGGGCGGGTGCTGGCGAGCGGCAGGACCATGAAAGCCTCCGTCGGTCCGGCGTGGAAACCTCGCGCGGCCAGCCGCGCGGTGAGGTCCGCCGGCTGATCAAGCGTGTAGACCTTCCATTCCCACGCCCGGCCGAGCGTGCGGAAAAACTCTCGTTGTTCTTCGATGACGCGGTCTGCGTCCGACGCCGCGAGGTCACCGAACATCACGACGCCTTCGAGCCCGTCGGATTCCGGCACGAGCCGGACGAGTCCCGGCAACGTTTCCAGGCGGAACCCCGGCGGCGCCAGCGACGCACGCTCGCGGCGATACTGGGCGAAGATTTCAGGGGCTGTCATGAGCGAGCAATGGGGTCTGCCTGTTACATGTTAGCTAGGCGGCAGACTGCTACGCGAACCGCGTTTGGCGAGCCCATGGCAAGCGCCGCGGCGATCCAGGCGTAGGGAGCTCCGCTCCTCCTGCGTAGCTCGAGCGCGAGGCGCACTTTCCACGCTGCACCCTTCGCCTCTTGGGCGAAGTCGACGTCGGTCTTGCCTCGGTGGCGCAGTTCCTCGTCCAGCACAGCCCGCCACCGCGCCTCCTTCAGCGCGCGAACTTCGTCGCGAGGGAAGTCGAGTTCGAGCGCCCGATGCCCATGGGCATGCGCGAGCGTCCGTTGCCAGCCCGACGTGCCGATTGCCCACGCGTGGATCGATTCATCTCCGCCGTCCTCGCCCTGCGCGTGCGGTTCACCGGCCAGCGCGACAAGACGCTGCACGTATTGAACCCAGCCGGCGGCAGTGTCCTCGAGATCCAGTTCGTGCAACCATGTTGTCGGTGAGAGGCGAGCAGATCGAGTGAGCGAGCAATGGGGTCTGCCTGTTACATGTTAGCTAGGCGGCAGACTGCTACGCGAACCGCGTTTGGCGAGCCCATGGCAAGCGCCGCGGCGATCCAGGCGTAGGGAGCTCCGCTCCTCCTGCGTAGCTCGAGCGCGAGGCGCACTTTCCACGCTGCACCCTTCGCCTCTTGGGCGAAGTCGACGTCGGTCTTGCCTCGGTGGCGCAGTTCCTCGTCCAGCACAGCCCGCCACCGCGCCTCCTTCAGCGCGCGAACTTCGTCGCGAGGGAAGTCGAGTTCGAGCGCCCGATGCCCATGGGCATGCGCGAGCGTCCGTTGCCAGCCCGACGTGCCGATTGCCCACGCGTGGATCGATTCATCTCCGCCGTCCTCGCCCTGCGCGTGCGGTTCACCGGCCAGCGCGACAAGACGCTGCACGTATTGAACCCAGCCGGCGGCAGTGTCCTCGAGATCCAGTTCGTGCAACCATGTTGTCGGTGAGAGGCGAGCAGATCGAGGGACTTGCACGTACCGGAAGAGACTGCTCCACCGAAAGCCAACGACCTGCTCCGCCGAAACGATTCCCGCTCGAACGGCATTGAGGTGAATATAATCCACGACCCGCAAGAGCGCAGCGCTGTTTTCGATGACTGGCGATTGATACCGTCCTTGAAACAAATGGCCACGCTCGGATCGGAACCGATTGAACCGGACCGCGAACGCGGTCTGCAGCCAATGCATGCCCTCGCCGAGATTCGGCACGGGGGTGCTGAGGGCGACGTGATAGTGATTGCGCAGGAGGCAGTACGCGTGGACGAGCCAACCGAAACGGGCGCTGGCCTGTTCGAGGGCGCATTCGAACGCCCGGGCGGCGCCGGCATCCGCGAACAGCTCGCGCCGGTAGTTGCCGCGATTGATCACATGGTAGATCGCACCCGGGAACTGAATGCGTAAGCGCCGTGCCATTCCGCCATCACTCGGACGGCCACATCCAGACGCCACCCTTGCGAAACCCCAATCTGCGGGAATCGAGCTGCGCTGGCGGGTTCAGCTAACATGTAACAGGCAGACCCCGTCCGCCTGTGATTCCGTTTGGCAAGGTGGCGGATCTTGGATGCATTCCGGCGAGTCATCATGCCCTCTTCCGACGATTATCGTTCCGGTCAGAAGAGCCTGGGCAAGCTCGGCTTCGGCACGTTGCTCTCGGTGGGCGCCAAGGCGGGCCTGGGAGGAGCGGGGGCGTTTGGCGCGGTGGCCGACCTGACCATCAACATCGTCGCTGGCTTTGCCGGAACCTGGTGCAAGGACGTCCTCCATCAGATGACCCGGGGCGGTCGGGAGCTGAACCATCATCTCGAATTCGCGTTTGGCCGCGCGCTGGCCCGCGCCGGATGTTCCGGGGTGGAAGTGGTGCGCCACCGCCTGGGTGACCGCTGGGATTCGACGGCCGATCGCGGATGGGCCGAAGAACTCGCCCGTGACTGCAACCGGTGGTTGAAGGCGACTCCACCCGACCTACACGCCCATCCGCTCGCTATCCTGGCGGCTAACACGGATTCGTCCACCGTCAGCGAATTCACGGAGTTTCTGCGTGAGCCCGAGAGCGTGAGGGCGCTGGCCCGCAAGCTCGAACTCGGGGTGTTCCGCGCCCAGCATGTCGCCAGCATCGGACCGCCGATCGCGGCCGCCATCGCGGAGTGCCTGCACGTGCTGATCTGGGATGAGCTGAAGCGCGATCAGGCGGCGTGGGTCGCCTATGACGGTGCGATCAAACAGGCGCAGAATGCCATGATGCGCCAGATCCTGGAAGGTCAGGCGGTCCAGCGTCGCCTGCTCGAGGCCGGACAGTCGGAGTGGCGGG
>CALFZM010000113.1 GCA_937952235.1 uncultured Opitutia bacterium | reverse complement strand
ATCTCGGCGGCGAACGCTGCGATATCGCCGCCCGTGAAACCGTAGCAGTCTTCGACGGCACCTGTAGCCGCGCGGATGATCTGTCGCAGCACGGACAGCTCGCGGACCTTTTCGATGAAGTACCCCGCCTGCGCCGTCGTCGGGACGCGGCTGCTGACGTGGAGGAGAAATGGGTAACCGCCGACCTGGTCGAGCTGGCGCGTGGTCTTCAACTCTTCGGCGACGTTCGCGGCCTCTGATGGCAGTCCGCGACGGTGAAGGCTCGCGATGCAGTCGAAGAGGATGGCGTGCTTCGGATCGTAGAATGACGCGGGCGAAAGGCCGGCCGCTTCGCACCGTGGCATAACGTCAGCGCCATCGAGCATGCAGGACGCGAGCAGATGCTCCTCAGCTTCGGCGCTGTGAGGCAGCTCGCGGACGATGGGCGGCGCGGCTGCGGCACCATGAAGTCGAGGCGCGAGCGGCCGCGAAGCCTTCGCCGGCGGCACCTCCTTTCGTCGATCGCGTTCGAGGCCCCGGGCGCGGGCGTGAACTGGCGCGGCGCGCTCCCATGATTCGTCCCGTGCCGCGCAGGCGCTTGCCTCAGATCCGTGCGAGTCTGGACTCGGGACATTGAGCTCGAGAGTGGCTGGCGATTCGAAGTCGAGCACCTCGCCGGGGTGGTTATCTCCGATTGACGACAGCTTTGCGGGCGATTCGAGTTGGTCCGTCGTCTCGTGAATCGTCTGGGGGGCCGCTGGTGTCTCGATCACCGCGGCCCCTCTTCGTGTCAGCGCACTCATGCGGACATCTTTTCGAGGGCTGCGAGGATCCGGCTCGTGTCGAACAAGAGACACTTGCCGAGTCGAATGACGGGAAGCTTGCGATCTGCGACGAGCTGGCGGGCGTGGCGTTCGCTGATGTCGAGAAAGACGCAGAGCTCTCGAAAGTTCAAAAGTCGCGGCGGATTGCGCCGAAGTTCGGCCGGCGAGAACTCCGTCGGCGAAGAAACTGCAGGCGCCTTCATCTCGCGCCTCCTTTCGTCCGCTGCCGCTGAACCATTCGAGTGACATCGGATTCGAGGAAGCGAACCAGACGATTGGTGATCCAGATTCGCCGAAGGCGTCCGGTTCGGCAGAGTCGGTCAATGCTTCGCGGCGAAACTCGCAGGAGCTTCGCGACCTCAGCCCGTTTTAGAAGCTGAGGCGATTCCACTTTCGTTTCCATAACGTGAATACCCGCTCATCTTCAAAACGCCGCGCGGGATGCGCGGCGGCCGATGCTATGCTTCCGACGGAAATTGTCGGGAAACACTGCGGGACTGCGCGCGAGTTCTCCGCGCGCAATTCGCGCTGTCCACAGTTTTTAAGCACCTTTTCGCGCCGTTCTGGCGCCAAGGGGCGCTACGCCACTGCGAACTGAACGACGCCGCCGACCTCCGTTTTCGGGAGAATGCCGAAGTACGCCTCGGCCGTTTCCTTCGTCGTGAGCGCGCGGTAGTGATCGAAAAGGACTTGGTCGCTGGCCCGATGCCCCATCTGCACCGACGTCCTCATGCTGTCGCCGGTGAGCGCGAAGGTGTAGCTGCCGAACGAATGGCGCATCGCGTTATCGTCCCAGGTCGAAACCCATGTGCCATCGTTCTCGGCCCGCCCAAATCCCGCCAGACGAGTGAGCTTCGCGAAGCGTTTCACGTAGTCCGTGATGTAGCTGTTTCGTGCGACCGCGCCTTGCCGATTCGGCCACGCGCGCAACCACACGACACAGCACGGCGGCATATCCACATTGCGGATGCGCCGCTTCTTCGCGATCGTGCGATCGATCTTCACGAACGGCTTCGGATCGTCCAGGCGCACTGCGCTCCAATCGAGCCGCTTCAATTCCTCCGTGCGGATGCCGCAGAAGAGGCCGAGCGCGACCGCGGCGCCTAGATCGAGTTCGGGATTCGCGAAAGCGGTTGTCAGCAGACGCTCCGCATCGCCGGCTCGCGGAAATTCTCGCCGCCTGGCTCCAACTCCCGCCGGTCCGACTTGGAGAACTCATCGAGCGGATTGTCGGCCCGATACTTCTTCGTGTGCGAGTGCCGCATGATCTCGGAAGCCGTCATGCGGTAGTTCTTCACGCTGCGCCCGGACAGGCCGAGAGAGCGGAGCCACGTCTTCACCTCTGGCAACGTGACACTCTTCACCTGAGCACTGCCGAAGTAATCCGCGAAGCGCTCTGCGCGCTGTTTGAAATCGCGGAAGCTGCTCGGGCGGAGTTCGCCCGTCGCGAGCCACCCCTTCTTCATGGCGACCATCTCGTCCACGACCTCTTTCACCGTGCGGTCGCCGCCTTCAGGCCGCATGTGCCGGAGCGCGAACTCCACGGCCTCGAGTATCCCGATGCCCGCCGGAGCGAGCCGCTCCAGCGCGGTTGCGACTTCGCGTCGCTGCGCGGGCGTGAGTGAAAGACCCTCCTGGCCCTGGCGCCTCAACCGATCCTGCTCGGAAGTGGCAAACTCCTCTGCGAGTGCCTGGGTGCCGAACTGCTTCCGCTGCCGAGTGCCAGCGAGCTTCGCGGGCAACGTGACCTTGTAACTTACCCCGAACGACTCGCCGCCCGATCGGTTCAGGACCTCAGCGATCCAGATGCCGCTCTTGGCCGGGTGCTCCCACTGCTTGAGTTTGTTCTGTCCCGTACGTGTTGCCGCCATGCGCAGCATTATGCCAGACGGCGCAGAAAACCCAAGCTTTTTGGCAGGAATCTGGCAGGACTGGGTAGAATATCTCTGCAAGTCATTGCAGTGCAGAGGAATAAAATGGTGGAGGTGGCGGGATTTGAACCCGCGTGCCCCTGACCTTCGCGCACCGCGTCTACCTGTTATAGTGAGACTTTGATCTCGCCGGTGCCATGCCGCCTCACGCGCTTGAGCACCCGCCAGTCCCCGGATGGAAGATACAGCGCGCGGTCCGCGGACCGCTCCACGCGCCATGCCTGCTGTCGACGTCAGTTCCAGCTAGCAGGTGTCGCTAGACCGACGTGGCTGACATTAAGCAGCCAGGGGCATTTCTTCAGTTTTGCCGTTTGTTTTTTCGCAGGGGGATTAACGAGAGGCCCACGACTCTCGACAGGCAGCGGCGCACTCCAACCAAGGGTAGAATCCAGAACACCCCCGAAATACGGATCGCCGGAGGGCGATCGCGGATTGGTTCGTGCAACCAATCAAAGAACAGGACGGCGAACCATGCGGCGATGGGGCGTGATTGCAAGCGCTGCGACCGCTTGGGTCGTGACGTGCCCACGCCTTCACGCCGCGACCGGGCGCTCGGCCTCACGTTCAGTCGCGGCGTAGAGCCGCTTCCCCAGGGAAGACGCGCCCACGTCAGGTCGTGAGGCCGAGCAATCCCCGGGTCAGTTGGAAATCGACGAAGCCCTGAGCGTTCGCCACCGGCACGCGGGTGCGCTGGGCGACGTCGACGAGCGCCTGCCGCAACGTCGCGAGGTCGGCGGGCTCGTCGCCGGTGAGGAAAAGATCGAGGTCATCGGCCGGGAGCACGCCGCGCCGGTGCGGTTCGGCGATCTGCAGGACCGGCAACAGCGGATGGCCCTGCAACGCATGGTCGCCGGCCACGGCGAGCACCAGGTGGGCGCCGTTGCCGCCGAAGCCGGTGATGTTCTCGACCGCATGCTCGGTCTCGCTTGCGACGACGTGCAGGCCGCGCCGCTGGATCGGCTGGCCGTAGGCAAGGGTGGCGTGCGGGGAGGAGGGCCCGAGCACGCGCGCGGCGAACGCCGGATTCGCCAGCAGGGGATCGGCCTCGTGCAGCACGACGCTGCCACCGAGCGCGAGCGTGTCAGCGGCGACCCGGGCGCAGACCTGCGCGGTGGCGGCGTCCACCGGGCCGACGGTCAGCAGCGCGAGATTCAGTCCGCCGAGGCCGGCGAGCGTGCGCTCCGCTGCGGGCTGGGTGGCGAACTTGCTGGCGAACCACGCCTCGATCTTCGCGATCGCCTTGTCGATGCCGCCGTCGAGCTGAACGCTGGCCCAGCCGTAGCGGTCGAGCGGCAGGCCGGCGGTCTCGAGCTGGCGGCGCATGACGTCATTGGGAATCTTCTCGCAACCGTGCTCGAGCAGCAGGGCGGCGGCGACATTGGGGTGCACCACGTAGCCGTGGTAGGTGCGCTGGAGGAGCCGGTACATCGTGTCGCCGCCGAAGCCGCAGCCTTCGCTGTGCGTGAACGCGACGAAACGCGAGATGCCCCGGTCGCGGCCGACCTGCTGCGCATTGAGTTTCTCGGCCGCCAGCCGCGCGATCTGCGTCGAGCACATGCTGGTGGGAAGGATCAGCGCCACGCGTTCGGTGGCGACGCCGGCGTCGGTGCGGAACGCGGGGAAGCTGACGGAGGGAGGGACCGACGGTGTATCAGCAGCCTGGTGACAGGTTGCTCCACCCGCCGGGCTGCCCGCGAGTGGAATCCCGTCCGGCGCGGGGCGGGCGCGAAGCTCGGCGAGGTGCGAGGTGTCGGTCTGCCGCCAGTTGCGCCAGATCGACACCTGCGAATGGCCGGCGCGCTCGCCGTTGGTCTTCCGGCCCGAGGCGGTGGCGAGGACGACTTCGAACGCATCGGCGGTGAGCGCCTCCATCGTCTCGCCATCGAGGTAGCGGCCGGCGTTGATGTCCATTTCGTGGATGAGCAGCTGGTGTCGTCGCGTCGTGGTCGTGATCTTGAGGGTCGGCACGAACGGGAAATTCGTGATCGAGCCGTTGCCGGTCACGAAGAGCAGCAGGTTGCATCCGGCGGCGACCTGGCCCGCGATGCCCTCGAGGTCGTTGCCCGGGCCGTTCATGAACGTGAAGCCGGGATCGGCCAGGTCCCGCAGCGGCTGCGCGTAGCGGATGATGGTGTCGAGCCGCGTGCGCGGGTCCTTCTTGTGCACGGCGCCGAGCGACTTCAGCGCGATGTTGTAGAGCCCGCGAAACCGGTTGCCGGCGGACGGATTGCTCTCGGGCGTGAGGCCGTGCCAGCGCAGCTTTTCCCGGAAGGCATCGAGCGTGCCGAGAAAAGCGCGCGCGGTCGCGAGGTCGCGCACGTTCTTCAGCATGTAGCTTTCGGCGCCCATCGATTCGTCCGTCTCGGTCAGGACGCCCACGCCGCCGTGGCGGATGATCTCGTGCACGAGGGCGCCGGCGAGGGGATTGCCGGATACGCCGGAAAACGCATCGGACCCGCCGCACTGCAGCGCGACGCGCAGCTCGCGCAGCGGTTCGTCGGTCCGGGGTTGCGCGGAGACGGCGGGCAGCCAGTCGCGCACGATGCGTTCACCCTCGGCGAGCCCGGCGGCGAGCCCGCGGTCGAGCGTCAGAAACCGGTGCGGCACGTCATCGAGCGGGTAGCCGTTCGCGCGCATGAAGTCGCGGAGCCGGGCGTTCGTGACGGGTTCGGTGCCGTAGTCCACGGCAAGCACGGCGCCGACGTTGGGGTGCACCATGAAACCGCCGAGCGCCCGCAGGATCTCCTGGGTGTTGTTGGGTTCGCCGGGGCCCCCACCCTCCGTATGGGCGATCGCCACGATGCCATCGAGCTGCGGGTGCACGCGCGCGAGCGGTTGCAGCCGGGACGCGAGCTGGCGGGCGAAACTCGCGGTGTGCGACGTCGTGCCGAGAATGACGAGCGTGTTGCGTGTGCCCACGCCGCGACGTCCCGGCCGACGGTAGCCGGCGAACGTCCGCGGCGCCGCAACCCGGGCCACCTCTGGACCCGGCCGGAACGTCGCCTCGTCGAGCACGAAGGTCTCCAGGTAATCCTCGAAGTTGGCCTGGGCGGGTAACTGGAGCCCGGCGACGCGCCGCACCGCCAGGCCCTCGAGCATCGCGGCATTGGTCACATAGTCGCCGGGGGCGATCGGTCCGAGCGCGCGGGCGAACGGCAGTCCCCAAGACAAAAGGAATGCGCCGGTCGCGATCGGTGCGACCGCGAACCGGTGACCCTCCAGCACCGTGTGCGCGAGGGTGCGCGGTCCGTCCGCGAACGCCAGCACCTCGCCGGCGTCGAGCCGGCGGATGGCGATGGCGACGTTGTCTCCGGGAGCGGGAAGACGGGAAACGGCGTGGAGTGGCAGCGGATCCGCGGACATCCCGGCAGAATGTGGCGCAGCGGGGCGGGGTGTCGAGGGGGGAGGGGAGAGAGCAGAGACCACGAAACACACGAAATACACGAAAGCCCAGCCTGCGGCATCGTGCTGCCGCGCGCTTTCGTGTATTCCGTGTGCTTCGTGGTCCCTCTGTTTGAGCTCAGAGAGATTTCAGAATCGGCCAGTCCGCGGGGGCTAGGTCGTAGGAATGCAGTTCGTCTCGCGGGACCCAGGCGACCGCCACGTGTTCGTGCAGGCACGGGGGCGGGCTGACGGGGGCGAGCCGGCAGACGAATGGGATCATCTCGATCAGCGTCTTCGGATATTGATGGGTGAAGCGCGGCAGGGCGCGGAGGATCGCGACCTCGCAGCCGAGTTCCTCCCGGATTTCCCGCGCGATGGCGGCGGCGGGTTCCTCGCCGGGTTCGACCTTGCCGCCGGGAAATTCCCACTTGAGCGGCAGGTGCTTGTGGGCGGGGCGCTGGGCGAGCAGGATGCGACCGGCGTCGTCCAGAATCACGGCGCATACGACGGGAACGGCGGGGGAGGTGCTCAAGCGGGACCGGATCAGAGCGGTCCGCGGCGCCGGTTTGCAACTTTTCGCGCTCACGCGGGTATTCCGGTCATGAACGCATTCCTGAAGCTCCTGCTCCTGGTGCTGGGCGCCGTCCTGGCCGTGAAGTTTCTGCCGGAGATGTTCGCCTTCGGGTGCCTGCTCGCCACGACGCTGCTCGGCCTCGCCGTCCTGGGACTGCCTCTGCTCGCGGCGCTGGGCGCGGCGCTGATGGCGCTCGTGGTGCTGCTGGCGCCGTTGTGGGTGCCGGTGCTGCTGATCGTGGGCATCGTGGCGCTCGTGCGCCGCGGGGCTCGTCCTGACCAGCGCATGGTTTGACCGGGGCGACGGAGGCGGCGGGCCGCCCGAAAGGCGGCGATTTCGGGCTGGCGGGAGCGGACGTCCGCGGTTTGCTGGCGGACCGATGACCGAGCCACTCCCTTCCCGCGTGATCGCAGGCATCGCGTTCGTCGGGCGCTCGAGCGGGGCGGTCAAGTCGCTCGCGGGTTTCAAGAAGGGGCATCACAGCCTGCCTGACGCGGTCAATGCGGCGACGAGCGGGTTCCTTGCGAAGATCTGCGCGGCCGAACTGGCCGGGGAGGCCGAGCGTTTGTTTCAGGAGGTGCGGACCGGCCTCGAGTACAAGCGCCGGGATCTCACCCTCACGGTCGCGAGCCCGCTCGCGGTGCTGAACGCGCGGGATTTTTCGCTCGAGCTCGCCTATGCGCTCCAGGAGGCGGAACCCGCGGAGTATGTGGTCACGACGACGCTGCGTGAGCTGCGCGACGCCGACCTGGCGCGGCGCGAGGCGTTTGCCCGGATCTTTGCCGGCCGTTTCACGGAAATATCGTTCGCCCTGAAGCAAGGGGCGCGGGTGGAAGCGGTGGTCGATGCGATCGAGGCGCTGGACGGCGAGGCCGGGCTCGGCGTCCATTATCCGTCGGACTGCCGGGAGTGCACGATCGGAGTCGAGGGCGTCGAGGCGGAGGTGCGGTGCACCGGCGCAACCCTGGACGTGGTTTTTCCGCGCGGAGCCGGGCCGGCGGAACTGCTGGACGCCTTTGCCGCCGTGCGCGGCGCATTTCAGATCAGCAAGGCGTTGAACGGGCTGATTCGATAAAAAAAATGCGGCGCCCGGTGAAGGCGCCGCAGGCGGAGGGGCACGCTGCCCTTACTTGATCATCTCGGCCACGAACGCGCGTTCTTCGACGAGTTCCTTGTTGGTGGCGGCGATCTTGGACTTGGCGAAGTCATCCATCGCGTAACTCGTGATGACCTCGTAGCTGCCGGGCGTGGTGGTGCGGACCGGCATGCCGGCCCAGACGTTGGCGTCGAAGCCGTATGCGCCGTTGCTCTTCACCGCGATGGAGTGAATCGCACCCGGGGTGACGAGGGAGCGCACGTGATCGACGAGGGCGTTGGCGGCCGACGCGGCCGACGAGGCGCCGCGGGCGGCGATGATCGCCGCGCCGCGCTTCCCGACGATCTCGCAGAACGGACCCTGCAGCCAGGCGGCGTCATTGATGACGTCCGCGGCGGGGCGGCCGTTGATCGTGGCGTGGGCGAAGGCCGGGAACATCGTCGGGCTGTGGTTGCCGTAGATGAAGATGTTCTGGACGGCGGTGAGATCGACGCCGGCCTTCTTGGCGAGCTGAGACTGCGCGCGATTCTGGTCGAGGCGCACCATCGCCGTGAAGCGATCCGGGGAGAGTCGTTTCGCCTGCGAGGCGGCGATCATGCAGTTCGTGTTGGCCGGGTTGCCCACGACGGCGACGCGGGCATCGGCGGCGGCGACGGCGTCGATGATCCGACCCTGTTCGATGAAGATCTTCCCGTTGTCCTTCAGCAGGTCGGCGCGCTCCATGCCCGGGCCGCGCGGCTTGGCGCCAACGAGCAGGCACCAGTTCGCATCCTTGAAGCCGACGTTCGCGTCGGACGTCTGCACCACGCCCTTGAGCAGCGGAAACGCGCAGTCATCGAGTTCCATCGCCACGCCCTCGAGCGCCTTCAGCGCCTTCTCGATCGGCGCTTCGATCAACTGGAGGATGACCGGCTGGTCGGAGCCGAACATCGCGCCGGACGCGATGCGGAAGAGGAGGGAGTAACCGATCTGGCCGGCGGCTCCGGTGACAGCGACGCGAATGGGTGGTTTCATGGGAACGAAGGGGGTTTACTCCACGACCGAGGGACGGTCGCACGCAAGAACTGCTTTTCGTCCGCACTCACGCGAAGCGCGGCGCGAGGGCGGCATGGACATCGCGCACCAGCCGTTCCGTCGTGGCCCAGTCGATGCAGCCGTCGGTGATCGAGACGCCGTAGCGCAGTTGCTCCTTCGGCTGGGGAAAGGGCTGGTTGCCGGCCTCGAGGTTGCTCTCGATCATCGCGCCCATGATCGACGTGTTGCCGGCCGCGATCTGCGCCAGGAGCGCGTGGACCACCTCTGGTTGACGCGCGGGTTGCTTGGAGGAGTTGTCATGCGAGCAGTCGACGAGGATCGCCTTGGGCAGGCCGGCCTTCGCCAGCAGCGCCTCCGTCTGCGCGATGTGCGCCGGGGAGAAATTCGGACCCGCCGTCCCGCCCCGCAGGACCACGTGGCAATCCGGGTTGCCGCGGGTGACGATCGCCGACGCGGCCCCGTCGAGGTTGATCCCGAGGAAAGTCTGCGGCTGTGCGGCGGCCTTGATGGCGTTGATCGCCGTGTGGATGGAGCCGTCGGTGCCGTTCTTGAAGCCGAGCGGCATCGAGAGGCCGCTCGCCATCTGCCGGTGCGTCTGCGACTCGGCCGTGCGGGCGCCGATCGCCGACCAGCAGATGAGGTCCGCGATGTACTGCGGCGTGATCGGATCCAGCAGCTCGGTGGCGGTCGGCAACCCCAGGTCGAGCACTTCACGGAGGAACGTGCGCGCGGTCCGCAGGCCCGTGGCGATGTCGTGGGACCCATCCAGATGGGGATCCATGATCAGGCCTTTCCAGCCGACCGTCGTCCGCGGCTTCTCGAAATACACCCGCATCACGATCATGACGCGGTCCGCCACCGCGCGCGCCAGCTCGGCGAGACGCACCGCATAGTCGCGGCCGGCTTTCACGTCGTGGATCGAGCACGGGCCGACGATCAGCAGCAGCCGTTTCTCGTCAGTGAAGATCAGCCGGTGGATTTCGCGCCTCGCCCGCGCCACAAACTCGGCCTGGACATCGGTCTTGGGCACCTCCCGCAGCAGCTGCGCGGGAGAAGGCAGGGCTCGGGTCTCGACGACATTGATATCCGAGGTTTTTTGCATGAACTGCCAGATTGGCTCGCCGCCGTTGCGGCGCGCAAGCCTGCCTTCCAGTGCTGCCTCCCTCGTGACTCCGCCGAATTTGGACAAAAAAAGTGGCCGGTCGCTTACCCCTAAGCGACCGGCCTTTGCTTTCTTAGTTACCCCAAAACTCCCGCTAGGCGGGAGAAGTGTTAAACTTGATGGGCCTAGGAATAGCCCGGGGTGAGCTTGCGTCAATGCGGAGTTTTCAAATTCTACCACTTTTTTCTCAACCTTTGAATGTATAGCAGCTTAATGCCTATCAACTTTTCTACTTCCAGCGCGTTTTTCACGTGGCGACCGGCCTGCTGGTTGCGGGTTTCCGGCGACGACGCCGCGACCTTCCTCCAAGGGCAGTTCACGAACGACCTGCGGGAGCTGGCCCGTGAGCGGGCGGTGTACGGCCTGTGGCTGACGGTGAAGGGCCGGGTGCTGGCCGACAGTTTCATCTTGTCGGGCGATGCGCCGGGAACGTTTCTCGTCGGAAGCTATTTCTCCCCTGCGGCCGTGGTGCGTGAACGACTCGAAAGTCACGTCATCGCCGACGATGTCACCCTCACCGACGAGACGGAGGCCTGGACCGGTCTCACCGTGATGGGGGACGGGGCCGACGCCCTCTTGGCCGCGGCCCCGGGACCGGCGCGGGTGTTTCCGGGTCGCCGTTCCGCGGAACGGAGCGTCGAATGGATCGCGCCGCTCGCCGCCGGCGAGCCGGAGTGGGCGGCCTCCCTGCGCGCGGTCGGCAGCGTCGTCGGCGAGGAGGAACGCGAACGGCGCCGCATCATGGCCGGCATTCCCGCCATCCCGCGTGAGGTCGGTCCGGGCGACCTGCCCAACGAAGCCGGGCTCGAGACGGTCGCGATTTCCTACACCAAGGGCTGTTACCTCGGCCAGGAGGTCATGGCGCGGCTGAAGTCCATGGGTCAGGTGCGGCGACGGCTGCAGCGGGTCCAGGGGGATGGACCGGTGCCGCCGACGCTGCCGGCGCCGTTGTTGGCCGGTCCCCGCGTCGTGGGCGAACTGCGCTCGGCGGTGGCCGACGGCTTGGGCGGCTGGACTGGCCTGGCGATGCTCACGCTCATGCATACTCCGGCCGGCACGGCCCTCGGCCTGGAACCGGGCGGCCCTGCGAACGTGCGCATGAACGTGGTGCCATGAGTGAGCTGGAACAACTCTCGCAGCTCTGCGAGCGCCTCGGGGCCGCGCCGGCGCAGGCGGCCACGATGGCAGCGCAGCTCCTCAAACGTGCCGACCAGTTGGCCGCCGAGCGGGGAGTGTCGCGCGAGGCCGCGCTCCGCGGTCTGCTTGACGTGGTGATCAAAGGCCGCGCCGGCGAGGTCCCCGCGCGCCCGCATCCGCCGGCAGCTTGACGATCCGGAGCATGGGTGCACGTGGCGCGAAGGCACGGCGGGAACGCCGGCACGTTCGAACGAGCAGGGCGTGGGCCCGGAAGAAAGGGTGCGGGCGGGCCGCGGCTTCGCGCCGTGGAGGCGGAGAATGGATTTGACCGCGGGGAAGGCGGTTTCTTCGCTCGCTCCCTCCGCTGATCCCATGAACAAGGCTGCCTTGGTTGACGAAGTACGAAAGATCATGAGCAACGGTACTTCGAAGGCGGCCGCCGAGCGTGCCACCGAAGCCGTTCTGGCCGCCGTGAAACGCGGGCTCCGGCGCGACAAGGAGGTTTCGCTGGTCGGCTTCGGCACCTTCGCGATCGCCACGCGGCCGGCCCGCAACGGCTACAATCCCCACACCCGCGAGCCGATGAAGATTCGCGCGATGAAGACCATCCGTTTCAAGCCGGGCACCGACCTGCGCTCCCTCGCGTGAACCGCCGCTGCCGGCACGTCGGCGCGAGGCGGGTTCGCGGCTTGACCGGCGCGGCGGGCGGAACCACGGCGGTGCGCCCCGGCCGCTCCATGCCATGACTCGCGCCGCCGAGCTTGAACTCGCCCGGCGCCGGTTGTGCGGGCTGCAGGCGCACATTCGCGACACGATCGTGGCCGCCCGGCGACACCAGGCGCGCCATTTTGCCCGGATCGCGGGCGTGACGGCCGCGGACACGATCTATCACATCGACCGGTTGAGCGAGGCCGCGATCCTGGAGTGGTTCGAGGCGCACTGGCCCCGCACCCAGCCGGTCGAGCTCGTGATGGAGGGGCTCGAAGGGGATCCTGTCACCTTCCCCCGCGGCACGCCCGTGCTCCGGACCGCCTGGAAATGCATTCTCGATCCGATCGATGGCACCCGCGGCGTGATGTACGACAAGCGTTCCGCCTTCATCCTGGCCGGACTCGCGCCGCAGCACGGCGGGCGCACAAGGCTCGCCGACATCGTGGTGGCGGCGATGACGGAGCTTCCGGTGTCGAAACAGGACCGGGCGGACCAGCTCAGCGCGGTGCGGGGCGCGGGCGTGCGTGCCGAGCGCCATGACCTGGCGCGCGGGACCCGGGGCCGCTGGCAGCCGCGCCCGTCGTCGGCCCGCGGCTTCGAGCACGGTTTCGCGTCGCTCGCGCGCTTCTTTCCCGAGGGCAAGGCGCTGCTCGGGCAGTTGGAGGAGGCGCTGTGGCGGGAGCTCGGCCTCCTGGGGCGCGACGGAGGCCAGCTCGTGTTCGACGACCAGTATATTTCCACCGGCGGCCAGTTGTATGAACTCATCGCCGGCCATGACCGGATGCTCGGCGACCTGCGTCCGCTGGCGTACGCGAAACTGGGATACTCCGCCGCCAGCCTGTGCTGCCATCCCTACGACATCTGCACGGCGCTCATTGCGCACGAGGCGGGGTGCGTCGTGGAGGCGCCGGCGGGCGGGCCACTGCGGCTGCCGCTGGACACGACCACACCGGTCGCTTGGATGGGTTACGCCAATCCCGTGCTCGCCCGGCGGATCCGCCCGGTCCTGCGGCGGCTGCTGGCGGAGCTGCTTTGATCCCGCCGGCTCCACCTGCGAATCGCGCTCGAGCACCGATGGAGCGGGGTAGCGAGTCATCCTGTACCTCCTGTTCATCCTGTCCAAAAAGAACTCGAGCTGGAGGAGACAGGATGAACCGGATGCTCAGGATGAAGGAGCCGGGGTCGCAGGAAAGGTGGAGCGGCTTGTCCTCAAGCTGCTGCGGGCGCGTCCCTCGAAGGTCAGCCGCCTGGGGACAGGCGGCTCCACCTTGCGAGGCAAGCTGGAGCACCGATGGAGCCGGGTGGGGAGTCATCCTGTACCGCCTGTTCATCCTGTCCAAAAAGAACTCGCTCGGACAGAAATTGAGAACCTGCGAGCGAACTGGAGGAGACAGGATGAACCGGATGCTCAGGATGAAGGAGCCGGGGTCGCAGGAAAGGTGGAGCAGCTTGTCCTCAAGCTGCTGCGGTAGGATCTGCCGAACTTCAGCCGCCTGGGGACAGGCGGCTCCACCTTGGGAGGCAAGCTCGAGCAACGATGGAGCGGGGTAGCGAGTCATCCTGTACCTCCTGTTCATCCTGTCCAAAAAGAACTCGCTCGGACAGAAATCGAGTACCTGCGAGCGAACTGGAGGAGACAGGATGAACCGGATGCTCAGGATGAAGGAGC
>CALFZM010000112.1 GCA_937952235.1 uncultured Opitutia bacterium | reverse complement strand
GCCGCCTGGGGACAGGCGGCTCCACCGCCACGGCATCGTTCCGGCTCAGAGCCGCGGAGTTCATGCAGGCAACGAACGACGGGGCTGGCTCCGGACCGCCCTCCGCGCCCTGCCGCTCACTCCGCCCGGACCTTCCGCAGCGCCTTGATCATCGCCTGGAAATCCGCCGGCAGCGGCGCGCGGAGATCGAGCAACTTGCCGCTCACCGGATGCGCCAGCACGAGGTGCTCGGCGTGGAGCAGGATGCGCCCGGGCAGCCGAGGCAGGCGAGGATCGGCCTTCCAGCCGTAGAGCGCGTCGCCCAGGATCGGATGGCCGAGCGATTTCAGGTGCACGCGGATCTGGTGCGTGCGCCCGGTGAAGATCCGGCAGCGCACGAGCGCCGCGAGGTCGGCAAACGCCTCCCCGCGCTCCCAGTCGGTGCGGGCGGGCTTCCCGCCTTCCCCCACGGTCATGCGGTGGCGATGCGTCGGGTGACGCGAGATCGCGCGGTCGATGGTGCCGCTCAACAGGGACGGCACGCCGGACACGAGAGCCACGTATTCCTTGGTCAGCGTGCGTGAGGCAAACTGGTCGGCGAGCGCGCGGTGAGCCCGGTCGTTCTTCGCGACCACGATCACGCCCGTGGTTTCCTTGTCGAGGCGGTGCACGATGCCGGGCCGCTCCACGCCGCCGATTCCGCTCAGCGAGTCCTCGCAGTGCGCCAGCAGCGCGTGCACGAGGGTATCCTCGCCCGTCGCGACCCCGGGGTGCACGATCATGCCGGCGGCCTTGTTCACCGCGAGCATGTGCTTGTCCTCGAAAAGCACGTCGAGGGGGATGTCGACCGGCTTCAGTTCCGCCGGCACGACCTCCGGCAGGGAAAACTCCAGCACATCGCCGCCGGCGACGTCGTGCGAACGCTCGATCGGCTGCCCCCGCAGCAGCACGCGGCCGGCGTCGAACGCCCGCTGCAGCGCGGTGCGGCTGTGCTCGGAGAATGCGAGCGCGAGCGCCTTGTCGGCGCGCAGCCGGCGCACGCCCGCCGGGACGGTGTACGTCTGCGTCATGGGCTCACGCCGCCGTCGCCACGATCCGTTCGATCAATGCCACGTTCGCGTCGCGCATCGCCGCCGGCACGTCCGCGACCGCCCAGCCGTTGGCGGCCAGTTCGCCCAGCTCCGCCCGGGTGAAGGTCAGCTCGCCGGCCAGCGCCGCGTATTCGTCCGTCAGCGCATTGCCGAAGGAAAGCGGATCGTCGGTGCTGACGGTGCAGCGCACGCCCGCGCGCATCAGCCGGCGGATCGGATGCTCCTTCAGCGACGGCACGACCTGGAGGCCGACGTTGCTGAGCGGGCACAGGTCGAACGTCGTGCCGGTGTCGGCCGCGAGTTTCACGACCGCAGGATCCTCGATGGCACGCACGCCATGCTGGACGCGGCGGACGCCGAGGTCCTCGATCGCCTCGCGCACGCGCGCGGCACCGTCGAACTCGCCGGCGTGGCACTTGGTGACCTTTCCCGCCGCGCGCAGCTTCGACCACACCGCCGCCGTGTCGGGGTGCGTCGGGATCTGCTCGAAGCCATGCAGGTCGACGCCGGCGAGCCCCTCCCAGCCGTGGAGGGCGTCGATCGTCGGGCGCAGCTCGCCGCCCAGGTCGGACCGGAGCATGCCCGCGAAGATGCGCACCTCGAGCCCGGACGGCACCGCGGCGCGGATGGCGGCGAGGATCTCGGGCCCGGGCGCCTCGATGAACTGCGTGACCGGGAGGTGGAAGCTCGTCTCGACGTAGCGCACATTCTGCGCGACCTGCTTCGCGAAGATCAGTTTCGCGGCCTCGTGATAGCGCTGGGCCGAGGTGAACCAGGGGAGCGCATGATCGAGGAGAATCTTCTCGAATTCCGGAAAGCTCGCGTAGCGGTAGGTACGGGCCCGGAACAACGGGTCGGGCGGCCATTGCTCCGGATCCCAGTCCGTGAGCAGCTCGTAGGGCAGCGCGCCTTCAAGATGCAGGTGCGTCTCGGTCTTCGGCAGCGCCTGAATGAAATCACGCATCGCGGACGAAGTAGCGAGCAGCGGGTAAAGGGTAGCGAGGAGAAAAGCGCGTCGGGGCCACGCTCGTCACCCGCTGCTCCCTACCTGCCGCCCAGCAGGTAGTCCGGGTTCAGCTTGTGCAGCGACTTCGGCACGAAGAGGCCGTCCTTGCGGATCAGTTTCCCGTCGAACCAGATCTCGCCGCCGCCGTGCTCCGGACGCTGGATCGAAACCATGTCCCAGTGCACCTGCGACTTGTTGCCGTTGCCCACGCCCTCGTAGGCCTGCCCCGGCGTGAAGTGGAACGAGCCCGCGATCTTCTCGTCGAACAGGATGTCACGCATCGGCTCGAGGATGTGCGGGTTGAACCCGATCGCGAATTCGCCGATGTAGCGCGCACCCGGATCGCTGTCGAGGATCTCGAGCAGGCGGCGCGTGTTGTTGGCGCTGGCATCGACGATCCGGCCTTTCCGGAACTCGAGCCGGATGTGGTCGAAGGACGTGCCGAGGTAGACGGTCGGGGCGTTGTACTGGATATATCCCTCGACGCTGTCCTTCACGGGACACGAGTACACTTCGCCATCCGGGATGTTGCGCAGGCCGCCGCACGGCTGCGCCCCGATCCCCTTGATCGAGAAACGGAGGTCGGTGCCCGGTCCCTTGATGTGCACCCGATCCGTTCGCTTCATCAGGTCCGCCAGGGCCTTCATGCCCGGGGTCATGCGCGCGTAGTCCAGCGTGCAGACGCGGAAATAGAAATCCTCGAACGCCTCGGTGCTCATCGCGGCCTGCTGGGCCATGGCGGACGTCGGCCACCGGAGCACGACCCATTTCGTGCGACCGACGCGGTGATCGAGCACCGGCTTCATCAGGCGCGACACGAGTTGCACGCGGTCGGAGGGCACGTCGGACGACTCGAAGATGTTCTCCGACCCGCGCAGCGCGATGTAGGCGTCCATGTGCTGCATCCGCGCCAGCTCGAGTTCCGCCTGGGGTGCGTACTGCGCCTCCTCGGCACCGAGGGCGAGCTCGCGCGTGATGCGGGCCCGGTGCACCTGCACGTACGGATACGCCCCGCGACGCCGCGTCGCCCGGATCAGCGCGACGATCATCGCATCGGGAATGTCGAACGCATCGATCAGGACCCGCTCGCCCTTCCGGAGCGCCGTCGAGAAACCCACGAGCCCTTCCGCCAGCTGCGCAAAACGAGGATCGATCAGCATATGGAGCCGGAACTAACGCGCCGGACGGCGGGTGCCGCAAGGGGAAAGCGGCCGGGGGCCTCAGCCCGGCCCCGGCTCCAGCGGCGCGCGCGTGCCGCTCGCGGGGAAGCAGATCCGACCCACGGCTTCGTCGAAGTCGGCCGCGCCGCGCAGGATGTCGATCTCGAGCCGCAGATAATAAACCGGCAGCGGACAGGGCAGATTGTCGGCGATCCTCACGGCGTCCTTCTCCGTGGTGACGAGGCACTCCGCTCCCTCCTTCCGGGCCAGGACGAAGAGCTGTGCCAGATCCTCGCCCTCGTAGCGGTAGTGGTCGAGGAAGCGCTCGCGCCCGACAATCAGCGCGCCGAGGTCGCGCAGGAACTTCTCGAAACTCTCCGGCGTGGCGATGCCGCTGAACGCGAACACGCGGCGGCCCTTCAGGAACGCAAGCGGCTCGCGTGCCCCGGCGCTCTCCGGCGCCGCGCCCAGCCGCTGCAGGTAGCGCGGACGGTGCGCGCACTCGATGATGTCGACCTCGGGATTGTGTTTCCGGATGAGCGCCTCGAGCTCGGGATCGCGCTGGCCGTTGGACTTGGTCAGGAACACGTAGCTCGCGCGGCGCAGGTGCTTGATCGGCTCGCGCAGGATGCCGCGGGGCAGCAGGTGGCCGTTGCCGAACGGATTGGTCTTGTCGACCAGCAGCAGGTTCAGCCGCCCCTTCAGCGGGAGGTACTGGAAGCCGTCGTCGAGCACGAGCGTGTCGCAGCCGAAGCGCTTGATCGCGTACTCGCCCGCCTTCACCCGGTTCTTGTCCACGAGCACGATCACGCCGGGCAGGTTGCGCGCGAGCATGTACGGCTCGTCGCCCGCCTCCTCGCTGTCGAGCAGCACGGTGGTGCCGTCGCTGACGATCCGCGGCGGCGGTTCGGCGGCGTGCGTGAGGCGCCACCAGAACTTCCGCCAGGCCGGCACGGACTTGCTCTTGTAGCCGCGGCTGAGGATGGCGACCTTGCGGCCGCGATCCCGCAGGGCGCGCGCGAACTTTTCCACCACCGGGGTCTTGCCGGTGCCGCCGACGGTCAGGTTGCCCACGACGACGACGAGGCAGCCGAGCGGCTGGTCGTGCAGGAGCCGGTGCCGGTATAGCCACCAGCGGGACTGGGCGATGCCGTTGAAGAGCCAGGAGAGCACCTGCAGGAACGCCCCATACAGCGCGGCCCCCGTGCCGGCGCGGCGGCCGTAGATGAGGTCGATCGTGTAGAGCTCGAGGGCATTGACCTTCCGCTTCAGCCAGGGCTGCGACATTGGGTGCGCTGGAATGAAGGTTGACGCTTCCCGCCGCGCAAACAGTTTTCCGAGCAACTACGCGCACCTTTCATGAGCTACAAACTCTTCATCCCCGGTCCCATCGCCGTCTCGGAGAAAACGCTCCGGGCCATGTCGCAGCCCATGATCGGGCACCGCAGCACGGACTTCGTGGCGCTCTACCAGGCGATCCAGCCGCAGCTGCAGGCCCTCGCCTATACCAAGGACCCCGTCTACCTCTCGACCAGCAGCGCGTGGGGCGTGATGGAGGGATCGATCCGCAACGTGGTGAAGAAGAAGGTGCTCAACTGCATGAACGGCGCCTTCTCGGACAAGTGGTACGACGTCGCGCAGCGCTGCGGCAAGCCGGCCACCGCGCTGAAGTTCGAGTGGGGCCAGCCGGTCGATCCCGAAGCCGTGCGCAAGGAGCTCGCCACCGGCCAGTACGACGCCCTCACGCTCATCCACAACGAGACCTCGTGCGGGTGCATGAGCGATCTCGCCGCGATCATGAACGTCGTGCGCGAGTTTCCCGAGGTGATCGCGATCGTCGACACCGTGAGTTCGCTCAGCGCGCTGCCGATCAAGAAGGATGAGCTCGGCATCGACGTGCTGGTGAGCGGCTCGCAGAAGGCGTTCGCGCTTCCGCCGGGCCTCTCGTTCCTCTCGGTGTCGAAGAAGGCGCTCGACCGCGCCGCGACCGTCGGCGACCGCGGCTATTACTTCGACTACGTCGAATTCCAGAAGAACCACGAGGCCGGCATGACGCCGAGCACGCCGGTGATCCCGCTCATCTACGCGCTCAAGTCGAAGCTCGAGGACATCAAGGCCGAGGGCCTCGAGGCCCGCTACGCGCGGCACGCGCGGCTCAACCGCACCGTGCGCGAGCACGTGTTCGCCAAGGGCTTCAAGCTCTTCCCCCGGGAGGGCTACGGTTCGGTCTCGCTCAACTGCTTCGCGAACACGCAGAACATCGATCTCGGCGCCCTGAACAAGACGCTGAAGTCGAAGCACGGGCTCGTGATCGACGGCGGCTACGGCAAGCTCAAGGGGAAGACGTTTCGCATCTCGAACATGGGCGACGAGACCGACGAGACGATCGCGGCGATGCTGAAGGCATTCGACGCCGCGCTGGCCGAGACACCGAAGGCCGCGGCCTGAGGGTGGAGCGGCCCGAGGGTGGAGCGGCCTGTCCCCAGGCCGCTTTCCCCCGGTCGGGCCGAATCTCCCGTCCGCCGACGCGGCAGCCGGCGAGCCGGCGGCGCCGCCACGTCAGCGCGAGGCGGCCCGCACCGGCGGGCTGCCACGTTCCGTCGAAACAATTTCTTGCACTTCGTGATTCCGCGGGTAACGGCTCGCGTTGAATGAAGTCACTTGTCATCGCCGAGAAGCCGTCCGTCGCGGCCGACCTCGCGCGCGCCCTCGGCAAAGTTCCCAAGAAAGGCGATCACTACGAGAACGAGGAGTACGTCATCTCCTACGCGCTCGGGCACCTGGTGGAACTCGAGATGCCCGAGGACATCGACAAGAAAAAATATGGCTTCTGGCGGCTGGAGACCCTGCCGATCATCCCCGCGAAATTCGGGCTCAAGCCGATCGAGGATTCGAAGGACCGGTTCAACGCGCTGAAAAAGCTGCTCGCCCGCAAGGACGTCGACCAGGTCATCAACGCCTGCGACGCCGGGCGCGAGGGCGAGCTGATCTTCGCGTACCTCTACCAGCTCACCAAGTGCAAGCTGCCCGTGCAGCGCGCGTGGATGCAGACGATGACCACCGAGGGCATCAAGGAGGCGTTCCGCCAGCTCCGTCCCGGGGAAAAGATGAAGGGCCTCGAGGACGCCGCCCGCTGCCGCAGCGAGAGCGACTGGCTGATCGGCATCAACGGCACGCGCGCGCTGACCAAGCGGATGTTCGGCTCCCGCGCCGGCAACGTCGCGTCGGTCGGCCGGGTGCAGACGCCCACGCTCGCCATCGTCTATGCCCGCGAGCTCGAGATCCGGAATTTCAAACCGCGCAACTACTGGCGCGTGACGGCGACCTTCGAGGTCGCCAAGGGGCGTTACGAGGGCGTGTACCAGCGGGCGAACTTCAAGCGCGCCGAGAACGACGAGCACGACCGCATCGACCGGATCTGGGACCAGGCCCTCGCGGAGGCCGTCCTGGCCGCCTGCAGCGGCACGCCGCCGGCCACCGTCACCGAGGAGAAGAAGGGCAGCACCCAGGCGGCGCCGCGGCTCTACGACCTCACCACGCTGCAACGCGAGGCCAACAACCGCTTCGGCCTGCCCGCGCGCCGCACGCTCCAGATCGCCCAGGCGTTGTACGAGCGCCACAAGATGATCACCTACCCGCGTACGGATTCCCGCGCGCTGCCCGAGGACTACATCCCGACCGTGCGCGAGACGATGCGCAACCTGACGGGCGACCTGCAGCGGCACGCGCAGAAGGCGCTCGATGAAGGGTTGATCCGGCCCAACAAGAGGATTTTCAACAACGAGCAGATCTCCGATCACTTCGCGATCATCCCGACGGCGCACGAGGCGAAGAACCTCGATGAGATGGAAGGGAAGCTGTTCGACATGATCGCCCGCCGTTTCGTGGCGGCGTTTTATCCGGCGGCGGAGTTCGATGTCACCACGCGGATCAGCACCGTGGCCCCGGGGCACGACTTCAAGACCGAGGGAAAGGTGCTCACCGCGCCCGGCTGGCTCGCCGTGTACGGCAAGACCACCGTCGACGACGACTCGCCCGATTCGAAGGCGCTGCCCGCCCTCTCGGCCGACGACGGCACGCCGGCACGCGCCCGCACCCTGGAGCCAAAGCTGCACGCCGAGACCACCAAGCCGCCGCCGCGCTATACGGAAGCCACGCTGCTCTCCGCGATGGAAGGCGCGGGCAAGCTGGTCGACGACGAGGAGCTCGCGCA
Source organism: uncultured Opitutia bacterium (assembly GCA_937952235.1). GTDB lineage: Bacteria > Verrucomicrobiota > Verrucomicrobiia > Opitutales > Opitutaceae > ER46. The sequence goes on along the minus strand of CALFZM010000112.1, from coordinate 276 downwards.
GGCGATGAAGGAGCGCGGGCTGGGCACGCCGGCGACGCGGGCCGACACCATCGACGGCCTGATCAACCAGAAGTACATCGATCGTCCCCAGCGCGAGCTCATCCCCACCGCCAAGGCGGAGCAGCTGCTGCAGTTCCTCGGCGCGGTGAAGGCGGAGGAACTCACCAAGCCCGACCTCACGGGCGAGTGGGAGTACAAGCTCCGCCAGATGGAGCACGGCAAGTTCACCCGCGATGCCTTCATGGCCGAGATCGCCGCCACGACGCAGGGCATCGT
>CALFZM010000111.1 GCA_937952235.1 uncultured Opitutia bacterium | reverse complement strand
GACGGGGACGTCCGCGCTCCCGGGTGAAAATAGGGATGGAAGGCCATCCGTCTCACCCGCTACAAGTTCGAGCCCGCCCTGATGCGACGCTTCCGACCTTATCTCAAGTACCTCGGCGCCGTGCGCGGGCCGCTGATCGGCGCGTTGTTCTTCGCCGTCATCTATGGAGCGGCCAGCGGCCTGGCGCTGAACTACATCATCAAGGAAGTCCTGCCCCGGTTGTTCGAGCCGGGCGCGGTCCCGCTCACGTTCGTCCAGATCCTGGGCTACGCCTCGCTGATCCCCGCGGTGTTCCTCGTGCGCGGGGTGTCCGGCTACCTCAACACCTACCTGATCTCGATGTGCGGCGTCCGCGTGCTGGAGCGGCTGCGGCTCGATTTCTTTTCGCGCCTCCAGGCGCTGCCGCTCGCCTTCTTCTCCGGCCGCCAGAGCGGCGACCTCATTTCGCGCGGGATTGCCGACACCAACCAGCTCCAGTTCACGCTCACCAGCGTCGCCAACGACCTCTTCAAGCAGCCGGCGCAGCTGCTGGGCGCCGTCGGCTACCTGACCTGGCTCGCGCTCGACAACCGCGACGTCGCGTTTCTCCTGCTGTGCCTCGCCAGCATCCCGCTGTGCGTGTTCCCGGTGCGCTATGTCGGCAAGCACCTGCAGCGCCGCGCCAGTCAACTGCAGGCCGAGATGGGCGTGGTCACGGGCGCGCTCGGCGAGAACATCGGTGCCGTCAGGGAGGTGCGCGCCTTCGGGCTGGAGGAACGCGAGGTCGAGCGCTTCAGCCGAGCCACGGGCCAGCTCGTGACGTACCAGATGAAGGCGGTGAAGTACGCCGGGTTTCTCACCCCCGCGATCGAGTTCATCAGCGCGCTCGGGATCGCCGCGACGCTCATCTATGTCTACCGCGCCGGCTTCAGCTGGGGCGTGTTCCTTTCCATCATGTCCGCGCTCTACATGTGCTACGAGCCGGTGAAGAAGCTCGGGGCGATCAACAACGAGCTGAAGCGCGGCTCCGCGGCGCTCGAGCGGCTCGACGAGATCTTCCTCGAGCCGCTCCTCATCGCCGATCCGGCGGACCCGACTCCGGTCGATCGCCTGCGCGGCGACGTGGCCTTCGAGCAGGTCGACTTTTCCTACCGCCCCGACCTGCCCGTGCTGCGGGAGATCAGCGTGCGCATCCCCGCGGGCACCGTCTGCGCGCTCGTCGGCCCCAGCGGCGCGGGCAAGAGCACCTTCGCCCATCTCATCCCGCGCTTCTACGAGGTCGGGGCCGGCCGCGTGACCATCGACGGCATCGACGTCCGCGCGATGCGCCTCGCCGACCTGCGCCGCAACATTGCGGTCGTCGCGCAGGACCCCGTGCTCTTCAACGACACCGTCCTCGCCAACCTGCTCATCGGCCGGCCCGACGCCACGCGGGCCGAGGTCGAGCAGGCGGCGCGCGACGCCTTCGCCCACGACTTCATCGCGGCGTTTCCCAACGGCTACCACACGCTCGTCGGCGAGCGGGGCGCCTCGCTCTCCGGCGGCCAGCGCCAGCGGATCGCGCTCGCGCGCGCCTTCCTGCGCAATGCCCCGATCCTCATCCTCGACGAGGCGACGAGCGCCCTCGACAGCGAGAGCGAGGGTTTCATCCAGACCGCCCTCGAGAAACTGGTCCGCGGCAAGACGGTGTTCATCATCGCGCACCGGTTCTCCACCATCCGCAACGCGACGAGGATCCTCGTGTTCGAACAGGGACGGATCGTCGGCGAAGGCGGGCACCTCGAACTGCACGCGGCGAATCCGCTCTACAAGTCGCTCTACGACCGGCAGAGCGCGGCGGCGCCGTAGCGCCGACCCGGCCGGGCCCACGGAACACACGGAGCACACGGAAGGCCCGGAGCGCTGAATTTCTTCCGTGTATTCCGTGTGTTCCGTGGCCCAAGCTGCCTTCTCCGATGCCACCCGCATCCTCGCCCACCTTCGCCAGTGAGACGGCGGCCGACACCGCCATCGCCCCCGCGGCCGATCGCCACCCGCGGGTGCTCGTGATCCGGCGCCGCTATCTCGGCGACATCGTGCTGCTCGGGAGCGTGCTCCGGAATCTGCGCGAACGCTGGCCCAAGGCCTGGCTCGCGGTCCTCACGGAGCCCGCTTACACGGGCGTGCTGCCGCTCAATGCCGACGTCGACGCCGCATTCGCTTTTCCCCGCCGCGCCCTGGGCTGGCCCGGCTTCATCCGCGCGCTGCGGGCGGTGGGCTTCACGCACGTGCTCGATTTCGACAACACCGACCGCACCGCGCTGGTGACCCGGCTCACGGGCGCGGCGGTCCGCGCGACGTTCGACCGCGAACTGATCCCGTTTCGCCATCGCTGGATCTACACGGACACGGCGAAGGTCACGAACGCGTTCTACGACGCGCATCACATCACCGAGACGTACCTCGCGCTGCCGGCGGCGATCGGCGTCCCGATCGTCTCGCGCGAAGTCCGCCTGGCGCCCGAGGCCGCGGCGATCGCCACGGCGCAGAAACTCGTGCCCCGCGGCGGCAACAAGGTGCTCGTGCATCCGGGCTCGCGCAGCGCGTATCGCGTGTGGCCGGTGGAGCGGTTCGCGGACGTCTGCGACCGGCTGCAGGATCAACTCGGAGCGCAGGTTTTTCTCACCGCGGGACCGGGCGAGCAGTCGCTGATCGAGCAAATTCGTTCCCGGGCCCGCACGCACGTCGTGACGCTGCCCGCGCCCCGCGACGCGGGCCAGCTCGCGGCGCTGCTGGCGCAGTTCGACGCCTTTCTCTGCCACGACAGCGGCCCGATGCACGTCGCCGCCGCCGTCGGCACGCCCGTCGTGGCGTTGTTCGGCTCGCAGAACGCCACCATCTGGCGTCCGCTCGGGGCCCGGCACACGATCCTCCAGACGCCGCTGCCCTGCGCCTGCATCGGCGCCGCCGCGCCCTCGCCTTGCACGCCCGGCGACTCTTACCGCAGTTACTGCGTGCGCAAGCTGGCGGCGGACGATGTGTTCGCGGCCGTCACGCGCACGCTCGCGACCGGGCGTTAACGGGCGACGCGGCCCGCCCGCGGGAGGAAGTTACGCCGCGCCCGGCTCCGCGCGCTGCAGCACGCCGGAGCCGCGGCCGCGATAGGTGGCGAGGAACACCGCCAGCACCCCCCCGGACGCAAGGCAGAGCCCGCCCCAGAAGAGCGGCCAGCGCACGGCACCGTCGTGGGAACAGGCGGCGAACCAGGCGCCGGTGCCGAGATAACCGGTCATGTTGCCGACGCCGCCGTTCAGGAGCGACATCAGCGCCTGGCCCCGGGCGCGCCACGTCGGATCCACGCGCTGGTCGAGGTAGATCTGCCCCGTGATCAGCACGAAGGTGAACGACGCCCCGTGCACCAGGATGCCGGCGATGAGTCCCCATCGGACACCGGTGGCGCAGAGGCCGAAACGCAGCACGCCCACCGCCAGGCCGAGCGCGATGATCCACTTCAACCGCCACCGCGCGAGCAGCGTGCCGATCAGCAGCATGGCGGCGATCTCGCTCACCTGCCCGAGCGTCATCCAGGCCGACATGCGCTCGAGCCCGAGCTCCCGCAGGTGCAGGGGCGTGTAGGGATAGAAGCCCGCGAGCGGGATGCTGAACATCACGGTCGTGAGGAACACCACGCGATGATCGCGCTGGCGCAGGAGCGTGAGCGCATCGAGGCCGAAACGCTGCGCCCAGGTCAGGCCGGCGACCGCCTTGGGCGGCTCCAGCCGCGGAAGCCAGAAGGTCATCGTCGCCACCAGCAGCCACATCCCGGCGCCGCCGTAACCGGCCAGCGTGGAGGCGTCGGCCCCGATCGCGCTGACCAGCAGGCAGCCGCTCATCCAGCCGATCGTCGCCATGGCCCGGATCGGGCCGAACTCCTTCTTTGCGTCGGCCAGGCGGGCAAAGATGATGGTCGAGCTGATGCTCCACGTCGGGGACGAGCAGAGTGCGTGCACCTGGATCAGGACGAGCACGACGCCCGCGGGCGCGCCGATCCGAATGGCCGTCGCGGCCAGGGTCATGGCGATGGCCGTCGCCACCGCCAGCCCGCGCAGCACGAGCACCGGCGAGGCGTGGCGGTCGGCCATCGCGCCGAAGAGCAGCGGCGAGAAAAAGGCCGCCACCCCGGAGGTCGCGAACGCCCACGGGCGGATGCCGCCGTAGCCGTGCGCCTCGAGCACCGGGCTCAGTGGGACGAACCACATGCCCAGCGCGGCGCCCTGCAGGAAGAAGAGCCCGATGAGTTCGGCATATTCCGCGCGGCGGAGGGTGGTCAGCACGGCCGGAGCACACACGGGGCCGGGAGGAGATCAAGCTCCCGCCGGACGACCGGGAGGAGCGCTTTTATCGAGGTGGAGCGCCGTGTCCTCACGGCGCTGCGGTTTACCACGGCGGAAGTCAGCGGCCTGGAGACAGGCCGCTCCACCTCTTCGGAACTACATCCGGAACGCGATGATCGTGCCGGCGACGCCGACGATCTCGGCGAAGCGGCCGGCCTTGGTTTCCTCGAAGATGGCTTGAGTGACGCCGTCGGCGCGGCTGCCGAAATCGTGAAACGCGATCACGCCGCCACGCTTTACGAACGGCGCCCACGCGGCGATGTCGGCCTTGCAGGCGTCGTAGGAGTGATCGCCGTCGATGAAGATGAAATCGATCGTCCCCCGCTTTGCCGCCAGCGCCTGCGCCGCCGCGAGCGAGTCGCTGACGACCGGTTCGCTGCGCGACGTGAAGCCCAGCGCGGCGAAGTTGGCGCGGAAGATTTCCAGCGTGCTGTTCGCACCGAGCTGGCGGAAGTGCCGGTTGTACCAGGCGGCGTCCTCCCCGCAGGTCGACAGGCCCTGGAAATTATCGACCGCGAGGATCTTCGCCCCCGCGCCCTTCAGCCCGCCGGCGATGAAGCACGTCGACGCGCCCATCCAGGAGCCGACCTCGATCACCTGCGCATCGGCCGGCAGGTCGCTGGCGAGCTGGAAAAGATACCCGCGCTCCGGGAAGCTGCCCATGTCATCCTGCTTGAAGTGCCGCGCGATCCGGTGGAACTCTTCCCAGTTCAAGTCCGGCCGGCGCTTGCGCGCGCCACGCAGGAAGCGTCCGCACTTCTGTGCGAAACGCACGTCACGTACGACCGGCCAGTGCTTGAACGCCATGCGGCGAGAGAACGCGGCGCGCCGCAGTGCGGGAAGCTTATTCAAGAGAGGGCGACCACGAAATGCACGAAAGGCGGACGACGAACCGGCCGGTCCTCGGGGTGCGGCAGTGCCGACCCGGCCATACCCCTTCCTTTTTCGTGTATTTCGTGTGTTTCGTGGTTAATCCCCTGGTCGTATTCTCCGCATGGCCGACGCCGTCATCAAAGTCACCGTCGCGATTCCGACCTACAACCGGGCCGATTTCCTGCGTCAGACCCTGGCCGGCATCGCGGCGCAGCAGTTTCCGCGCGACCACTTCGAGGTGCTGGTGATCGACAACAACTCGCACGATCACACCCGGGCGGTGGTCGACGAGTTTGCGGCGGGAAAGCCGGCGCCGCGCTACCTCTTGGAGCCACAGCAGGGGCTCGACTACGCGCGGAACCGCGCGATCGCGGAGGCCCGGGGCGAGATCGTGTTGTTCGGCGACGACGACATCCTGGTGAGGCCCGACTGGATCGCGCAGATGGCGGTGCCGCTCCTCGCCGACGGCGCGCGCCGGATCGGGGCGGTGGGCGGCGAAGTGGTTCCCGTGTTTCCGGACGGCCTGCCCGAGTGGGTCCGCGAGTGGCACGCACCGCTGGCCTTCCGGAGCGACACGGGACCGCTGCCGGCGCGCCACTGCCCGATGGGCGCCAACCTCGCGTTGCCGAAATGGGTGTTCGACCGGCTCGGGCCGTTTCACACCGCCCTCGATCGGGCGGCGGGCAACTACTTCTCGGGCGGCGACAGCGAGATGATCCGGCGCGTGCGGGGCGCGGGCCTGGAGGTCTGGTTTGCGCCCGGAGCGGCCGTGCAGCACCAGATGCCGGCGAGCCGGACGACGTTTCGCTATGCCCGCCGGCATGCGTTCGACTCCGCGCGCTCCCGCGTGATCGACCGCGCGGGCCAGCCCGGGGCGACCGGTTACCTCCTGGGGCGCTTCGTGGCCAACGGCGCCAAGGCGCTCGGCTTCACGATCGTGGCACTGCTCCACGCGCTTGTTTTCCGCGGCGGCGGAGCGAAGAAGGCCCTCGTCCGCGCCTGGCGGTCGTGCGGGTACCTGTATCAGATTCCCCGTTCCTTCCTCGGAAAGGTGTAGCAGCGGCTTTACGCCGCGAGTCAGCTCGTCTCAAAGTCGCCGCATCAACCCGTCTCCCCAGCCCGTCCTGCCGCTCTCCGTCGCGATCGTCGCCCGGAACGAAGCGCTCAACCTCCCGCGCTGCCTGGCCAGCGTGCGCGGCTGGGTGGCGGAGAGCGTCGTGGTACTCAACGACACCACCGATGCCAGCGAGGCGGTGGCCCGGGCGGCCGGGGCGGAGGTGCATCACCGGCCCTGGCAGGGGTTTCGCGACACGAAGAATGCCGCGGTGGCGCTGACCCGCCAGCCCTGGGTGCTGGCGCTCGACGCCGACGAAGAAGTGTCGCCGGCGCTGCGAGATGAGATCGCCGCGTTCCTGACCAGCCCGGCCGCCGCGGGGAATGCGGGGGCGCGGTTTCCCCGCAAAGTGTGGTTCATCGACCGGTGGATCACGCACGGCGACTGGTATCCGGACTATTCCCTTCGGCTGTTTCACCGGGACCGGGCGCGCTGGGGCGGCGACGCCTTCGTGCACGAGAAGGTGGAGGCGGACGGCCCGGTCGCGACCCTGCGGGCGGACCTGCACCACTATTCCTTCCCGGACCTGGCCGCCCACGTGGCGAAGATCAATCCGTTTGCCGACCTGTTCGTGCGCCAGCAACAAGCGCGCGGCCGGAAGTTTGCGCTGGGCGCGGCGGTGTTCCGGCCGGGCTGGCGGTTTTTCCGCGCCTATGTGCTGAAGCGTGGGTTCCTCGACGGGTTTCCCGGCTTTTACATCGCGTGGGCCACCGCCTTCGGAGCATTCGTGCGCTACGCGCGTCTCTTCGAGGCGGACCATCGCCGTGCGCCGCCGGAGGCTGCGGCCGGACGGCATTAGTTCAGCGGTAACGTCATCCTGCCCTGCCTCATGCCCGAGGAACCGCCTCATTTCAGCCGGATCGCCGAGAACCTGATCGGCGACCTGCGCGGCGTGCCCAACGAGGACCCGGCTCGCGCACGGTCGCGGTCCGCGAAAGCGCTGACGGACCTGGTCGAGGCGTTGCTGCAGAAGCACCAGATTGGCAGGGAGGCGCCGGAGCACACGATTCGGGATCGGTGGCGCGAGATCGTCGGCGGCGCCAACGCCGCCTACTCGCATCCCGCCATGATCGAACGCAACCGGCTCGTGGTCCTGGCCAGCCACGCGGTCGTGCGCAACGAGCTCTTCCATCATCGGGAAAGCATCGTGGAGCGCATTCGCAAGCTGCCGGGTTGCGACCACGTGAAGGCGATCATCCTGCGGCCCGGGTGAAAACCCTTCGAAAGTGCCCCTTTCACCCCATTTACGGGTCGGCGGCACCAAATTTGCGCTTGCGCGGCTCCGGTCTCTTCCGAAGCCTCCGACCTTGCGTCAGTGGACGTCCGCCGGTTGCGGATGACCACCATGGCTGGCCCCGATCCCTCGGGGTTGGAACGGTGACGCCGGCTCAGCCCGACTTCCAATCGGGCGCGGGCGGGCGGCACGGAGCCCTCGCGGGTTCCCATACAGTCGTGAATCAAGCCACCAAACCATGTCTACCACAGTCGTAAAGCCAGAGATCATCAACGAATACAAAACCCACGAGAAGGATACCGGTTCGTCGGAAGTCCAGGTCGCGCTGCTGACCGCTCGCATCAATCATTTGACCGAGCACCTGCGCACGCACCGCAAGGATTTCCACTCGCGCCGGGGGCTGCTCCAGATGGCCTCCCGCCGTCGCAAGTTCCTCGACTACTTGAAGCGGCACAACCTGCCCAAGTACAACGAGCTGCTTCAGAAGCTCAACCTTCGCAAATAACGCTTTCGTCAAACGGGCGACCCGATCCGCGGGTCGCCCGTTGTCGTTACTGGCACTCGAATCCGGACCGGGACATTTCCGTTTGTTGCTTTGCCAGGAGCGCGGCCTCACCGGCGCGCCGAAGCAGCCTGAGGACAGGCTGCTCCACCTCGGAGACTTCGAGGCGCCAAACGGAAATCTCTCGCGTCTGAGCGAGCTGATCGAAGCGGGTTAGCGTTAACCCACCCCTCATACCCGGCGGCAACCCCTCGCCGCCGCCGCTTCCGTATCCGGAAGCCAACGAACTCCAGGCCGTCGCGTGTCGCGGCCGGATTCGCCTATCCGAGCCACGCAAATCGTCCGTACCGTCAGAAACATGCAACAGAAACATACCGTTACCGTGCCCGGCCTCGGGATCACGTTCTCCACCGGCACCTATGCCAAGTTCGCCAATGGCGCCGTCAATGTGGGCGTCGGCGAGACCAATGTGTTCGTCACCGCCACGATCGCCCAGACCACGAAGCCCGGCCAGGATTGGTTTCCCCTCACCGTGGATTACCGGGAGAAATACGCGGCCGCCGGCCGTTTTCCGGGTGGCTACTTCAAACGTGAAGGCCGTCCTTCCGAAAAGGAAATCCTCACTTCCCGCCTTTGCGACCGCCCCTGCCGTCCACTCTTCCCGGAAGGCCTGCTGAACGAGGTGCAGATCATCGGCCAGCTCATGTCGGCCGACCAGATCAACGAGTCCGACATCCCGATGGTCAACGGCGCCAGCGCCGCCCTCGCGATCTCCGACATCCCGTGGAACGGCCCCATCGGGTGCGTGCGCGTCGGCCTGATTGACGGCCAGTTCGTCGCCAACCCCACGATCGAGCAGATGTTCGGCTCGTCGCTCGACCTGATCTACGTCGGCACCAAGAAGGACATGCTGATGATCGAGGGCAGCGCCGACCAGCTTCCCGAGGAGGAGTTCGTCAAGGCCCTCGAGTTCGGGCACCAGTCGATCCTTCCCATCATCGCCGCCATCGAGGAGTTGCAGCGGATCGCGGGCAAGCCGAAGAGCAAGTTCCCGCTCGTCGGCGCGACGCCCGAGGCCCGCGCGATCATCGAGCGCGTGGTCCCGACCGACCGCGTCGTCGCCGCCATCTTCGGCAAGGAAAAGGCCGAGCGCTCGCTCGGGATCAAGATGCTGAAGGAGGAGGCCAAGGTCGCTCTCGTCGCCGAGCTCGGCGAAGGCAAGTTCACGGACGTCGACCTCAACGTCGTGTTCGAGGACATCCAGTACAAGGCCTACCGGAAGAACGTGCTCGAGAAGGGCATCCGGGCTGACGGCCGCGGCGCCAAGGCCCTCCGGCCGCTCCAGGCCGGCGTGGGCGTGCTCCCGCGGGTGCACGGCAGCGCGACCTTCCAGCGTGGCGACACCCAGAACATCGCGATCACGACGCTGGGACCGACCAAGGAGGCCCAGGAGATGGACGGCCTGACCGGCGGCGCCACCTCGAAGAGCTTCATCCTCCATTACAATTTCCCGCCGTTCTCGGTCGGTGAAACGGGCCGCTTCGGCGCCCCGGGCCGCCGCGAGGTCGGCCACGGCGCCCTCGCCGAGCGTTCGCTCGTGCCGGTGCTGCCGCCGGAGGACGTCTTCCCGTACTCGATCCGCGTCGTCAGCGAGATCATGGCCTCCAACGGCTCGACCTCGATGGCGTCGGTTTGCGGCGGCTGTCTCGCCCTCATGG
>CALFZM010000110.1 GCA_937952235.1 uncultured Opitutia bacterium | reverse complement strand
GTGCAGGAGGCGCTCGGCATGGGCCTCAAGGCGCCGATGGTGATCCGGTTCCAGGACCTGCTGCGCTACCGCGTGACGCAGCTCAACGAGATGTTCGCCAAGGCCATCAAGGAGGAGAGCTACAAGGGCGAGTACCGGGGCGTGTTTCCGATCAAGGTCAACCAGCTCCGCGAGGTGGTCGACGAGATCGTGGCGGCCGGAAAGGATTTCAACTACGGCCTCGAAGCCGGCTCCAAGCCCGAACTGATGATCGCGCTTGCGATGCACGAGGGCGGCCAGCGACTGATCATCTGCAACGGCTACAAGGACCACGACTATATCCGCCTCGCGCTCATGGGGCGGAAGCTGGGCAAGAAGATCATCATCGTCGTCGAGCAGCTCGCGGAACTGGACGACATCATCCGGATTTCCCAGGAGACGGGCGTGAAGCCGCTGATCGGCTTCCGGGCGAAACTGCAGACCCGGGGCGAGGGCAAGTGGGCGATGTCGACGGGCGACAACGCGAAGTTCGGCCTCAACACGGCCGAGATTCTCTTCGCCTGCGAGAAGCTGCGGCACGCGAAGCTGCAGCAGGCGCTGAAGCTGGTGCATTTCCACATCGGCTCCCAGGTGCCGAACATCCTCACGATCAAGAACGCGGTCATCGAGGCGACGCGCTTCTATTGCCAGCTCGCCCGCATGGGTTTCCCGATGGGCTACCTCGATGTCGGCGGCGGCCTCGGCATCGACTACGACGGCTCGCGGACCAACTTCGAATCGTCGATGAACTACTCGATGGCGGAGTACGCGCGCGACGTCGTCTCCAACATCCGCGAGGTCTGCACCGCCTCAGACGTGCCGGTGCCGGACATCGTGAGCGAGTCCGGCCGCGCCATCGTGGCACCGCACTCGCTGCTCGTCGTCGAGGTGTTCGAGCGCATCAACAAGCGCGAGTCGCTCGGCCACCAGCATCAGCCGAAGGAGAAGCACAAGGTCGTCACCGACCTGGAGGCCATGCTCAGGAACAAGGGCAAGCTCGGCCGGCTCGAACGCTTCCACGACGCGGTGCAGAAGAAGGAGGAGGCGTTTTCCCTCTTCAACCTCGGCTACCTCGACCTCGAGAACCGCGCCGCCGCCGAGTCGCTTTTCTGGCAGATCTGCGAGCAGATCGCGAAGGAAGGCCGCAAGACCGGCTATCAGCCGGAGGAGTTGCACGACCTGGACAAGCTGCTCGCCGACCAGTACGTCTGCAATTTCTCGGTGTTCCAGTCGTTGCTCGACCACTGGGCGCTGAAGCAGCTCTTCCCCGTGGCGCCCCTGCACCGCCTCAACGAACGGCCCACGGTCAACGCCATCCTCGTCGACATCACCTGCGACTCCGACGGCAAGATCTCCTCGTTCATCGACCTGCAGGACGTGAAGGACTACATCACGCTGCATCCGCTCAACCACAAGCCGTACTACCTCGGCGTGTTCCTTACCGGGGCGTACCAGGACATCATGGGCGACCTGCACAACCTGTTCGGTCGCGTCAACGAGGTGCACGTCTTCCTCGAGGATGACGAGCCCAACGGCTTCTACATCGAGGAGGCGCTGAGCGGCAGCCGCATCGCCGACGTCATCGAAGGCGTGCAGTACCAGCAGGAGGACCTGTGCCGGAAGATGAAGGCCCAGATCGACGCCGCCACGAAGAAGGACCAGGTGAAGCCGCGCGAGGGCGTCCGCCTGCTCGAGCTCTACGAGAGCCAGATGCTCAACAAGACCTACCTGAACATCGAGCCGAAGAACGGCCGGAAGAAAGGTTGAGCGTGGCGGAGCAGCCTGTTCCCCAGGCTGCCTTTCAGGCGCTCCCAACGTGGAGCGCGTTCTCCCGGAGACCGAACCAGCAGCATTGGGACAGGCTGCTCCACCTGACGCTCATCTCGGGAGTTGCAGTTCCCGACGTCCGGCGCTCTGTCTTCGGTCCACGCTTCCCATGTCCACGCCCCCCGTCGAAAACGTCGTCATCATCGGCACCGGCTGTGCCGGATTAACCGCGGCCATCTACACCGGCCGCGCGAACCTGAACCCGCTCGTGCTGGAGGGGCCGCTGCCCGGGGGCCAGCTGACGACCACGAGCGAGGTGGAAAATTTTCCCGGCTTCCCGCACGGGATCGACGGCTTTCAACTGATGCAGAACCTGCGCGAGCAGGCCACGCGGTTCGGGACGCGTTTCGAGCAGGCGCTCGTGACGTCGGTCGACTTCACCACGATGCCGCGGAAGCTCATCACGGCCGAGAAGGTGATCCTGGCGAAGAGTGTCATCATCGCGACCGGCGCCTCCCCGCGCATGACCGGGGTGCCGGGCGAGAAGGAACTTTACGGCGGCAAAGGCGTGACGACGTGCGCGACCTGCGACGGCGCGTTCTACCGCAAGATGGAGGTCGCGGTCATCGGCGGCGGCGACAGCGCGGCGGAGGAGGCGCTCTTCCTGACGCGCTTCGCCAGCAAGGTCTACCTGGTCCACCGCCGCGACACCCTGCGGGCCTCGAAGATCATGGCCGATCGCGCCACCAGCCACGAGAAGATCCAGTGCGTCTGGGACAGCGTGCCGCTCGCGGTCGAAGGTGTGGAGCAAAACGCCGTCTCGGGCCTGCGCATCCGCAATCTGAAGACCGGCGTGGAATCCGTGCTGCCGGTCCGCGGCGTCTTCGTGGCCATCGGCCACCTGCCGAACACGAAGCCGTTTGCCCCCCCGCTGGACGTGGATGCCAACGGCTATTTCAAACCCGTGCACGGTTCGCATATCCAGACCAAGGTGGCCGGGGTGTACGTGGCCGGAGACTGCGCCGATCACGTGTACCGCCAGGCGATCACCGCCGCCGGGATGGGCTGCGCCGCGGCCATCGAGGCCGAACGGTGGCTGGCCGAGCACGGCGCCTGACTTCCTGCCCGGGAGCGCGGCTGTTGCCGGCCGCCCCCACCTGTCATGCCGCTTCCGGACGCTCTCGCCGCCCTGCACCGCGATCTTGGCATACCCGCGTCGTACGGCGCCGAGCGCGGCCTCCCGCTGCACCCCGAAGCCCGGGAGTCCGAGCTGGAACTGATCGCCCATGGCGACGAGGGCCGGCCGATCCTGCTGGTGGCGGCGGCGGCGCGGGCCTGGCGGCAGATGGCAGCCGCCGCGGCGGCCGAGGGTGTCACGCTCGTGGCGGTTTCCGGTTTTCGCTCCGTGACCCGGCAGGCTGAACTCATCCGCGTGCGGCTCGACCGCGGGCGCACCCTCGACGCGATCCTGCGTTACGTGGCGGCCCCCGGGTTCAGTGAACATCACACCGGGCGCGCGCTCGACATCGCCGACCGGCCCGACTCCGAGCTCGAGGAAAGCTTCGGCTCCACCGCGGCCTATCGCTGGCTCGATCGGAACGCTCCCCGGCACGGCTTCCATCTCTCGTACCCGCGGGACAATCCCCACGGCATCGGCTACGAACCGTGGCATTGGTGCTGGCGCGCTGCGCCGGACTCCCGCTGGCCTTCGACGCAGCCGGACTCAGGCCGTTGGCCTTCAAATCAGCCGTGAGGCCGCAGTGAAAGGTGGAGCAGCTTGTCCTCAAGCTGCTGCGGACCGGTCCGTCCCACGTCAGCTGCCTGGGGACAGGCGGCTCCACCGCAACAGCATCACTCCAGCTCAGCCCTGAAAACGGCCGCACTGGGAGGTGGAGCAGCTTGTCCTCAAGCTGCTGCGGACCGGTCCGTCGCACGTCAGCCG
>CALFZM010000109.1 GCA_937952235.1 uncultured Opitutia bacterium | reverse complement strand
CGACGTTGCCGTGCTCGGTGCAGCCGATGTAGATGCCCACGCGGTCCTTCGGCAGGGATTCGATCGCCACGCCGCTGTCGGCCAGCGCCTCGCGGGCGCAGTAGATCGAGATTGATCCCGCCCGGGTGCCGACCCGCACCTCCTTCTTCTTCTGATAGCGCAGCGGATCGTAGTGACACACGCCGGCGAGTTGCGGGCCCATGTACCGGATCTCGATCCGTTCGATGCCCGCCACCCCGTTGAGCAAATTCTGCCGGAATTCGCCGAGATTGTTGCCGTTGGGAGAAGTGAGTCCGACCCCGGTGATGACGATGCGCGGCTGCGGAGGAAGCTTCATTCGAAGGAAACGAAAATCGCTAGCCAAGGCGCGACCGAAAGCAATACAAGGCTCGCGCGCATGAACATCCTCGTCGTCGGCGGTGCCGGATACATTGGCAGTCACTGTGTTCGCCAACTCCAGCTTGCCGGTCACCGCCCGGTGGTACTCGACAACCTCGTCTACGGGCATCGTGCCGCGCTTCCGGGCGGCGTGGCGCTGTATGAGGGGGACCTGGGGGACGAAGCGCTGGTCGGCCGCGTGCTGCGCGCCGAGCGGATCGAGATCGTGATGCACTTCGCAGCCTATTGCTACGTGGGCGAGTCGGTGTCACAGCCGCTCAAGTACTACTTCAACAACGTCGCGGCGACCCTGCACCTGCTCAACGCGATGCTGGCGGCCGGGGTACGCAAGTTCGTGTTCTCGTCGACGTGCGCGACGTTCGGCGTACCGGCGACGCTGCCGATCCACGAGGACCTGCCGCAGGCGCCGATCAACCCTTACGGGCAGACCAAGCTCGACATCGAGCACGTGCTGAAGGCGCTCGCGCCAGCGCATGGACTGAGCTTCGCGGTGTTCCGCTACTTCAACGCCGCCGGAGCGGCCGAGGATGCCGCCATCGGGGAGGACCATCACCCCGAGACGCACCTGATCCCGCTCGCGTTCGAGGTCGCGACCGGCCGGCGTCCGCACCTGGAACTCTTCGGCACCGACTATCCCACGCCCGACGGGACCTGCCTGCGGGACTACGTGCACGTCGACGACCTGAGCCGCGCCCACATTGCCGCCTTCGATCGGCTGGCAGAGCCTGGCGCGCGGAATTTCTACAATCTCGGCACCGGCCAGCCGACCTCCAACCTGCAGGTGATTCGCGCGGTGGAGAAGCTGACCGGCCGGCCGGTCAAGGTGATCGAGCGGCCGCGCCGCGCCGGCGATCCGCCCGCGCTGTACGCCGACTCGGCGAAGGCGCGTCGCGAGCTGGGTTGGACGATCCGGTTCCCCACGATCGAGGACATCGCTGCAACCGCGTGGAAATGGCACCAGGCCCACCCGGACGGCTACGGCGACCGGAAAACGGGCTGATCGCAGCGCTGCGCTGCATCACAGCGGTGGCAGCGGGGCGGTGCGAGGGAGACCGAACCCGCCGTGGCAAGGTGGCTCGCCTTACTTCAACTCGTACGCCGCGACCGTGTTCACGAAGAACGTCGGCACGTACACGATGCGGTTCTTCGCATCGTAGCCGATGTCGGCCGCGTTGACCTTTTGCGCGCGCGTGTCGAGCAACTGGGTTTTCTGCCCGCCTTTCACGTGGTAGACGACGCCGGCCCAGCAGGAGATAATGAACTCGTCGCCCTGCACGTGTTCGATGCCGTCGGTGCTCGCATCCATGCCATCGACCACCGTCGTCCGCTGCTTGTTGGGGCCGAACTTGAGCAGCGCGCCGGAGTCGAGCACGTAGAAGTCGTTGCCGTGCGCCAGCACGCCGTTGGGCCGCTTGAAGCCCTCGAGGAAGACCGAGGGCTTGCCCTCACGAAGGGCGTAAATCTTGAGCCCGCCCATGTCCGAGACGTAGACGACGCCGTTCTTGTCCACCGTGACATCGTTGAGCCGCTGGGAGCCAGGCACCGCGATCGTCTGGCTGATGGCTCCCTTGGCCGTGTCGATGATCACGACGCGGTCGATATCAGCGACGTAAAGCCGGCCTTTGTGGACCGCCATTCCCTTCGGGGCTTCGAGCCCCTTGACCCATTCCGCGGCGATGACCTTGCCGTCGAGGCCCACCTTGCCGATCGAGCCGGCCCCGTCCTTCGTCCAGGGCTCCTTGCCATCGATGTTGGCGACGTAGAGGACCTGGGCGGCCGGGTCGAAGCGCACGGATTCGGGCGTCTTCAACGTGGCCGGAGTCTCCCATTTCTTGACGAGCTGGGGGCCCTGGGCATGCAGCGTAACCGAGAGTGCCAGGGTTCCGGCGAAGGCGAGAAGAGCGAGGGTTGATTTCATGGGGCCCCGCAGCTTGAGCGCCTGCCGGCGCCGCGTCCAGCGGAGTATTGCACCGCGGCGGCCGCGCGTCAGCCGCCTGGGGACAGGCGGCTCCACCGCAACGCCATGGGCTCACGCCGCCAGCGCATGGCAGGCAGCGGCGAGCCGTTCGTCGGTGAGGTGCGCCGTGCGTTGCAGGAGCCAGATGCACTCCGGATCCCACAGCGCGGCACGCAGCGGCTCCAGCAGTCGCCGCGGCAGGTCGGGATCGGCCACCTGCTGCAGGACGGCCAGCGTCTGACGCGACGCCGGCAGGCCGAGCCACTGCAGGACGCCAAACAAGCCGTCGCGCTCGTGCACCGCGACGAGCTCGTTCCACGCCGGGCGGTCACCGCCGCGGAGCGTCCGGTGAGCGCCGATGAACGCGGCCAGCGCGGGCGTCGCGGCGATCTCGCGCCGCAGCCCCGGACAACGCACGGCGAGGAGCAGCGCGGCCATGCGGCCAAACTGGAATTTCTCCACCCATTCGCGTTCCTCCGCCGGCAGGTATTCAAGGAACCGGCGCCACTGGCTGCCGGTGACCCCCAGCGCGGCGGAGGCGCAGGCGCCTTCCGAAGGCTCGATGGCCTGCCATTCGCCCGGGCCGGCCTCCACCTCGAAGCGCACCTCGGGGCCCAGGCCGGCGCGATGACGGAATCCGTCGTGGACCCAGACCAGTTCCGGGCGCGCGGCCGGAACGGCGCGAGCCGTGGAGCGACGGGGCGAACGGCGGGGACGGGAGAGCAGCGAGTTCATGCGCGCAGAGTACGCGCGCGCGTGGGACATTGCTTGTCCCACCCAGGAAAATTGTTGTGCTGCCGGCATGTTTTCCCCCGGCCAGTCATCGCGTCCGCCGATCGAACGGATGCTGCGGATCCACGAGGAACTGCGGCGCGGCGCCTTCACCAACTGCAGCAAGCTCGCGCGGCTGCTGGAGGTCTCGCGCAAGACGATCGTGCGCGACATCGCCTTCATGCGCGACCGGCTGGAACTGCCGGTGGAATTCGATCCGCGGATCAACGCCTACCGGTACACGCACCCGGTGTCGGCGTTTCCCACCATCCAGGTCTCGGAGGGCGAACTGCTCGCCCTGCTGGTCGCGCGCAAGGCGCTGGAGCAGTACCGCGGCACGCCGTTCCACCGGCAGCTCGAGGTCTCGTTCGAAAAGCTCACCGGCGGGCTGAAAGACCGGATCTCGTTCTCCCCGGCCGACGAACTGCAGTCGGTCTCCTTCAAGAACGTGGGGCTGGGCAAGGCCGACCTCGCGATCTTCAACGCGCTCAGCGGCGCCACGCTGCGGCAGCAGGAGGTGGAGTTCGACTACCGCAAGCCCGGCGCGGCCCGCCCCGAGCGCCGGCGCGTCCAGCCCTATCATCTCGCGCATCGCGAGAACCTCTGGTACCTGGTCGGCTTCGACAGCGCGCGCCGCGCCCTGCGCACCTTTGCGGTGCCCCGCATCTCCGCGCCGAAGGTGCTGACGGCGACGTTTGTCCGGCCCGCGGATTTCTCCCCGGAGAAATTCTTCGCCAACGCGCTCGGCGTGCTCGGGGGCGAGCGCGACTACCGCGTCGTGATCCGCTTCAGCCCCGCCGTCGCCGACCGCGTGCGGGAGCGCGAGTGGCACGAGTCGCAGGAGTGGCGCGACCTGCCCGACGGGCGGCTGGAACTGCAGCTCCGGCTGGGCGCGTTGCCCGAGATCGAACGCTGGGTGCTCACCTGGGGCGCGGAGGCCGAGGTCATCGCACCGCGCGAACTGCGCCGCCGGCTGCACGCCACGGCCCGGGCGCTGCTCGAGCGCTATCGCCAGCGCGGGGACGACCGGACGGGCACCCCGCCCGCGCGCCACCGCGCCGCAGCCACGACGGCGCGCGCCGCCCCCTGACAGTCGCCCCGCGGCTTTCCGACTGGGCGAAGCCTCCGTCGGAACGATGCCGTTGCGGTGGAGCCGCCTGTCCCCAGGCGGCTGACGTGCGAGGGA
>CALFZM010000108.1 GCA_937952235.1 uncultured Opitutia bacterium | reverse complement strand
GCGTGATTTCGCGCTATGTGGGCGGGGTCTATGTGGAGCGCGCGGCGCCCGGCCAGCCGGGAGCGCCCGCGCCGCTCACCCCGGTGCCCGCCGCGACGCAGCGGAGGGCGGTGGCGATGCTCGCGGAAAAGGTGTTCGCGCCCGGCGCGCTCGCGGTGCCGGAGAAGCTGCTGACGCAGGCCCGGCTGATGCGGCGCGGATTCGAGTTCTCCCAGCAGAACGAGGACCTGGCGGTGCACGAACACCTGCTCCAGGTGCAGGTCGGCGCGCTGGATCACCTGCTGCATCCGCGCACCCTGACGCGCCTGGCGGACACCGGGCTCTACGGCGCCGGCTACGGCGTCGACGAGATGCTGGCCGCGCTGACGAAGGCGATCTTCGCGGCGGACGCCGGCGGAAGCGTCGACTCGGTGCGACGCAACCTGCAGGCGGAGTACGTCCGCAGACTGATCGAGCGGCTGGAGCCCGCGACGGGCGCGTCCCGGCCGGACCCGCTGGCCGCCGCGGCGCTCTGGGCGCAGCTCGAGACCATTCGCGGGATGCCCTGGCGGCTCGAGCCGGACGTCGAGGTGGCGACGTTGAACCACCGTCGGCACCTGCTCTGGCGCATCAACCGGGCGCTGGATCCGGCGGTGAAGCGTTCGTGACGCGTCGGCGGGTCGCGCTTGCGCCCGCGGAAGGGTGCGTTGAGCTTGCAGGCCTTCATGACGCCTGACGCACCTGCCGCATCCGGCCGGGACCCGACCTGGGACCCGGGCCGGTGGCTGCCCACGACGCGCGATGAACTACTGGCGCGGGGATGGGACTACGTCGACGTGATCATCGTTTCGGGCGACGCCTACGTCGATCATCCGGCCTTCGGCACGGCGGTCGTGGGGAGGCTGATCGAGCGCGAGGGGCTGCGGGTCGCGATCGTGCCGCAACCCAACTGGCGCGACGACCTGCGCGACTTCAAGAAGCTGGGCGCGCCGCGGCTCTTCTTCGGCGTGACGGCGGGGTGCATGGATTCGATGGTGAACCGCTACACGGCGGCGAAGAAGCTCCGCAGCGAGGACGCCTACACGCCGGGTGGCGAGCATGGCTTCCGGCCGGATTACGCGGCGACCGTCTACGCGCGCATCCTCAAGCAGCTTTACCCCGACGTGCCGGTGTTGCTCGGCGGCATCGAGGCCAGCCTGCGCCGGGTGACCCACTACGACTACTGGTCAGACACGCTGAAGCCCGGGATACTGGTGGAGAGCGGGGCGGACATGCTGGTATACGGCATGGGCGAGCTGCCGTTGCTGGAGATCCTGCGGCTGCTCAAGCGCGGCGTGCCGTTCTCGTCGCTGAAGACCGTGGCCCAGACGGCGGTGCTGCTGCCGCCCGGGGCGCCCCCGCCGAAGAACCAGAACTGGGAGGATCACATCCTCCATTCGCACGACGAATGCCTGGCCGATCGCGCGCAGTACGCGACCAACTTCAAGCAGATCGAGGTGGAGTCGAACCGCGTGAAGGCGCGACGGCTGCTGCAGCTCAACGGCGACCGGCTGCTCGTGATCAACCCGCCGTTTCCGACCATGTCGGAAACGCAGATCGATTCGAGCTTCGACCTGCCGTACACGCGGCTGCCGCATCCGCGCTACCGGAAACGGGGTCCGATTCCCGCGTACGAGATGATCAAGCACTCGATCAACATGCACCGCGGGTGCTTCGGCGGGTGCAGCTTCTGCACGATCTCGGCGCACCAGGGGAAGTTCGTGGCGAGCCGGAGCAAGGCGAGCATCCTGCGCGAGGTGGAGTCGATCAAGCAGATGCCCGACTTCCGCGGCACCATCACCGACCTGGGCGGACCGTCGGGCAACATGTACAAGATGAAGGGCCGCGAGCAGTGGATCTGCGACGAGTGCGTGCGGCCGAGCTGCATCTGGCCCGACGTCTGCAAGAACCTGGACACCGACCACACCGCGCTGCTCGACATCTACAAGTCGGTGCGCGAGACGGACGGCGTGAAGCACGCGTTCGTGACCAGCGGCCTGCGCTACGACCTCTTCCTCCATCCGCACGCGAAGACGCCGGAGGAAAAGGCGAGCCACGCGCGTTACGTCGACGAACTCGTCGAGCACCACGTCTCGGGCCGCCTGAAGGTCGCGCCGGAACACACCTCGGACGATGTGCTGCGCGTGATGCGCAAGCCGTCGTTCAAGTACTTTCACCGGTTCAAGGCGAAGTTCGATGCGGTGAAGCAGCGGATCGGCCGGCCGCAGCTGCAGATCATTCCGTATTTCATCAGTTCGCATCCCGGTTCGCAGGCAAAGGACATGGCGAACCTCGCCGTCGAGACCAAGCAACTCGGCTTCAAGCTCGAGCAGGTGCAGGATTTCACGCCGACGCCGATGACCGTGGCGACCGAGATCTACGCGACCGGCGTGCACCCTTACGACCAGAAGCCCGTCGCCGTGGCGCGCACGCCCGAGGAGAAGCAGGAGCAGCGCAGCTTCTTCTTCTGGTACAAGCCGGAGATGCGGGGCGCGCTGCGGGCGACGATGCGGCGGCTCGGCCTGGCGGACGCCGCCGAGAAACTGCTTAGCGGCGGCGCGAAGAACCAGATGTACGCCGAGAAGCCCGGTGCGGAGTCGGAGCGGGCGCCGGCGCCCAAGGCGAGGAAACCCTGGTTTCGCGGTCGCGGCTGAGCCGGGGCAATACGATGAGCCTTCACCTCGCGGCTGCCAGAGGCCGCACTGAATGGTGGAGCGGGGTGTCCCCAAGCCGCTGAGGACCGGTCCGTCGCACGTCAGCCGTCTGGGGACAGGCGGCTCCACCTCAACGGCATGAGTCCGGGCTCAGGAACCGCGCCGGAGCAGACCGCGGCGCTGCATCCACTCCTCGGCGCGCTGGGGCCACGAGGTGACGGGGAGGGTCGGCACGGGGCGGAGGCCGTAGCCGTGGCCGCCCGTGTCGTAGACGTGCACCTCGACGGGCACGTTGACCTTCTTCAATTCAGCGGCGGCGAGGAGGGCGTTCTGCACCGGAATGCCATCGTCGAAGGCATGCACGAAGAACATCGGCGGGGCATCGGCGGTGAACGTCACGGGCAGCTTCGGGTTCAGCGTGCTCTGGCCGCGCTCCACAAAGTAGGCGGTGTAGATGAGCAGCGCGAAGTCCGGCCGGCACGACACGGCGTCGATGGCGTCGCCCGTGGGGTATTGCCGCTGGTCGCGAAACAGCGCGGTGAAGGCCGCGGTCGCGCCGCCGGCGCTGAAGCCGGCGATGCCGATGCGCTTGGGATCGACCCCCCATTCCCCGGCGCGGGCGCGGACGAGGCTGACGGAACGCTGCGCGTCCTGCACCGGCGCCAGCCAGCGCTGCTGCGGGTCCCGCGCGGGGACGCGGTACTTGAGCACGATGGCGGTGATGCCGACGGAGTTGAGCCAGGCGGCGACCTCGGTGCCCTCCAGGTCGTAGGCGAGGATGTTGAAGCCGCCGCCGGGGCAGACCACGACGGCCGCACCGGTGTCGCGTGCGGGCTCGGGCCGGTACACGGCGAGCTGGGGCGTGGAGACATTGCCCAGACGGATCACCCGCCGGCCGGCCACGAGCGGGCCGTCGGGTTTGGTGGTGTCCGCCTCGGGTGGATACGAGCGGGTTTCGCCGGGCGGCTTGCCCGGCCAGACGTCGAGGACCAGCGCCGGGTCGGCGGCGGAGGCGGCCGACAGGGCCAGCAGGTGGGTGAGCAGGACGGCGGCGAGGCGGAGGGAGGTCACGGGTGGGATGGGGTGGGGACGCTCAGGCGAGGATCGATTTGACGAGATGGCCATGCACATCGGTCAGCCGGAAGTCGCGGCCCTGGAACCGGTACGTCAGCTTGGTGTGGTCGAAGCCAAGCAGGTGCAGGATCGTGGCGTGCAGGTCGTGCACGTGCACGGGGTCGCTGGCGACGTTGAAGCCCAGGTCGTCCGTCACGCCGTGAACGTGGCCTCGTTTCACGCCGCCGCCGGCAAGCCACAGGGTGAAGCAGCGGTTGTGGTGGTCGCGGCCGTCGTTGCCGCCCTGCACCATCGGCGTGCGGCCGAATTCGCCGCCCCACACGACGAGCGTGTCGTCGAGCAGCCCGCGCTGCTTGAGGTCGGCGACGAGGGCCGCGCTGCCCTGGTCGGTGTCCTGGCAGTTCTGCTTCAGCGCCTTGGTGAGATTGCCGTGCTGGTCCCAGGCCTCGTGGAAGAGCTGGACGAAACGCACGCCCCGCTCCACCAGCCGGCGCGCGAGCAGGCAATTGCGCGCGAACGATGCCTCCTTCGGGTCCTTGATGCCGTATTGCTCGAGGACGTGCGCCGGCTCGGCCGCGAGGTCCATCAGCTCCGGTGCGCTCGTCTGGAGGCGGTAGGCCATCTCGTAGCTGGCGATACGGGAGGCGATCTCGGGGTCGCGCTGGTCGTTGAGCGCGAGCTCGTTCAACTGTCGCAGGGTGTCGAGCGAGGCCCGCTGCGTCCGCGCATCGAATCCCTTCGGGTTCGACAGGTAGAGGATCGGATCGCCGGCGCTGCGAAACGGCACGCCGCCGTAAACGGTGGGCAGGAAGCCGCAGCCGTAATTGCTCGCGCCGCCGCTGGTGCCGCGCGCGCTCGTCAGCACGACGTAGCCGGGCAGGTCTTCGTTCTCGCTGCCGAGCCCGTACAGCGACCACGCGCCGAGGCTGGGCCGCCCGAACTGCTGCGAGCCGGTGCTCATCATGATCTGGCCCGGGGCGTGGTTCACGGCCTCGGTCTGCATCGAGCGGATCAGGCAGAGTTCGTCCACGACCTTGCCCGTGTGGGGCAGGAGTTCCGAGAGTTCGATGCCCGCCTGGCCGTAGCGCTGGAACTTGTACTTCGGGCCAAGCAGCGCGGAGTTCGGCTTGATGAACGCGGCGCGGTAGCCTTCCAGCAGGCTGGCCGGCGGAAGCTGGCCGTCGCGCCGGGCAAGCTCGGGCTTGGGATCGAAAAGCTCGAGGTGGCTGGGGGCCCCGGCCTGGAAGAGGTAGATGACGCGCTTCGCCTTGGGCGCAAAATGCGGCTGGCGCACGGCAAGCGGGTTGGCGGCGGGCGCCGCATGGCCGTCGCGGACCAGAAGCTGCGCGAGCGCCGCGCTGGCGAGGCCCACGCCGCAATCGCGGAGGAACCAGCGGCGGGTGAGATCAAGCGCGGACGGACGGGGAGAGGGTGCGGGAGCGGAGGAGCTCATGGTTGGGAGAGGCGGATGTCGCCCGGCGGGCGGCTCAGTTCTTGGTGAGGGTTTCGTCGAGGTTCAGCAACACGCGCGCGACGATGGTCCACGCCGCGGCGTCCTGCGGGCTGGTGCCCTGGGGGAGCACGGGCGGGCGGCCCGGGTCGCCGGTGGCGATTTCCCAGGGATTCAGCCAGCCGTCGGACAAGCGCTGGCGCGAGTCGCGCAGCAATCCGGCCACGGCGGCCGCTTCCGCGGCGGAGATCGGACGCGACGTGCAGAGACGGTAGGCGTAATCGGCCCGCGCGGCGTCGGTCGGCCCGCCCTCCCGCAGCACGCGCAGCGCCAGGCCCTGGGCGGCCTCCACGAAGATCGTCTCGTTGAGGCTGGTGAGGGCGGCGAGCGGCGTGTTGGAGCGTGGGCGGCGGACGCACGCGGTGTCGCCGTTCGGCGAATCAAAAACGCTCATGACCGGGTCGGGCATCGATCGCTTGCGAAACATGTACAAGGCCCGTCGATACCGTTCCGGGCCGGTGGCCGGTTCCCAGTAGTCGGGCTTCACGTAATTGTAGTCGAGCACGCTCTGGGGCACCGGAGGGAAGATGCTGGGACCTCCGACCTTCGGGTTGAGCAGTCCCGCGATGCCCAGCGCCGCATCGCGAACGACCTCCGCCTCGAGCCGGAACCGCGGGCCACGGGCGAGCAGGTGATTGCGGGGATCGCGTTCGAGCAGGGCCGGGTCGATGCGGGACGACTGCTGGTAGGTGGCGCTGAG
>CALFZM010000107.1 GCA_937952235.1 uncultured Opitutia bacterium | reverse complement strand
GCCCCGGTGCTGGCGTCACACCAGGTGTCGGCCTTCGACGTGCTCACGCCGCTGGAGCAGGGGTTGTTCAGCGACCTGCGCGCGGCGGCGGATGAGATTCGGGTTCGGCAGCGGCAGGAAAAGGCGTGGCCGGAGCCCGCCGCGCTCGCCGCGGAAGCGGTGCCGCCGTTCGCGGCCGACGCGGTCTGGATCCAGCGCGGGCGGCTGGCGTGGCGGCGACTCGATGCGCACGCACCCACGCATGCCGTCTATTGGGGACGGAATCCGGCGAGCGAATGGGCGCTCGTGCTGACGGTCGACGCCGCCGCGGTGTGGCGGCGGACCCCGCGCGAGGACAGCGCGATTCCGCAGGCGATCCCGGAGATGCTCGCGCTCGACGGCTGGCAGGAATTGGTGCCGCGCGCCGCCGGCGCCTCCCCATGAAGACCGCGCTCCTGATTCTCGCGCTGCTCCTCGGGGTCGGCAGCGGTGGCCTGACGGCGGCGTCCGCCGGGCGGAAGCCGGTCGTCGGCACGACGCTCCACCCCTACTACAGCTTCACCGTGCATGTCGCCGGCGACCACGCGACGGTGGTGCCCCTGATCGCAGCGGGCTTCAATCCGCACAACTACCAGCCGCAGCCGGCGGACCTCGAACGCGCGGCGACGCTCGATGCGCTCGTGTGGAACGGCGTCGGGCACGACCCGTTCGCGCGCGAGATTCTCCGCGCGGCCGGCGTGGAGGGGAAAGTCCGGCTGATCGCCGCCAACGAGCGCGTCGCGCTGCTGCCCGTTTCCGGACTCGAAAGCGGCGAGAAGGTGCCCAATCCCCACACGTTCATCGGCATCTCCGCCGCGGTGCAGCAGGTCTATACGATCGCCGACGGCCTGGGTGAACTCGATCCCGCGAACGCGGCCGCCTACCGGGCCAACGCCCGCGCGTACGCCGCGCGGCTGCGGCGGATGAAGGCCGACGCCCTGGCGCGCATCGCCGCGCTGCCGCGGCTCGACCTGCGCTGCGCCGCGGTGCACGGCTCGTACGACTACCTGCTGCAGGAATTCGGGCTGCAGGTCGCGCACGTGCTCGAGCCCGCGGCCGGGATGCAGCCGAGCGCGGCCGGACTGCGGCGCAGCATCGAGGTGCTGAAAGCGCGGCGCATCCACGTGCTGTTCGCCGAGGAGGAATTTCCGGCGGCCTACGTCGACACGATCCGCGCGGAGACCGGCGTGCGCACGCGCTTCCTCAAGCACCTCACCCGCGGGCCGTTCACGCCGGAGAGTTTCGAGCAGGGCATGCGTCACAACCTGGAGCAGCTCACCGCCGCTCTCGTCGAAGCCCATGACGGCTGAGCTTCCACGCGGCCCGGCGATCCGCTGCGACGAACTTTCGCTCCACCTGGGCGGGGCGCGGCTGCTCGAGTGCGTGTCGCTGCACGTGGCGCCCGGCACGCTGCACTGCCTGGTCGGGCCCAATGGCGCGGGCAAGACCTCGCTCCTGCGCTGCCTGCTCGGCCAGGCGCCGCACACGGGCCGGATCACGCTCGCGTGGCCGGCGGCGCCGGGCGCGGTCGGTTACGTGCCGCAGACGCTCGACTTCGACCGCACCCTGCCTGTGACGGTGGAGGATTTCCTCACGCTCACCACCCAGGCGGCGCCGGCGTTCGCGGGCGTGCGCGCGGCGTCGCGCCCGGCGATCGACGCGGCGCTCGCGGCCGTGGGGATGGGCGCGCGGCGCCGCAGCCTGCTCGGCCGGCTTTCCGGCGGGGAGCTCAAGCGCGTGCTGCTGGCGCAGGCGCTGACGCCGCGGCCGGCGCTGCTCGTGCTCGACGAGCCGATGAACCACCTCGACGCGCCGGCGGTGGCCCACGCGACGGCGCTCCTGCGGGAGTTGCGCGCTGCCGGGACGACGCTGTTGTGCTGCCTCCACGATCTCGCCCAGGTGCGCGCGCTGGCCGACGCCGTCACCGGGCTGCACGCCGGCCGCGTGGTGTTCTCGGGACCGCCCGACGCCGTGCTCACGCCCGACAACCTGCTGCGCACCTATGCGGGGGAGGTGCGGACATGAGCGCTCTGCTCGATCCGTTGCGCGCGGCGCTCAAGGCCGGGGCGACCGAAGGCTGGCTGCCGGCCGCGCTGGGCTACGGCTTCGTGGTGAACGCGATCGTTTGCGCGCTCCTCCTCGGGCCGGTGCTCGGCGGCATCGGCACGATGGTGGTGACGAAGCGGCTGGCCTTCTTCGCCCAGGCGATCGGGCAGGCGTCGATCACGGGTGTCGCGCTCGGGCTGCTGCTCGGCGAGCCGGCGGCGCGCCCCTGGGTGTCGCTGTTCGCCTTCTGCCTGCTTTTCGCCCTGGCGCTGAACTTCACGCGTCATCGCACGCAGATGGCCCCGGACACGGTGATCGCGGTGTTCCTGTCGCTGTCGCTCGCCGCCGGGGCGTGCCTCCTGCCGGCGCTGGCGAACCGGGCCGACGCCCACCTGATCGAGGCGATCCTGTTCGGGTCCATCCTCACCGTCGGCGACGCGGAGATCGCGCTGTTGCTGGTCATCGGCCTCGTCGCGGCGGCGGTCGCCGTGCGGTGGTTCAATCCCATGCTGCTGGCCAGCTTCAATCCCGCGCTCGCGCGCGCGCGCGGGGTGAGGGTCGTGCTGCTCGACTACGTCTTCGTGCTGCTCCTGACGCTCGTGACCGTGGCGGCGGTGAAGATCGTGGGCGCGATCCTGGTCGAAGCCTTGCTCATCATCCCGGCGGCGGCGGCGCGCAACCTGAGCCGCTCGCTGCGCAGCTTCGTCGGCTGGAGCGTCGGCCTCTGCACGTTGAGTTGCGTGACCGGCATCGTAGCTCCACTCGCGCTCGACGTGCGTGTGCCGTCCGGCGCGGCGATCGTGCTGGTGGCGGCGGTGGGCTTCGGCCTTTCGGTTGCATGGCGCAGCCTGCGCCGCGAAACATGAAAACGGGTGCCGCCTTCCTCGTCATGCTCGCGCTCGCGGGCCTCGCCGCCTTCGCCGTCCTGCGCCTCGGGCCGCCGGCGTCGGACCCTGCGTCCGCGCGGATCGCTCCCGCGGCGAACGTGCTCGCCGGCCATCCGGTCACGCTCGCGCTGACCCACGCGCTGGTGCAGGGCACGCCGCACCGGGTGGCGGCAGCCTGGCCCGTGGGGCTGGCGTGGGCGGAGCTCGGCGAGTTTGCGCGTGCTCCGGCCCCGGGATGGGTCGCCTCGATGCGGAGCGTGAGCGCGGTGGTCACGTTGCGACACGCGGCGCGGGGCGACCCGTTGTATGCGGCGGCGCGGGCGCACGCGCCGCGCGTCGTGGAGATCGACGCGAGCGTCGACGCGGACCGGGCGACGCCGGTCGTGCGGCTGCGCCCGGAGGACACCGGCCCCGGCTTCGCGCTGGGCCCGGCCAATGCGATGCGGCTGGCCGAGCGGATCGCGTCGGACCTGTCGGCGCTGCATCCGGCCGAGGCGCCGCGCTTTGCCGCCACTCTGCGGGCGCTCAAGGAGCGGTTGCTGCGGCTCAAGGCCGCGCACGACGCGGCCTTCGCCGGGGTCGCCGCGCCGGAGGTGGCGGCGGCGACGGAGGCCTTCGATGCTCTCTGCGCGGAGTTCGGCGTGCAGGTGGTGGCGCGCCTCGCGTCCGATGCCGCCGGCTGGTCGGCGGCGGAGCGCGAACGGCAGCTGGCCGCCCTTCGCGGAGCCGGCGTGCGAGTCAGCGTGCACGCCGCGCCGCCCGGCCCGGAGCTCGCCGCCGTGCTGCGCGACGCGGGCGTCGAACCGGTGGTGCTCGATCCGCTCACGCGCAGCGTGGACGATCCGGAGGCCGCCTTCCGCGTGCTCGAGTCGAACTTGGTGGCGCTGCGGACGGCGCTGGAGCGCGCGGCGGACCGATGACGGCTGCGACGGAGCGCTGATCCTCGAAGACGGTCGTAGCCGCCGGGGCTGACGCGGCGTCGGCTTGGGGGGCCGGTCCGGGCGTGCCCCGATTTGAGCCTTGCCGGCCGCGGCTCCGCCGGATGGGTGTTCGGTCCATGCCTTCCCCCTCGGCCCTGGCTCCCGCTTGTCGTGCCGTTGCACCCGGGCGCATCGGGCTGGGCGCGGTGACGTTCGGGCGCGAGATCGACGCTGCCGCCTCGCTGGCGTTGATGGACCACGCGGTGAGCCGCGGCGTGCGGCATTTCGATACGGCGGCCGCGTACGGGCAGGGCGCGTCGGAACAACTGGTCGGCCGCTGGTGGGCGGAGCGGCGGCCGGGAGACGACGCCGTGCTGGTCGCCACCAAGGTGCTGCCGCCGTACACCCGCGACTCTCTGGCCGCGGCGATCGAGGCGAGCATGCGGCGGCTCGCGCCGGCGCAGATCGGGCTGCTGTACCTGCATCGCTGGGACGACGCCCTCGACCGGCCCGGCGCGGTGGAGGAGGTCGCCCAGGTCGCGGCGGAGCATGGCGTCGCCCGCCTCGGCGCCAGCAATTTCACCACCGCCCAGCTGAGTCGCACGCTCGGGCGGCTGCAGGCGGGCGGACGGGCGGGCTGGCACGCAGTGCAGAACAACCATAACTACGCGGTAAGCGCGTTCGACGCCGGGTTGCTCGCCTTTTGCGCGGCCGCCGGCGTCGCGCCGTTCGGCTACAGTCCGCTGGGCGCCGGCTTTCTCACCGGGAAGCATCGCGCCGGGGTCGTGCCCGGCAGCCGGTTCGACGTGATCCCCGGTCATCAGCAGATCTATTTCACCGTCGAGGCCCGGTCCCGCCTGGCGCGGCTCGAGGCGGTGGCGCAGGCGACCGGGCACACGCCGGTCGCCCTTGCCCTGGCCTGGGCCCTGCAGCGACCGGAGGTGACCGTCCTCGTGGGCGGCCGCACCCCGGGTCACCTCGACCAGGCGTGCGCCGCCCTCGCGTTCGCCGATCGTGCCGCGCTGGCGGCGCTCGACGCGGAGTGAGGACGCCGCCTACGAACGCGCGGTTCGTTTCCAGTGTTCGGACTCGCGGTGGATGCCCGCATCGCCGCCCCAGAGCCAGCGCGAGATCCCGGCCAGCCAGGCGCGCTCCTCCGGCGCGCCCGGAAGCCCGGCGTCGCCGACCGACGGATACGCGAGCACCGCGCGGGTGGCCGCGGACGGATCGGGCAGGTCGCGCAGGCCGCACACGACGGCCGCCTGCACCTCCGTGAGATGGCGGTCGGCGCAGAGCGTGCGAATCTCCTCCGCCAGCCCGGGCCGGCCGCTCAACGGTAGCTCGGCGTCCGTGGCCGGAGGCAGGGCGTTGAGGGCATCCACCACCAGGGCGGCGGCGCGCGGACGCGGCCGGGCCCGGAGTTCGTCGGGCAGGAGCGGGCGGCCGAGCACGTAGTCCTGCCGGCCGTAGCCGACGGGAAACGACACGATCTGCGGCAGTGGCGTGACGGGCAGGCCGCCGCTGTATTTCAGGGGCACGACGGGCAGGTCGAGCTCGAGCGCGAGGTCGACGACCACCGCGCTCATGCGCTTCACGCGCTCGCGGCAGGAGCGGGCCTGTTCGCCCTCCACGTGCAGGTGCAGGCTGTGCGGCGTTTCCGACTGCGCGGCCTTGTAGGCGCCGAGCACGTCGAAGAACGCCTCGGGACGGTCGCGGGCGAACAGAAGCTGGGGATTCACCTGCACGGTGCGGCGCGGATGCCGCCAGAGGAAGTCCGTCAACCGCCCCATCCAGCTCTCCGCATGCTCGGTGCGGGTCACCGTCGTCACCGGCAATCCCGACCAGCGGGTGAACATTTCCGTAAACAGCATCGATTCGATCGCCGTCTGGTGATTGGCGCACACGAGGCAGGGCCGGCCGCGGATGGCCGCGAGCGCGGCCGGGTCGGCCAGGCGGAATTCCCGCACGTAGTCCCTGCGCAGCGCGCGCGACAGGTCATGGAGAAACTCCCCGGCGAAGAGCGTGCCCCCGGGCGCGTCGACGAATTCCAGCGCGCCCACGTCCCGCACTTCGATGCGCCCGTCTTCACGCCGGACGGAGAGCGGCCAGGCCTGCAACGGCAGGTGCGGCAGCGTCGCCCGCTCCGTGGCGGGATCGTACCCGACCTCCGCGGGATGAACCTGCGCCGCGTGGCCCACGTGCTCCTTCGCGGTGATCGCCTCCGCGCGCTCCCCGGGGGAAAGGCCATCGCGAAGTTGGAACAGGGTCTCGAGCTGCCGCGGCATCCACTGGAAGGCGGCCAGGGTTGCGGGCGTGCCCACGCTCACGTCGCCGTCGCGCCGGCTGAAACGCACGGGATGCAACGCCGTGCGCCGCATGAACGCGCGCCGGTCCTCATATGCCACACCGAGGAACGGCGCGGCATCGAGCAGGGCGAGCTCGAGGAGCAACTCGCACCAGACCGCGTCGCCGGCGATGAACTGCACGTACACCTGCGGGTGTCCGGTGTCCGCGGCGAGGCCGGCCGGGCGAAGTTCGCACCGCACCTCGCCCGACGCCGGCGTCGGGGCAAAGAAGCGCGCGTGCACGATTCCGCGCGGCAGGGCGTTCCAGCGCGCGTCGACGCCGGGAAACCACAGCCCCAGGTCGCTCAGCGGCATGCCGTGCGTGCACGCGTCGAGGAGGGCGGGGTGCAGCCGCCCGACCGGCACGGCGCCGGCCGCGGCGTCCAGGATCGCGGATGCGCCCGCGGCCGAGCGCCGGAGCGAGCGCAGGAGGTGGAAGGCCGGCCCGTGCGTCGTCTCGCCCGTGAGATAAGGCGATGCAACCTCCGGGGCGGCGAGCGCCGCCAGCGGGGCCGGCGCCGCGGGGTAAGCCCCGGCCCACGTGAGCGTGGTGGCGCCGACCAGATCGAAACGCGACAGCTCCGCGCGCCCGGCCTCGCGCCACGCGAGCAGGCGGACGGGCACCGGACTGGCGCCGTCCGCCGTATCCGGGCGTTCAATGCGCAGCCGCAGCGGCTGGTCCGGGCCGCAGGCGAGCCAGCGGGTCGGCGCGAAGGCGCCGATCGCGGTGAGCAGGCGGGCGCCGTCCGGCGGCACGGACGCCATGACGTCAAGCATCGCGGTCAGCGGCAACACCGCCGTGGTGAAGCTCGGCCGGTGGTCGTCGAGCCAGCGGTCGACGTCGAGCCGGTAGGTGCGCTCGATGCCGCCGGCCAGTGGCGGCGGCGAGCCGGGAAGGTGCCGGACGCGCATCGCCAGCGCGGCGGTCTCGTAGATCTTGCGGCCGTCGACCCACAGGCTGCCGCGCGCCTGCACGGTGATCGCGTCGGGCGCGGTGTGTTCGACGCCGACGAGTTCGACGAGGGTCTCGATGCGGCCGTTGGTCGGCACGACCTGCCCGCGGTACTTCCACGTGAGCGGCGCGCCGACCGCGACAGGTTCGAAGCGGGCGGCGCCGGCCCATTCGGCGCCGATGCCGGCCAGGCGCATGGCGGCCTGCAGCAACTGCAGCAGTGCCTCGATGCCGAGGGAGCCGGGTTGCACCGGATCCTGCATGAAGTGCGCCCGGAAGAACCACTCGTCCGGCCGGACGTCGGTCGCGGCGCGCGCGACGCCGAGGCCGGCCGCCCCCGCCTCGGGCCACCAGCCGGTGAGCCGGTCGAGCATGAGCAGGGGACCGGCGGCAAGCGCGGCGCCCGGCTGGGAGAACGGATCGCGACCGGCCCCGCGGAGATCGAGGCACCAGTCCGACGCGCGGACGATAAAATCGCGCTCCAGCGGCGACGGCGGGAGCCCGGCCTGGTTGGCGAACGCGTCGCCCGGGAAGAAGCCAAAAACGGTCTCCATCCGCGCCACCTCCCGGCCGTGCAGGGCCGCGGCGACGCGGAAGCCGGTGATGATGGTGGTGCCGAGGTCGGACCACTGCGTCAGCTCGGCGCGGACCTGCAGCGTGCCGGACTGCGGCGCGATCTCTTCCTGCCAGGTGAGGGTGCCGTCGAGGTTGCGGAAGAAGAGGTCGATCGTCTGCGCGGCGGGATCGCGGCCGAAACTGGCGAGCCAGCCGCACGGCTGGAGCAGCGCCTCCATGAACACGCACGCGGGCATCGTCCCGTTGCCGCTGCGCGCGAAGAACCAGTCGGAGGCGGAAAAGTCGAACTCGCTCGTCACCGCCAGGCCCGGCGCGGGCCGGCCCATGGTGCCAGCGACGGACGCGATGCGCGTCATGAAGTGGTAGGGCGGACGCGGCAGCCGCGGCAGCAGCCGCGGCCCGTCGGCCACCCGAAATGCCGGACCGAAGCCCTCGCTCGGACGGCCCAGCGCACACGCGAGCAGCGAGCGGTGGTCGAAGACGAAGCCGTCATGATCGTGGCCGACGCCCGGCTGGGTCGCGGCGATCTCGCCCGAGCGCAGCATCTCCTCGAGCGGCCAGTCCGGCACGAGCTCGATCGCCAGGCCCTGGCAGAGGAACGCCTTCCGGCCGTCGACCGACGCCATGACGGAGGCGCGCAGCCGGGGCTGGACGCCGGGGTAAAACCCCTCGACGTAAACTTCGTAAACCAGTTCGCGCGACGTCGGCACGCACTGGCCGCGGCAGCGCATCTGCATCGTGGTTTCGGGCGGCGTCTGGAAACGCCAGCCGTCGCGGCGCACCGTGCAGCCGAGGGCCGCGAGGAAGAACTCCATCGCCTGCACCGCGCCGTCGAGCATGAGCGTGCCGGGCATGCAGGGGTCGTTCTTGAAATGGCCCGCGAAGAACCAGGCGTCGGGCTGGATCGCCTTCACGGCACGCAGATAACCGCGGCCCCACGGTCCCCCGGCGGCGTCGAAGGCGGTGACCTCGTCGATGAAGCACAGGCGTCCGCCCTGGAGGGCAGGCGTGCGCGAGTGCGACGCAGTCAGCTCGAAGCCGGGCCCGAAGCACGCGAAGGCGCGACCGGCGGCGAACGCCGCCACCTGCGCGGCGTCGAACCGGCGGCGATGCGTCAGCGCCGGCGGCGGCACCGTCGCGCCCGGGCGCAGCGGCGGCGCCGGCTCGGTGGCCGCGTCCCAGAGCACGCCTTCCGACTGGGCGAGCTCCTCGTCCGAGAAGAATCCGGCCTGGCCGTGGCGCACGCTCAGGCGCACGTCGCCGTCGATGCGCAGGTCGGAATGGAAGAACATCATCCGGATCGCGCCGAGCTGCGCGTGGCCGTCGACGTGGATGTCGAAGCGCAGCGTGTCGCCGATGCGCGGCAGCGGCCCCTTCACGGTCGCCTCGCATCCGAGCAGGCGATACACGCGTTCGGAACGGTTGTGGCGGTCGATGCCCATCCAGGAGACGAGCAGGAGGTCTGCCTGGCCCGCCTCGATCGTGATGCCGAGCGGCGCGCGGCCGCGGTGCAGGTACCATGCGTCGGGCCGGACGTCCGTCTCGGTCCAGATCGTGCCGCGGCCGAGCTCGCCCGGCACGGCGTCGATGCCGGTCACGCGATCGGCGAGCAGCATCGGCGGCATCGGCATGCGGACCTGGCGATGAAACCCGTCCTGGCCGGCGAAGGCCGGGCCGAAGAGCGCGGAGATCCGGCCCGCCGCGAGCTGCTCGAGCTCCGCGCGGGAAAACGTCGGTCCGGTCGGCGTTCCAGCCACGACGGCGGCGCGCGCTGCGGCCGCCGGTGCCACGTCGGGAGCAACCGGGTCGAGCGCCACGGCGTCGCGAGCGGATGCGAACCCCTCTTCCGCGGAAAGCGGCCCGAGCGCGGAAAGGAAGGCCACGTGGGCGGACGACATTTCCTCGAGGAAACGGGCGTGCACCTCGCTCACGGCGTCTCCGGTGGCGTCGGTGGCGACACCGGCCGCAGCGGACGCCACGACGTGCTCGGGCGGCCGGGCGTCGGTCGGCTCGGCATCCGTGCCGGAAGGGTCGGGTTCGAGCAGCGCGGAGCGGAGGACGGGCGGGCGTGGCATCGGTTCCCCGTCGGCCGCCGGCTCAACGAGCGGGCGCAACACGGCGGCCACGGGTGGGCGGTGCGCGGGAAACGTGAGGTGCTTTGCGGGGGCGGGTGCGTTCGGGCCCGGGCGGACGGGCGAGCTGCGATCCGACTCGGCAAGGTAAAGAACCGCGATCTCGTCGCGCATGCCGGCGACCTCGAGGCGGACGGCGCGTGGGCCGGTTTCGGGAGCGTGCCAGACGGAGAAGCCCTCCGCTCCGGGTTCCGGCAGGCGGCGTTCGTGCAAGGCCAGCGCCGCGCTGGCGACCTGCAGGAGGGCGTCGGCCGCATGCGCATACCCGCACCGGGCGTGCACGGCGCCGGCGGGTGCCGTCCAGTCGATCGCCCCGGCGAACGTGCGCTCGCGGTCGCCGTCGACGAGCGCGAGCACCGTGTCGCCGTCGCGCCGGGCGTCGGCCTCGCGCTTGAGCACGAGCAGGCACGCGCCGTCCGCGACGACGCCGGGCAGCTCGCCGAGCACCGCGGCGAGCGCGGCGGTGTGCACGGGCTCGGCCCCGAGGTCGACGGCGCCAACGAGGGCCGCGTCGAGCTCGCCCGCCGCCAGGGCGCGCACGGCGAGTTCGAGGCCATGCAGGCCGGAGAGTTGTTCCGCGGATACGGCGCAGCTCGCGCCGCCGCAGCCGTGCTGGCGGTTGAGCCGGTTGGCGACGATGTTGGGCATGAGCCCGAGGGTCGTGGCCGCGACGGGTCCGGGCTGGAGCGACACGCGCGCGGCGGCCAGCGCGGCGGCATCAGGGGAGGTGGTACCGAGTTCCGCGAGAAACTCGCCGAGCCGCAGGTTAAGGCCGAAGCGGCAGGCCTCGGCATCGCAGCCCATCCCGACGAAGACTCCGGTGCGCTCGGATGGCAGGCACTGCGTCCGGGCGAGCACCTCGTGGGCGAGCTCGAGCATCACCACCTGCTGGGGCAGCGCGTGGGCGAGGTCCTGCGGCGGGTAGGCCAGGCCCGCGAGCGGCAGCCGGAGGGACCGCAGCGCGGGAGCGGCGGGCTTCGCCTGGCCCAGCGCGGTCCGCCAGCAGGCGGCGGTGTCTTCCGCGTCGCCGGTGCGCAGCGCCACCGCGACGATCGCGGCCCGGCCGGCGGGCGGACGTGGGGCCGGCATGGATACGGTCGTGCCGCGGCCGGCGGGAGTCTGTTCCACGAGGAGGTGCGCGTTGTTGCCGCCGAACCCGAAGGCGTTGACGGCCGCGCGCCGGAGCCCGCGGGCGACCCACGGCCGCGTCTCCCGCGGCGGGGCGAGCGGCGTGCCGGCCAGCGCGGGATTGGGTTCTTCGAGCGCCGGCAGGGCGGGATGCACGCCGTGCTGCATGGCCTGCAGCACCTTGATCAGCCCCGCCACGCCGGCGACGGGGAGGAGGTGGCCCAGGTGCGCCTTCAGCGATCCGAGGGCGAGCCCGGGATGGCCGGCGAAGACCTCCGCGCCGCTTTGGATCTCGGCCGTGTCGCCGACGAGGGTGCCGGTGGCGTGGCACTCGAGCAGGTCGATGTCGGCGGGG
The DNA here is from genome assembly GCA_937952235.1 of uncultured Opitutia bacterium. Lineage (GTDB taxonomy): Bacteria > Verrucomicrobiota > Verrucomicrobiia > Opitutales > Opitutaceae > ER46. The sequence goes on along the minus strand of CALFZM010000107.1, from coordinate 3,553 downwards.
CGCAGGTCGCAGCCGGCGTACGCGGCGCGCATCGCGCGCACCTGGCCGGCGGCGGATGGCACCAGCAGCCCGCTGCCGCGGCCGTCGTTGGCGAGGCCGACGCCGCGGATCACGCCGAGGATCGGGCGGCGCTCGCGCACGGCGTCCTCCAGGCGCTGGAGCACGACGAGCGCGGCACCTTCGGAGGGCACGAGCCCGTCGGCGCGGGCATGGAAGGGCCGGCTGCGGCCGCTCGGGCTGAGGGCCTGGAGCGTCGTGAACCCGGCGTGGATCGTGAGGCCGTGCACGCGGGCGACGCCGCCGGCGAGCATCACGTCGGCGCGGCCGTCGGCCAGCCAGTCGCAGGCGTACTTGATCGCGTAGAGCGACGACGCACAGGCGGCGTCGACCATGAAACCGCCCCGCGTGAGCTGCAGCGACTCGCAGAGCAGGCTGGCGGGAAGGCCCGACATGAAGCGGTTGAGCGGCTCGCCGGCCGGTACCCGGCGCTCGCCCGCAAGTTCCCGGGCCCAGATGGAGGCGGCGAAGTCGCTCAGGCCGTACGTCGGGTACGAGAGGTTGCCGACGATGGCGCCGCCGCGGTGGCGGGCGGCGGGATCGAGTCCGGCGGAGAGCAGGGCGGTGTGGCCGACGTGCAGGAGCCACTGCACCAGCGGGTCGATCGCGGCGACGAGCGCGCGTTCGAGCCGGTGGTCGGACGGACGGAAGATCTTCTCGAAGCCCGTGACGTATCCGCCGCGCCGCGACGGGATGCGCTCGGCCGGCGGCGCGTCCGGCTCGCTCCGCATGAGCCGGGCGGGATCGCGCACCTGCCAGGTGCCGGCGTCGGCCTCGCCGAGGAGGTCGCGGCCGGCGAGCACGTGCGACCAGAGTTCATCGGGCGAGTGGGCGCCGGGAAGCAGGCAGGCCTGGCCGACGATCGCGATCGGGGGGAAGGACGGCATGGCGCTCAGGCGTACGACTCCACGTGGTAGCACTCCACGGTCCGCAGTGAGAAGACCGGGGCGCCGTCGGCGTCCAGGCAGTCGACGTGCGTCTCGGTCCCCTGGCCGCCGGTCGCGCGTCCGTTCAGACGGCAGGACAGCGTCTCCCGGGGCCGGGCTGCCCGGTGCACCGTCAGTTCGCCGATGCGCAGCGGCAGCGAGAGCCGGCCGTGCGCGGCCAGCGACCACAGCACCGCCGATTGCAGCGCGCCGTCGAGAGCGGCGGGGCCGACGCTCCACTCGGCCTGATCCGGCGCGGCCAGCGCGTGATTCTCGAGCTGGAGCTCGGCGGCCTCCGCGGTCCAACCGCGCAGGCCGCGCAGCACGCGCAGCTCCGGTCCGTGAAACAGGCGGCCCGCGTAGGCGTCCGCCGCGGCGTAGCCGAAATCGTTCCACGCGATTCCGGTGCGGGACGAAAGCGTTGCGGCGGGCGCCGGGTCGGCGCCGAACTCCGCCTCGGCCGCGTAGTGCGCGCGCCCGGTCGCCGGGTCGGCGAGCCGGAGCGCGAGGCCGCCGTCGGGGCGATCCGCGACCGTGAGCTGAAGCAGCGCGCGGTCGATCGGGCCGGCGAGCGTGACCGGCGCGAGCACGCGCACGTCGCGGAGCCGGACGCGGGTTTCCCCCGGGCGGGCCAAGGTGGCGCCGCGGAGGAACCATTCGGCGACGAGCGCGAGTGGGACGACCGCGCGGCCCTTGACCACGTGATCGGCCAGGAACGGATAGTGCGCGAGCGAGACCGGGACGTCGGCGCGGTGGCGGGGAGCGGCGGGATCGGCCGCCAGGTCCAGCCGGCCGGAGCCGAGCACGACCTCGACGGCGTCGGGTTCACCGTCGATCTCGGCGACGAAGGCGGCCGCACCGGCGTCGAGGTCGATGAGGCCGATGCCCTGGGCGCGAAAGTGGTCGCGCAGCGCCGGGGAAACCATGCCGCCGTCCCACGGACCCCAGTTGAGCGCGCGGACGAGGCAGCCGCCGCCGCGACGTTTCGCCTCCGCCTGCGCCACTTTGTTGAGCACCTCGTTGGCCACGGCGTAGTCGGCCTGGCCGCGGTTGCCGAACCTTCCGGCGACCGAGGAGAACAGCACGAGCACCGACAACGGGTCCCCGGCGGTGGCCGCGAGCAGGACCTCGAGGCTCCGCACCTTCGTGTCGAACACGCGCGAGAATTCCTCGGGGGTCTTGTCCGCGATGAGCTTGTCGGCGAGCACGCCGGCGCCATGCACGAGCGCCGTCACGGGCCCGAACCGGTTTCGCACGGCGGCGAGCGTGCGGTCGACCGCGGCGGCATCGGCGACGTCGCAGGCGAAATACTCCGCCGCGCTTCCGGCGGCCTGCAGGGCGGCGAGCGTCGCGCGGATTTCGCGTTGGGCGAACAGATCGCGCACCTGGCCGGCGAGGGCCTTCGGGCTCGGCGTGCGGCCGGCGGCCTTCTCGAGTTCGAGCATCGTCCGGCGCAGCTCGTTCTCGTCGCCGATGCCGGCGCAGGCCGCGGGTTCCGGGGCGAGGACGGTGCGGCCGAGCAGCGCGAAGCGCGGCTGGTGCGCGCGGGCGAGCGCGAGCAGCGCCACCGCGGTGACCCCGCGGGCGCCGCCGGTGGCGACGACGACGGAACGGGCGTCGAGCCGCGGCGTGCCGGCGGCGTTCACCGTTGCGGACTGCAGGACCGGCTGCCAGGGGCGGCCGTCGGCCTCGATGCCGACCTCGGGGGCGTCGCCTCCGCCGAGCAGCTCGTCGGCGAGCCGGCGGGCGAGCTCCGCCGGCGACAACGCCCCACGGGCGATGTCGAGCGCGCGGGTCGTCGCCCGCGGCCACTCGCGCGCGGCGGTCTTCGCGAGCCCGGCCAGGCCGCCGTACCAGCATCGCGCGTCGGCGGAGCCGAAGCCGAGCCGTCCGCCGGTGTCCTGCACCGTGACGAAGACGCCGCCGGCGGCCGCGAGCGAAGGAGCGGCCGCGCGGGTGGCGGCAAAGGCGGCGCGATGCGCCTCGGCGGCGGCGGCCGGGGTGGCGGCAGGCGCGAGGCCGTGCAGCAGAATGAGCCCGTCGCAGTCGGGCGGGACGGCGGTGACGACGGTGGCGGGGACCGCGTGTTGCGCGAATTCCGCCTGGAGAGCCGCGGCGATGCCGGCGCCGTCGTCGACGATGACGAGCCGGCGGAGCCGCAGCAGGCCGGGCAGCGCGAAGCCGGGCCGCAGGGCCGGCGCGAGGGTCAGGACGTGCCGTCCGACCGGCTCAGCCGGCGTCAGCTTTTTTTTTTGTCGCCGCCCGCGATGGCAGCCGTGGCCGGCTCGCCGCCGAGCTGGCCCAGCAGGTAGTCGGAGATGCCCTGCAGCGTTTGCAGCGCGCCCATGACCTTGGCGTCGACCGCGGGGAGGCCGGGCAGCTTCTTCTGCACGGCGGAAAGAATTTCCACCCGCTTGATCGAATCGATGCCGAGGTCGCCTTCGATGTGCATGGCCGGCTCGAGCATGTCGCGCGGGTAGCCGGTCTTTTCGGCGACGGTTTCCAGCACGATCTCCATCACCTGGGCGGGATCCAGCGCGCTGGCGGGCGCGGGCGGCGGAGCAGGGGGA
>CALFZM010000106.1 GCA_937952235.1 uncultured Opitutia bacterium | reverse complement strand
ACGTGAAGCCGCTCCTACAGCCGGAGGACACGACGACCGACCCGCGACCCTGAATCATAACTCGGTCACCGTCTTGTTACCGGATGACGTTCCGCGTGTTCGAGGCGGCGTTCCAGCTCCGTTGCGGCCGTGCAGTGGCCGGTGACGCACACGGACTGCACAAAGTTCGGCCGCCGCCGTCGGAACGGTGGGCGGCCCCGGTGAAATCCGGTTTCATCTTCGTAACCGATTTCCGCGTGGCGGAGGGCGTAAACCGTAACGAGCGCGATGAGGATCGCAGCTGCGGCGAGCACAAGAATGAGCGAGATCATGGGGAGCTCCTTTCATGGCTGCTGGGGGCCTTGTTGTTGTAATCAATATACACCCACCCCGCTCCATCCGCTACGCACTTATTGCCTTAGACCGCGCGCAGGATGCGAAGGCGGGCGGAACGTCGTTCGGCTGCAAGAGCGGCTTCACGCCGCGACGTCGGTGCACTCGACCTTAACGCGAACGGGACAGGGAATCTTCACCGCATAGGCTGTCCGCTTGCGGACGCTGCAGAGCGCCTGCAAGCAGGCAGCCTACGGGGAATGGTCCAAATCAGGCGCGACGTTGGATCAGGTCGCGGCGTGAAGCCGCTCCTACTGTCGCGGAGGAAACGTCGCCAACCAGCTCCCTACTTCTGAATACCGCCGGTGTGGCAGTCAGCGCACGTCAGCTCGGGATCGAGTTCGACGTCGGGATGCTTGAATTCGAGGCCCTTCGCACTGAGCAGCGACAGCTCCTCGCCCTTGCCCTGGGCGAGGATCGTGTGGCAGGCGGCGCAATCGGTGGCGCGCATCTTTTCGCCCTTCTCCGTCTTGTGCTTCTCGGTGTGGCAGCGGAAACAACCCTGCCAGTCCTTGTGGCCGATGTTGTTCGGGTAAACCCGCCAGTCGGCCTTCCGTTCCGGGAAGATCGTGGTCGAGAAAATCTTGTTCACCTCGGCGACCGCGCCATTCACGTCGGCCGCGAGCGCGGCGTCGGTGTACTTGGACTTGATGAAGGTGGCGATTTTCTCGGGCGCTCCGGCGGTCGTGATGCCTTCCTGCGTCATGGCCTGGACGGCGACCCGCTTGATGTTCGGCAGCTTGGTCGAGAGCGTGCCCGCGATCATCGCCTGTTCGACGGCGTCATTGGCGGTCGGGAAGACGTGGGACGGCCGGTTGTGGCAGTCGATGCAGTCCATCACGCGAATCTTGTCCGGCGGCGGCTCGCCCTTGAACGACTCGACCCGGAAGACGCGGGACGTCCCATCCTTGAGATTGGTGACGCGCGTCCAGGGGATGTTCTGCCGCTGCGGGTCGGTCGCATAGTACTCCACCTTCTCCGTGTCGCTGATGTGCCAGTGGATGCCGCCCAGCGGGCCTCCCGCCTGCTTCTTGTCGACGTGGAGCAGCATGCGGACGGAGTAAGGCGTGTTGCGGCGGTCGGAGAGATAGTGATCGTAGGTCATCTCGACGTTGCCGATGTACTTGTCCGGCCAGTGGCACTTCTCGCACGTTTCCTTGGCCGGGCGCAGGTTGTGCACCGGGGTCGGGATCGGCCGCGCGTAGTTGTCGAGCACGTAGCCGATGAGCTGCCGCGTGCCGCTCAGCTTGGCGCGGACGAAGTGTTCCGCTCCGGAGCCGACGTGGCAGTGCACGCAGTCCACGCGGGCATGCGCCCCCCGCTGATACGTGACGAACTCCGGGTTCATCGCCTCATGGCACACCTGGCCGCAGAACATCGTCGACTCGGCGTAGTGAAAGGTCTGGTAGCTGCCGAACGCGCTCAGGAGCAGGAATCCCACCGCCCCGCAGCCGAAGGCGATGATGCGGCGCCGGCTCTTCGCATCGCGGAAATTCAGGCGCCACTTGTCCGGCATCGTCGCCGCATGCTTGATCGCCCAGCGCCGCTGCGCCCACGCACCGAAGAAGATCAGGATGAGCCCCGTGATCAGAAATCCCGGCGCGACCAGGTAGGTGAAGATGCCGAGGTACGGGTTGCTGTCCCCCTGCGTGAAATCCATCCAGACCAGGAAGGCGAACGAGAAGAGCGCGCCGACGGCGATGACGGCACCGATCGCGCTGATCCAGTTGTTGAAGTGGGAGCGCGGCCGGTCGTTTCCGCGCGGCGCAACATCGGGCACGTTGGGATCGCTCATGGTCGGTCGGATGGCTGGGGCGACGGGAACTCGGCCGGTGCGGGCGTCGCCAGGCCCGCGCCGGAGTCAGCGCAGCGAGGGACCCGGCCTCAGGACTTGAATTTCCGGATATACGCGACGAACTCCTTGATCTCTTCCTGCGAGAGCTCGTCCTTGAAGCCCTTCATCCGCTCCTTGCCGTTCTTGTCCTTCACGCCCTCGGACGTGATCTTGATGATGTCCTCATCCTTCATCTCGGCCTGCACCTTGGCGTCGGTGTAGTCGCGGACCTGCAGCTTGCGCCCGGCCTTGGTCTGGCCCTTGCCGTCGGCGCCGTGGCATTTCGCGCAATGGTTTTCCCAGTTTTCCGCGACCGGCGCGGCGAAGCTGAGGACGGCGACGACGAGGAGCGGGCCGCCGAAGGCGAGGAATTTCGTGCTGTTTTTCATGACGGATGGGGAGATGGGAGGATGTGCCAGTATGGCAAAACGAGGGCGGACTCCGCTCCGCATCTTTTGCGACTCAGCACGCGAAGGTTGCTTTTCCGCCCCCGCCGGAGCCCGCCCCCTGCACCGGGACCACAAGGATTGCCCCATGCTCCGCAATGCATGCGGAGCCGCGGCCCGGCCGCTCTGGCAGACTGCGCGAACCCGTGATGAAAGCCGTGCTTCGCTCCGCGTGCGCCACGCTCGCCTCCCTGCAGCTCACGCTGGCGTTGCTGGGCGCCGCGATGGTGCTGGTTTTCTGGGGCACGCTGGAACAGGTCGACCTCGGAATCTGGGCAGCGCAGGAGCGCTTTTTCCGCTCGCTGATCGTCTACGTGCGCGCCGGTCCGATCCTCATCCCGGCATTCCCCGGCGGTTACCTGGTGGGCGGCCTGCTTCTGCTCAACCTCGGCGCAGCGTTCATCGGTCGTTTCGCCTTCACCTGGCGCAAGGCCGGGCTGCTCGCCGTGCACGGCGGGCTGATCCTGCTCCTCGTCGGCGAACTGCTCACGGGACTCTGGCAGGAGGATTTCCACCTGCGTCTCGACGAGGGCGAGACGCGCAATTACGCGGAGAGCTATCGGGCGAACGAACTTGCGCTCGTCGATACGACCTCGCCGGACCACGACGCCGTGGTCGTGATCGGGGAGCAGACGCTCGCCCGCAAGGTGCCGGTGCGACATCCGCAGCTTCCTTTCCAGGTCGTGACGACGACCTACTATCCCAACTCCGCGCTGCACCCCCTCCCGCCCGGAGTCACCGCCGCGGCGGGCGAAACCAGGCCGCACGCGACGCAGGGGGTCGGCCACCAGCTCGTCGCCCTGCCGCAGCCGGTGACGCACCATCCCGATGAGCGCAACCTGCCCGCCGCGTTCATCGAGCTCATCGGCCCCGAGGGCTCGCTGGGCCGCTGGCTCGTCTCGCTGCAGCTCGTCGCGCCCCAGACCTTCACGTACGGGGGCCGGCAGTGGTCTCTCGCGCTGCGACCCAGGCGCCACTACCAGCCTTTTTCCCTGACGCTCCTGGACTTCACGCACGAGCGCTACGCCGGCACGCAGATCCCGAAACATTTCTCGAGCCGCCTGCTGCTCGCAAATCCCGACGGCCGCGGGAACCGCGAAGTCCTGATCGCCATGAACGAGCCCCTGCGCCACGGCGGCCTGACGTTCTACCAGGCTGGTTTCGAGAACCACGATCGCACGACCGTCCTGCAGGTCGTGCGCAATCCGTCGTGGCTCGTGCCGTATGTCGCCTGCACGCTGATGGCGCTCGGGCTCGCGTATCAGTTTGGCCACCACCTGCTCGGTTTCGTGCGCCGCCGGTCGTCGACGGGACGGCCGGCCTCCGCCCGGCCCGCTCCCGCCGCGCTGCCCCCGGACCGACTGCTCCTGCGCAACGGGCTCGCCGCCGTGGTCGGCGGCCTCGCCCTGCTCGTCGTGGCCTGGTCGCTGCGCGCCCCGCGGAATCCGGCGGC
>CALFZM010000105.1 GCA_937952235.1 uncultured Opitutia bacterium | reverse complement strand
CCACCGACAGTCCGAGGCCACTGCCCTGGCCCAGGCGGTCGGCGGTCGTGTCGTCTTCCTCTCCGTGATCCAGCCGCCCGCGGCCGTCGCCGACTACGCACCCCTGCTCCAGGACATCGCCGAAATCACCGCCGCAGGCGAGAAGGCCGCCGCCACCAAGCTCGCGGCCCTGCAGAACCGGCTGCAGGCGGCGGGCGTTTCGGCCGAGACCGTGCAATTGGTCGGCGCACCCGTTCCGCACATCGTCAGCGAAGCCGAGCGCGTCGGGGCCGACTACATCGTCATGGGCTCCCACGGCCACACCGCCCTCTACGAGCTGCTCGTCGGCAGCACGACGCATGGCGTGCTGAAGCGCGCCGGCTGCCCGGTCGTCATCGTCCCGCCGAGCCGCGGGGCCAGCGCCGCGCCGGCCCGCACGGAGTCGGCGAGCACCTGAGCCGGACCGATGCGGCGGCCCATCGCGTCGCCGGAGAATACAACCGCACGGCAAGGTGGAGCGGCTTCTCCTCAAGCCGCGGCGAAGCGGTCCTTCGCGCGTCAGCCGCCTGGGGACAGGCGGCTCCAGCTAAACGGCATGCTCTTGGCTGAGCTCGACGAAGGAGCGCTCCGCCGGGCAGCGGGCGGTCACCGGTCCTCCCACCCCTGCGGCGGAGGGCGAATCACGCGGCCACGCTGCGCGCCGGGAAGGTCCGCGCCTGCTGCAACCCACGGCGCAGCTCCGCGCGGAAATCGGGGTGCGCGATCGAGATCAACGCCTCGCCGCGCTCGCGGAGTGATTGGCCGTGGAGGTTGACGGCGCCGAACTCGGTCACGACCCAGTGCACGTGCCCGCGCGTGGTCACCACGCCCGCGCCCGCATTCAGTTCCACGACCAGGCGGGACACGGTCCCGCGCGCGGCGGTCGAGGGCAGCGCGATGATCGGCTTGCCTCCCTTCGACAGCGCGGCGCCACGGATGAAGTCCATCTGTCCGCCGATGCCGGAGTAGATCCGGTGCCCGATCGAATCGGCGCACACCTGGCCGGAAAGGTCGATCTGCAGGGCGGAATTGATCGCGACGACCTGCGGGTTCTTCCGGATCACCGAGGTGTCGTTGGTCCAGTCGCACGGGTAGAACGCCACGAGCGGGTTGTCGTGCACGAAATCGAAGAGGCGGCGCGTGCCGTTGACGAAGCTGGTGACGATCCGGCCCATGCCCACGTGCTTCTGCCGGTTGGTGACCGCGCCCGATTCCACCAAATCGACGACCCGGTCCGAAAACATCTCGGTATGGATGCCGAGATCGCGCTTGCCGTGGAGCCGCGCAAGCACGGCGTCGGGAATCCCGCCGATGCCCATCTGCAGCGTCGAACCATCCGCCACGAGCCCGGCGACGAGTTCGCCGATCCGCGCCTCGACGGCGGTCTCCGGCTCGGGGTGATGCTCGACGAGCGGCCGGTCGGTCGCCACGAACGCGTGCACGCGGTCGAGCGGCACGACGTTGTTGCCGTGCGTGCGCGGCATCTGTTCGTTGATCTCCGCGATGACGATCCGCGCGGTGTCCGCCGCCGCCCGCGCCGCGTCGCACGAAGTCCCGAGCGAACACAGCCCATGGGCGTCCGGCGGCGAAAGCTGGAGCAGCGCCACGTCGAGCGGCACGTTGCCGGAAAGGAAGAGGCCCGGGATGTCGGAGAGGAAGATCGGCACGTAGTCCGCGCGGCCATCGGCAATGGCCTGCCGCAACGGCGCCCCGGTGAAGAGCGAGACCGACCGGAACTCCCCGTCGCGCCCCGGCGCCGCGAACGGCGCCGGCCCCGCGGTGTGCAGGTGGTAGACGCGCACGTCGGCGAGATCGCGGCGCGCACAGAGCGCCTCGAGCAGAGGGGCCGGCGTGGCGCAGGCGCCATGAACGAAGATCCGCTGGCCGCTTGCGACGGCGGCGACGGCATCAGCGGCGGAGACGCCGCGGGATTTCCAGGAAGGCATGACGGGAAGGCTGCGGGCCAGTCTGGCTCCGCGGCACCGCGAGCAAAGCCCCGACCCTGCGCAGCCGCTGCGAACCGCTGCGCATTTCCTGCCGGCCGGAGCGTCAACGCCGGCGCGTCCGCGGGCTGCGCACGGGCAGCGGCGGCACGACCAGCACCGGGCACCGCGCGCGTTTCAGCACCCGGCTCGCCGTGCCGCCCACCACGAGTTCGTAGAAGGCGCCATGCCCGTGCGAACCGAGCACGATGAAATCCGCGCGCACCTCGTCGGCCGCTTCCAGGATCGCCGGGCCGGGATAGCCGGCGGTGCGTCGCACGGCGACCGGCACCTCCGCCCGCTCGAGCCGGCGCCGGAGCGCTTCAAGCCGGCGGTCGGCCGCGACGCTCGCCTGCGCGGTGTACTCGGACGTGAGCTGCGTGCCAAAATCGCTGTCGGTGAGCACGGGCGGCGGCACGACATGCAGCAGGACAATCCTGCCGCCGAGCCCGCGGGCGAGTTCCGCGCCCGCCGCCACGATGCGCGTGGAAACCGGAGAAAAGTCGATGGGGACAAGGATGGTCTTCATGGGGTGAGTTCCAGCGTCGGGCGGTGGAGCAAAGGAACGCTTACTCGTCGGGCCGGACGACCAGCACCGGCCGCCGGCTGCGGGCCATCACTCCGGCGGCGACGGAGCCAAGCAGGGCGCGGGACAAGCCGCCGCGGCCGTGGGACGCGAGGCAGATGGCGTCGGCGCCAAACCGGTCGGCCTCGCGCGAGATCGCCGCCGCGGGATCGCGGTCCTCGATCACGATGAAATCCGGCCGGATCCCCAGCCGCGTCGCCTCCGCGGGAACCAGCCCGCGCAGGCGTTCCCGCAGGTCGACCTGGGCGCGCCCGCGGGCCCGCCGTGCCGTGCCGGGGGGCGCCACGTGCAGGAGCTGCAGCACGCCGCCCGGCGGGAGGATCGCGCAGGCCCACGGCACCGCGGCATCGCCCAGGCTCGAAAAATCCGTCGTCACGAGCACCCGGCGGAACTGGGGGATGTGTCGCGCACGGGGGTCCGCGGCCGCCGTGGCCGGCACGCACGCCACGCTCATCGGCGCGTGGTGCAGCAGGCCGCGCGAGACCGATCCATGCCACAGCCAGCCGAGGCCGTGGCGCTGGTGCGTGCCGGTCACGAGCAGGTCGATGCCCGCGCTCTCGGCGGCGGCGATGATCTCGGAGTCCGGCATGCCCCAGGTGGCCTTCACCATCACGGCCGCCGCTTCGTCGCCCGCCACATCACGGGCCAGCTTGCGCAGATCCCGCTCGAGCGACGATTGGAGCCGGGCCGGGTTCTTCGCCTCGGGCGCAAGCACCTTGGCCCCCGCCCGCGCCCGGTCGTCCTGCCTCCAGTTCACGTGGCAGACCGTGAGCGCGCACGGCCCGAAGCGCCGCCACTGCGCGACCCACCGCAGCACCGCATCGGTGCACGCGCCGAAATCGACCGCGGCCATCACCTTCAACGGGGTCTCGCCCCGGATCCACGCGAGGAACGGCGCCGTCTGGCGCACCACCAATGTCGGACACGGGACGTTCTGCGTCAGCGCATCCGAGATGCTCCCCACTGCCCAGCGGTCGAGGCTCGATTTCCGCTGCGAAGACACCACGACGAACGCCGGTGGCTCCGCCCCGATATGGTCGAGCAGCGCCGATGCCGCCCAGCCCTCGCGCAGCAGCACGGTCTCGACCTTGAGGCCGTCGGCCGCGATCCGGCGGGCCTCGGCCAGGAGGCGGCGCTCGCCCACGCGGACGGACGTGCGACGCAGCCGCTCGGCGACGAGGAAACCGGGACCGAGGTCGAGCGCATGCACGAGCACGAGCGTGCAGCCCCCACGGGCGGCGAGCGCGGCCGCGACGGTGACGGCGTGACCGCCGGCTTCGGAGAAATCAGTGACGCAGACGAGACGGGGAGGGGTCATGGCAGGGTGGATCGTCCGGGGAAGGATGCCTCGTCGCAGTGCGTGCCGCTCCGCATCTCCCGCGAAATCCGCCGCAGATCTTGCGCGGGTCCCGGGCGTCCGCAACTGCCGGCGCATGGAACTTCCGCCCGCCGGGCGGACGCCGCGCGGCTCACACCTTCCAGCTCTGCAGCGTGCGGATGTAATTGGCGCGCTCGAACAGCGCGGGATCGCGCGCGTTCTTCAGGTTGAGCAGCCCGCGGATCTGGTCGACGGACTCGTAGCCCTGCGTCCGCATCCACGCCTCGAGCCCGCGCAACAGCGACGCGAGCACGAGCGGACCGTGCTTCAGCAGCACCGAGACCAGCTGCACCGCGTGGGCGCCGGTGAGGAGCGCCTTCACCACGTCGTCGGACGTATGGAATCCACCCGTGGCGGCGAGCGTGCCGCGCAGGTGCGGCGACAGAATGGCCAGCCAGCGCAGGCGCAGCAGCGTCTCCTCCGGCTCCGAGAGCCGCAGGTGCGTCTGCACCTCGAGGTCGGTGACGTTCACGTCGGGCTGGTAGAACCGGTTGAAGATCACCACGCCCGCGGCGCCGGCCAGCTCGAGCCCCACCGCAAGCTGGGCGATGGCGGTGTGAAACGGGGAAAGTTTCACCGCGACCGGGATGCTCACGGCACCTGCGATGGTGCCGACGACTTCGAGCATTTCGGCTTCGATCTGGTCGGACGCGATCGAGATGTCCGTGACGACGCGGTAGAAGTTGAGTTCGATCGCGTCGGCGCCGGCGCGCTCGAGCCGCCGGGCAAAATCGGTCCAGCGGCCCGGATGCAGGCCATTGAGCGACGCGATCACCGGCACGCCGAGCACCTGCTTGAGGTGGGCGAGCTGGCGCACGTACTGCTCGGGCGAGAGCTGGTAGTCGGCGTACTCGGGAAACTCCTCGGGGCCGGCGGCGCCCGGGAGCGAGGGCGGCGCCGGTCGCAGGGGCGGCTCGAGCTGCTCCTCGAACAGCGAGCGCATCACGAGCGCGCCGGCGCCGGCGTCCTGCAGCTTGCGGGCCAGGTGCGCGTTGTCACAGAAGGGCGACGCGCCGACGACGAGAGGCGTCGGGAGCGTGAGGCCGAGGTACCGGGTGGTGAAAGTCATGAACGGCGGGGTTGGCGCACACCCAACCTACCCTCAGCCCCGCGGCCGCGGCTCCGCAGGCCTTGCCGTTTCGTGGTCGAATCTTGCGCGCCTACAGCGCGGTGCCGTCGAGGAAACCGCGGCCGTCGCGCCAGCGCCGGATGTTGTCCGTCGTGATGCGGGCGATCTCGCCCAGCGCCTCGTGCGTGAGGAAGGCCTGGTGCGAGGTGATGAGCACGTTGGGCAGCGCCAGGAGCAGCGTCAGTTCGTCATCCTGCAGCACCGAACCGGAATGATCCTCGAAGAAAATGCCCTCCTCCTCCTCGTAGACGTCGAGCGCGACGCCACCCAGGTGCCCGCTCTTCAGGTGCTGGATCAGCGCGGTGGTGTCGATGAGCTTGCCCCGGCTGGTGTTGACCACGAGCGCGCCGGGCTTCAGCCGGGCGAGCGTCGCGGCATTCAGCAGGTGATGGGTGGCCGGGTTCAGCGGCAGGTGGAGCGTGACGATGTCGCTCGCCGCCAGCACGGCCTCGAACGTATCGTACGCCACGCCCGCCGAGGCGGCCCACTCCGGATCCGGCAGCGGGTCGTAGGCGAGCACGCGGGTGTCGAACCCGCGCAGGATGCGGGCCGCGATGCGGCCGATGCGGCCGGTGCCGATCACGCCGACCGTCGTGCCGCAAAGGTCGAAGCCGACGAGACCGTTGAGCGAAAAGTTGTGCTCGCGCACGCGCGTGTAGGCGCGATGGATCCGGCGGTTGAGCGTGAGCAGCAGCGCGACGGTGTGCTCCGCAACGGCATGTGGCGAATAGGCCGGCACGCGGACCACGGGCAACCCAAGTTCGCGCGCGGCGGCGAGGTCGACGTTGTTGAACCCCGCGCAGCGCAGCGCGACGAGGCGCACGCCGGCCTGCCGGATCCCCTCGAGGCAGGCACGGTCGAGCCGGTCGTTGACGAAGACGCACACCGCGTCGGCGCCCGTCGCGCTGCCCGCGGTCTCCGCCGTGAGGCGGAACTCGTGGTACTGGCGCGCGAGATCGTCCCCGGCGGCGCGGTCGAAGTACTGCCGGTCGTAGGGCTTGGTGTCGTAGAAGGCGACGCGGGTCATGGCAGAGAGGAGGCGGGTGCCGCGGGGCGGCGCCGGAAACGGACCCACTTCTCGAAGCCCACCACGGCGTACGCCAGCGCCGCCACGGCCAGCACGTGCAGCCAGGCGGTGGCGCCCAGCGGCGCGGAGTGGAACAGCCGGTTCATGAACGGCGCGTAGGTGAACAGGAGCTGCAGCGCGATCATCGCCGCGGCGCCACCGAGCGCCCACGGGTTGGAAACCACGCCGATCGAGAACATCGAGCGAGTGAGCGACCGGCAGTTGAAGAGGTAGAACGTCTCCACCATCACGATCGTATTGACGACGACGGTGCGCGCCTCGGCCAGCGTCTCGCCCTCGGCCTGCATTTCCCAGTGAAAGAGGAAGATCGCCCCGATCGTCATGACCAGCGTCACCAGCCCCGTGCGCATCAGGAGCGGAAACGTGAGGATGGGCTCGCGCGGGTCGCGGGGCGGCCGCGCCATTACGTCGGCCTCCTTCGGCTCGAACACCAGCATGAGGCCGAGCAGCACCGCCGTGGACATGTTGATCCACAGGAGCTGCACGGGCAGGACGGGCAGCGTCATGCCGGCGAAAATCGCGACCATCACCGTGAGCGCCTCGCCGCCGTTGGTCGGCAGCGTCCAGACGAGGAACTTGGTCAGGTTGTCGAACACGCACCGCCCCTCCTCCACCGCCGCCTCGATCGAGGCGAAGTTGTCGTCGGTCAGAATCATGTCGGCCGCACCCTTCGCCACGTCCGTGCCCGTGATGCCCATGGCGATGCCGATGTCGGCCTGCTTGACCGCCGGCGCGTCGTTCACGCCGTCGCCGGTCATGGCCACGACGTGGCCGCGCGCCTGGAGGGCCCGCACCAGCCGGAACTTCTGCTCGGGTGCCACGCGCGCGAAGACCGCGGCGCGCGCGGCCGCATCCTCGAGTTCCGCATCCGACATCCGCTCCAGCTCCCGCCCGGGAATCGCCAGCACTTCCCCTCCCGCCGGATCCGGCGCCCCCAGCCCGACCTGCCGTGCGATCGCGCGGGCCGTCACCAGGTGGTCGCCGGTGATCATCTTCACCGCGACGCCCGCACGCTGGCACTGCGCCACGGCCGCCACCGCCTCCGGCCGCGGCGGATCGATCATCCCCTGCAACCCGAGAAAGGTGAGGCCCGACGACACATGGTCGTGCTCGAGCCGTGCGTGCCCGCCGCCCACATGCCGGCGCGCGCAGGCCAGCACGCGCAGCCCGCGCGCCGCCATGGCGTCGGCTACCCGGTGGATCGCCGGCCGGTCGAGGGGCTCGAGCGCGCCGTCCGCGCCGAGCGCGTCGGTGCACCGCTCGAGCAGCCGCTCGAGCGCACCCACCTTGTAGATGACGCGCCCCGGCTGCCGGTCGTGCAGCGTCGCGCGAAACATGTGCTCCGATTCGAAGGGGATCATGTCCACGCGCGGCGACGCGCCGTGCACCGCCTCCATTTCCAGCCCCGCCTTGCGCGCCGCCACCAGCAGCGCCGCCTCGGTGGGGTCGCCCTGGACGACGAACCGGTCGCCTTCCCGCTGGAGCTGGGAGTCGTTGCAGAGCACCCCCGCCGTCAGGCATTCCGCCAGCGCCGGCAGCGCGGCGAGGTCGGCGACGCCGGTCGCGTTCCGCACCTCCCCTTGGGGATCGTAACCCGCGCCGGTGACCGTGAAGGCCTGGCCGCCGGCGAAGATCTCCTGCACCGTCATCTGGTTCTCGGTCAGGGTCCCGGTCTTGTCGGAGCAGATGACGGTGGTGCTGCCCAGCGTCTCCACCGCGGGCAGCTTGCGCACGATCGCCCGGCGCCGGGCCATGCGGGAAACGCCGATCGCCAGCGTGATCGTGAGCGCGGCGGGCAGGCCTTCCGGGATCGCGCCGACGGCGAGCGCCACGGCGGCCATGAACATCGTCACCGGGTCCTCGCCCCGCCAGAGGCCGACGAGAAAGGTGGCCGCTGCCAGGGCGAGGATCACCCACAGCAAGAACCGGCTGAACTCGGCGATCTTCCGCGTCAGCGGCGTGGAAAGATCGGCCGCCTCCGCGATCAACGCCGCGATCCGCCCCGTCTCCGTGCGGTCGCCGGTGGCCCACACCACGCCCTCGGCCTGGCCCGAGGTCACGAGGGTGCCGGCGAAGGCGAGGTTGCGCCGGTCGGCCAGCACGGTGTCGAGCGCGAGCGCGTCCACGTGCTTCGCCACCGGGAGCGACTCGCCCGTGAGGGCCGACTCGTCGACCTGCAGGCTGCGCACGAAGAAGAGCCGCAGGTCCGCCGGGATGCGGTCGCCGGAGGTCAGCAGGACCACATCCCCCGGCACCAGGTCGACCGCGGGCACCCGCTGCCGCCGACCGTCCCGGCGCACCGTCGTCTCGGTCGCGACCATCCGTGCGAGCGCCTCGATCGCCTTCTCCGCCTTGCTCTCCTGGAGGAAACCGACGGCGGCGTTGACCAGCACCACGCCGAGGATCACCCCGGCATCCACCCACTCGCCGAGGAAGGCGGTGATGCCCACCGCCACGAGCAGGATGTACACGAGCGGCTGGTTGAATTGCTGCAGGCAGCGGCGCAGCCAGCCCGCGCCGCCGCGGACGGTGACGAGATTCGGGCCGACCCGCTCGCGTCGCCGCCGTACTTCGGCGGCGGCGAGCCCGTGCCGCAGGTCCGCGTCCAGCAGGCGCACGACCTCCTCGGAGGCGAGCTGATGCCACGGCGGCTCCGTCGCGCGGCCGTGCTCGCTGCCCGCCCGGGCCGGCCGGGTCTTCGCGGAAGTCTTCGTCGCCATGACGCACCCAGCGTGCCGGCGGCTCCCCGGGCTGGCCAGTATAACCGGCCGCAAACGCTCACACGGGCGCGCGCGCATCCGCCGCCGGCAGCACGCTGTCGGTCGCGGCCAGGTGGTGCACGATGCGCCAGGTGTGATAGGCCGCGCTGTCCATC
Source organism: uncultured Opitutia bacterium (assembly GCA_937952235.1). Classification (GTDB taxonomy): domain Bacteria; phylum Verrucomicrobiota; class Verrucomicrobiia; order Opitutales; family Opitutaceae; genus ER46. The sequence goes on along the minus strand of CALFZM010000105.1, from coordinate 16,395 downwards.
CAGCGCACGGCGTCGAGCGCCGCCGCCGTGAAGTCGGGCGTCACGTCGCCGCGCGCCGTCGCCGCCAGCAGCATCTCGCGGTCGCTGCGCCGCCGCTCGGCGATCCGGGCCGAAAGTGCCCGCGCCTCCCCCGCCGGCGCCGTCGCCGCCCGGCCCTGCAGCCAGTCATCGGCGTGGTCGACCAGCGCGGTGAGCTGCTCGCGCACGGCCGCGACGCGGTCGTCGGCGACGTCAGCCGGGGCGCCCGGCAGCGTGGCGAGATCGAACGCAAACTGGTCGAGGTGATCGAGCGCGTGGACCACGCCGAGGCGCGGGCTTGGGCCGCCCGCCGGAGCGAGGAAGGGCGGGATGCGGCCGAGGAAAGTCCGCGCCTCGCGCAAGGCGGCCTGCAGTTCCACCAGCGAGCCCGGCGCGGGCGCCGCGCCCCGCTGCAACCGCGCCCGGACCAGTCCGAGCAGGACGGCGGTGCACTCCACGAGGGTGCGCCGCAGCGCCTCCACCGCGACCTCGGGCACCTCCCGGAGCGAGGCGTCGAGGTGCCGCGTCAGCGCGGGACCTCGCTCCGGCACCAGCCGCACCAGCGCGGCGAGGAAATGCGGCACCACCGGCAGCACGAGCAGGGCGCCGGCGAGAGAATACGCGGTGTGAAACGCCGCCAGCCCAAGCGCGCCGTGGGGGCCGTCACCGCCGGCGCCAAAGCGCGGCAGCAGGTCGGCGGCCAGGGGCGCCAGCACGAAGCCCAGGATGCCGGCGAGCACATTGAAGAGCACGTGCGCCAGGCCGGTCCGCCGCGCCGCCACGCTGCCCCCGATCGTCGCGACCGCCGAGGTGAACGTGGTCCCGATGCTGGCGCCAATCACGAGCGCGAGCGCCTGCTCGAGGTTCACGGTGCCGGCGTGGAAAGCCGTGATCGTCGTCGCGATGGCGGCGCTGGAAGACTGCACGATCACGGTGAAGACCAGGCCGCCGAAGACCAGCAGGAGCCGTCCGCCGAGCCCGGGTGCCGGCAGGTGCTCCGGCTGGAGGCGGCCGGCGAGCGCGCCCATGCCCTGCTGGAGCGTGTCGAGACCCACGAACATCAGCCCGAAGCCCGCCAGCGCGAGGCCCGCCGCCGCCGCGCGGTCGCGCAGGAGCAGGCGCACCAGCGCGCCGATCCCCACCAGCGGCATGGCCGCCTGGCCCACGCTCAGCTTCAGGCCCAGCAGTGACACGATCCAGCCGGTCGTCGTCGTGCCCACGCTGGCGCCGACGACGACGCCGACGGCGGACGCGAACGGCAGCAGCCCGGCGCTCACGAAGCCGATGGTGGCGAGGGTCGTGGCGCTCGACGACTGCACCAGCGCGGCGAGCGAAAGGCCCGAGGCGAACGCGAGCGGCGGCCGGTCGGTGAACCGCACCAGCACGCGACGCAGCGCGGAGCCCGCCGCCGTCTTCAATCCGTCGGTCATGAGCAGCATGCCGAGCAGAAACAGGCCGATCCCTCCGAGCAGTTGCACGAACATGCGCGAACTGCTGCACGAAAGCCGCGGCCGCGCAACCGCGACGCCGCCGGCGAATCCCCTCGTTCCCTCCGGGCAAACCCGTTCTCCTCGCCCCATGCCTGCCACTCCGACGGTTGCCATCCGGCTGCGCCTGCGCGAGCTCTCCCAACTCTTCAATTCCTTCGACCCGTCGCCCTTCCACGACCGCGATCTCGATGCCGACGCCGAGGAGTTCATCGTCAACTGGGCCCGCGAGGCCCCGCCCGGCGACACGATCGAACTCGTCCTCCACCTCGAAACGGTCCCGAAGCCCGGCCGGCTCGCCGAAGTCGAGGACGCGATCCGAAACTACTTCGCCACGCGGGCCGCGATGAAACAGCGGGAGTTCCGCCAGTTGATGCGACGCGGCCGGATGAGCCTGCTCGTCGGCCTGCTCTTCCTCGGCGGCTGTCTCGCGCTCGGCGAACTGCTCGCCACGCTCCGCCTGGCCGCGCTGCCGAACCTCGTGAAGGAAAGCCTCACCATTGGCGGCTGGGTCGCCATGTGGCGGCCGCTGGAGATTTATCTCTACGACTGGTGGCCGCTCCGCGGCGAATACCGGATGCTCGAACGGCTCGCGTGCGTGCACGTGCGGATCGTGCTCCCGGAACCGACGTGAGCGGGAACAACCGCCCGGATGCGGCCGGGGACGGCCGCGCTCCGAGGGAGGACCGGGCCTACTTTGCGGCATCCGCCGCCATCACGATCTCCAGATCGTAGTCCTTCGGAAGCCGCATCTCGCCGCGCAGCCAGACGACCGGGGCGGGCCGGCCCCGTGTGACCGGCACCACGGGACGCAGGTGATCGACGGCCGAATCCCGCGTCACGGCGCGCCACGACCACGTCGCGCCCGCGTCCCCCGTCACGCCGCGGAAGATTTCCCAGTGCCGCCTGCCATCCGCTCGGCTGACCAGCGGCGCGCCCGTCACCGGATCGGCGTTGGTCGAGATATAGACGACATTCACGTCCTGCGGATCGAGCGCCGCCAATCCGGTGCAGTCGTCGTCGGCCACCGCGTGCACCTCGCCGCCCGCATGCGCGATCTCCTGGTCGCGCCACGCGCCGCCGGTCCAGCGCGCGTAGCGATAACGGTGGTCCGCCCCCACCGGCCGCGGGCGCCGCCGGCGCGTGTCCATCTGCACCGAATACACGAGGTGCGGCCTGCCCTCGCGGTCGAGCGCGAGGTCGCTGATCATCGCGACGCTGTCGGCGTTGGCGCGGAACACCGGCGTCAGCCGCTCCCGCACGGCCAGCGGCTCGGCGAACGTGCCCAGCCGCGCGCCGGCCGCGTCCCACCAGGCGCCGTCGCGGTAGACGACGTGGTAGACGCCGTTGTTGAAGTCGAGCCGGTGCCCGTCGGTGAACGCCACGTGCACCGCCGCGCGACCATCGCCCGCGTACTTCACGTACGGCGTCACGCGCTCGGGCAGGCGGAGGAAAATGTCCCCCACCGTCCACGTTTCCCCGTCATCGTCGGACCGCGCCCAGGACGGCATCAGGCGGTTGCCGATCCCGCGATAGAAGGCGTACGTCCGGCCGCGGCCGGAGTTTTCGCCGGCGAGATGCACGAGGTTGGGGAATGCCACCCGCGAACCGGCGGGACTCGCGAGCAGACGTTCCTCGCTCCAGGCGGACACATCCCCGGGCGCCCGGGTGATCCGATAGCGAAACTGTTCGTCCTGACCGTGCCGGCCATAGAGGGCGACGATCCGTCCGTCGGGGCGGACGAGCAGCGCCGGACAACTGTGATCGTCGCGCCAGCGCGCCCGCTGCAGGGGATCGGCCTCGCGATGCAGCGTGAATCGGACCAGCTCACCCGTGTTGAGATCGCGCGAGACCACCTCGACGGCGCCTTCGCGATCGGGATCGCGGCAACCCATCGCGACGGACGCCACGACCAGCCGGTCGCCCGCGACCACGACGCGTTCGTCCTGCAGCCAGTTCCACGCGCCGTCATCATTGAGCACGACGATCTCCGCCGGCGAAGCCGAAGCGGCGACGGCGGCCGCGGCCAGCGCGCAACCGAGCCGCACCGCCGTGGCGATGCCTCGGACGCGACTCGCCGCCCCACGCTCTCTCGGCTTGCCGAATTTCACCTTCGATCCATTCCACGGACGTGCCCGCAACGCTGTCAACGAGTCGTCCCGAGGAGGCCCCCGCGCTGTCGTCCGCCGAAGTGCTCGCCAGCGCCCGGCGGGTGCAGGCCTGGGTCGAGCAGCGGAAGTTCCGCGGCTACGATCCGGGCGACGGACTGACGTCGTTTCTCCGCCCGCTCACGTTCGGCACGCTGCTCGGCGAACGCGTGCTGCAGCAGGCCATCTGGAAAGCTCCCTTCAACGTCCGCCCGCTCGTCGGCGTGCGTCCACAGGAATCGACCAAGGGCCGCGGGTTCATGGCCTGGGGCTACGTCATGCTGCACCGAGCGACCGGCGATGCGACCGCGGCCGCGCGGGCGCGCGAGTGCCTCGACTGGCTCGACCAGGCACGGGAGCGCGGCCACGCCGGGCACTGCTGGGGCAACCATTTCGACTTCTCCGCGCGCAGCGGCCGGATGAAGGCGCACACGCCGACCATCGTGTGGTCGGGATTGATCGGGCAGGCCTGCCTCGAAGCGTACGAGGAGTGGCGGGATCCGGCGCACCTCGATCTCGCGGACAGCATCTGCCGCTGGATCCTCACGCTTCCCCGCGAGGAGACGTCCCGCGGCACCTGCCTGAGCTACACCGGCGACGAGCAATGCTCGGTCCACAACTCGAGCCTGCTCGGCGCGGCCCTGCTCGCGCGCACGGCTTACCACCGCCCCAACGCCGCCTACCTCGACCTCGCCCGCGCCGCGGTCGAATACAGTTGCGCCCGCCAGCTCCCTGACGGGGCCTGGTGGTACGGCGAGGAGCCGCAGTACCACTGGGTCGACAACTTTCACACCGGCTACAACCTCGACAGTATCCGCCGATTCATCGACGCGACGCGGGACACGACCTTCCAGCCCCAGCTCGATCGCGGCTACGCGTACTTCAAGTCCGTCTTCTTCGAACCCTCCGGCCGGCCCCGCTACTATCACAACCGGACCTTTCCGGTGGACATCCAGTGCGCGGCCCAGGCAATCGACACCTTCTGCCTTTTTTCCGACCGAGACCCGGAGGCGCTGCCCATGGCCCGAAAAGTTGCGGCCTGGACGATCGCCCATTTCCAGGATCGCACCGGTTATTTCTACTATCGGAAATATCCGGTGCTGACGGCGCGCACCCCGTACTTTCACTGGGGCCAGGCCACGATGTTCAAGGCGCTCACCCACCTCGCTTGGCGGCTTCGCACCCCTTGAACGCCAGCGAAAGTCTCCGCTGACCTCGCCCACGGCGAGGCAGAGCATTTCTAGGGTCTTTCTGCAATGCGACTCCGGCGCCGGGCGCGCCGCAGTCGAGCAAGCTCACGCTGTCCCAAGCGGGCCACAAACCGGCTCGAACGCAGGCGACGGTGGGGCTCGTGCGATCACTTAATTCGTTTGAGCATGCAGCTTAATTGCACATCTGACGGGCAGATTGCGCGGAGCCGCCATTAGCCTGCAGGTCGGGCCGATTGCATCCGTAATTTCCCGATTCGACCTAAGAGAAATTACGCAGCAGAACAGCATGGCCAACAGCGACAAAAATAGGGCCTTCTACCTACAGAGCGCTGCCCATGACTGACTTCCCGGACATCCTTCCCCCGCCGCCGGCCCGGGCGGACTCTACGGCCATCGCACTGCCGTGTCTTCCCTTCTGAGCGGATGAACATCGATTCCCATCCCCCGTCCGTCGAAGCAGACTGCGTCCACCGGCAGTTTGAGCGGCAGGCGGCCCTGACTCCGGATGCGCTCGCGGTGCAGGCGGGAGCGGCGACGCTGTCCTACCGTCAGCTCGACGTCCGCGCGAATCAGCTCGCGCACCGGCTGCGCACGGCGGGCATCGGCGTCGGTTCGTACGTGGGGATTCTGCTGCCGCGTTCGCTCGACGCGCTCGTGGCGATCTACGGGACGCTGAAGGCGGGTGCCGCCTACGTGCCGCTCGATCCCGCATACCCCCGCAACCGGCTCGCGCACATGGCCGCTTCGCTCGGGCTCGGCGCGGTGGTCTCACACTCGCTGCTGGCCGGGCACCTCGAGCTTTCACCGGCCACGATGCGCGTCCTGCTGGATACGGAGGCCGCGGATCTGGCGTGCGAGCCGGAGGCGAGCCCGGGCGTCGCCGTCGGCCCCGACGATCCCATCTACGTGATCTTCACATCGGGCTCCACCGGACAGCCGAAAGGCGCCGCCGTGCGCCACCGGGGCTTTGCGAATCTCGTCCGCTGGTACCGCCGCGAATTCGGCCTCGGCGCCGGCGACCGCGCGCTGGTGGTCAGCGCCCTCGGCTTCGATCTCACGCAGAAGAACCTGTTCGCCCCGCTGCTGGGCGGCGGCGCGGTACACCTCTGCCCGACCGGGCCGTACGACGTGGCGCTGCAACGCGAGCTGATCTCGCGCCACGCCATCACGCTGCTCAATTGCACGCCGAGCGCGTTCTATCCGCTGATCGAGACGCCGGTGGCATCGACCTGGCACGGCCTCTCCTCGCTGCGGCACGTGGTCCTCGGCGGGGAACCGATTTCGGCGGCCCGCCTCCGGCCGTGGCTGCAGTCCGCCGGCTGCCATGCGCAGGTGGCCAACACCTACGGGCCGACCGAGTGCAGCGACATCTGCGGCTGCCACCGTTTCGATCGTGCGACACTCGACGCGTACCCCTTCATCCCGCTGGGCCGTCCCATCGACGGAGTGCAGCTCGCGATCGTCGACGAGCACCTGGCACCCTGCCCGCCCGGCACCCCCGGCGAGCTGATCGTGGGCGGCATCGGCGTCGGGGCGGGCTACGTCGGCGATCCTGCGCTCACCGCGCGGAAGTTCGTGCCGAACGCGCTGCCTGGCCTCGAGGGCCCCGTCGTGTATCGCACCGGCGACCAGGCGCGGCTGCTGCCTGACGGCGTCCTCGAGTTCCTCGGCCGCCTCGACCAGCAGGTGAAGATCCGCGGCTACCGGATCGAGCTGCCCGAGATCGAAGCCGTGCTGGCCGCGGTGCCCGAGGTGCGCGAGGCGGTCGTGATCGTGCGCCCGCCGACCCTTCCGGGGGGCGAACCGCGGCTGGCGGCCTTCGTCACCGCGCACCCCGGCCGGGTCGCCGACTCCGCCGCGCTCAAGGCACGGGCCCAGGCGTTCCTCCCCGAGTACATGGTGCCCCCGACCATCGAGTGCCTGCCCGCCCTTCCGCTTTCGCCCAACGGCAAGGTCGACCGCCGCGCGCTCGCGGGGCGCCCCGAGTCCGCCGCCGGCACTCCGGCGGCCGCCGCGGCCGGCGAACTGGAATCACGGATACGCGCGCTCTGGCGCGACGCGCTCGGCGGCATCGAGGCCGGCCGCGACGACAACTTCTTCGACCTGGGCGGCAGCTCGATCCAGGTTGCGCGCGTGCACGCGGCCCTGCAACAGGCGCTCGACCGCGAGTTCCCGATCACCGACCTGTTCGCCCATCCCACCCTGCGCCGGCTTGCCGCGCATCTCGGTTCCCCCGCCCCCGCTCCCGCCGGTCCCGACGCGGGTCAGCGGGCCCGGCTCCAGCGCGCCGCGCTGGCCGCCCGGCGTGCGAGCCGCCCCAGCCATGTCGTCGCCCGACCCGAATAGCCTGGATGGCATCGCCATCGTCGGCATGTCCGGCCGCTTCCCCGGGGCCCGGAACATCGCGGAATTCTGGCGCAACCTGGTCGGCGGGGTGGAAACCGTGTCCCGCTTCCAGCCGCACGAACTCGAGTTCTCGGCGGCCACCCCCGCCGCCCGCGCGGCCGGGCAGAAGTTCGTCGCGGCGCGCGGCGTGCTCGCGGCGGTGGACGAGTTTGATGCCGCCTTCTTCGGCATCACGCCGCGCGAGGCGGAGCTCATGGACCCGCAGCACCGGCTCTTCCTCGAATGCGCGTGGGAGGCGGTCGAGGCGGCCGGCTACGATCCGGCGGCGTATCCCGGCCTCATCGGCGTGTACGCCGGCCTGAGCCTGAATACCTACCTGCTCAACAATCTCTGCCGGGACCGCGCCTTCGCCGCGAACTTCGCGGGCAACTACCAGGTCGGCGCCTACCAGGTGATGACGGGCAACGACAAGGACTTCCTGCCCACCCGCATCTCGTACAAGCTCAACCTGCGCGGTCCGAGCATGGCGGTGCAGTGCGCCTGCTCCACCTCGCTCGTGGCGGTCAGCCAGGCCTGCACGAGCCTGCTCACCTACCAGTGCGACATGGCGCTCGCCGGTGGCGCCTCGATCAGCTTCCCCCAGCGCCGCGATTATCTCTACGAGGAGGAGGCGATGGTGTCGGCGGACGGCACCTGCCGCACCTTCGACGCCGGCGCGTGCGGCACGGTCTTCGGCCACGGCGTCGCGGTCGTGCTGCTCAAGCGGCTGGCCGATGCCCTCGCCGCGCGCGATCCCGTGCTGGCGGTCATCCGCGGCTCGGCCGTCAACAACGATGGCTCCACCAAGATCGGCTACGCGGCCCCGAGCGTCCAGGCGCAGGCCGACGTGATCGCCATGGCGCACGCCGCCGCGGGCGTCACCCCGGAATCCATCAGCTACGTCGAGGCCCACGGCACGGGCACGCCGCTCGGCGATCCGATCGAGGTGGCCGCCCTCACCAGCGCGTTCCGCAGCGGCGGCGCGCGGCGCAACGGCTTCTGCGCCCTCGGCACCGCCAAGACGCACATCGGCCACCTCGACGTCGCCGCCGGCGCCACCGGGTTGATCAAGACCGTGCTCCAACTGCAGCACGGGCTCATCCCGCCGCTCCTGCATTTCCAGGCTCCGAATCCCCGGATCGATTTCGCGGGCAGCCCCTTCTTTCCCGTGGCGCAGCCGCTGGCCTGGCCGCGGGGCGCGGAACCCCGCCGCGCCGGCGTCAGCGCCTTCGGCGTCGGCGGCACCAACGCCCACGTCATCGTCGAGGAGGCTCCCGCCCCCGCTCCCGCCGCCCCGGCGCGGCCCGATCCGCTGCTCCTGCTCTCGGCCCGCAGCGCTCCGGCGCTCGCGGCGATGGCCGGCAACCTCGCGGACGCCCTCGCCGACGCGCCCGACCTGGCGCTCGCCGACGCGGCCTACACCCTCGCGGTCGGCCGGCGCGCCTTTCCCTTCCGCCGCGCCCTGGTGGCGCGCGATCGCGCGGACGCGATCGCGCAACTGCGCGCCGCCAAGGCCGCGGCGGCGGTTCCGGCGCCGGATCGCCCCGGCCCGGTGGTCTTCCTCTTCCCGGGCCAGGGCGCCCAGCACACCGGCATGGGACGCCAGCTCTACGAGACGGAGCCGGTCTTCCGCGCCGCGGTCGACGACTGCCTCGCCCGCCTCGAGCCGCAGCTCGGCGCCGATCTGCGCGCCACCCTGTATCCGGCAGACGACGACATCGCGGCGGCCCGCGCGCGGATCCAGCAGACGGCGTTCGCGCAGCCGCTGCTGTTCACCGTCGAGTACGCGCTCGCGCGCCTGTGGCTCTCCTGGGGCATCCAGCCCGCCGCGCTGGTCGGGCACAGCGTGGGCGAATATGTCTGCGCCGTCCTGGCCGAGAGCCTGACGCTGCCGGAGGCGCTCGACCTGCTCGCGACCCGCGCGCGCCTGATGCAGGGACTGCCGTCCGGCGCGATGCTCGCGGTACGGCTGGACGCCGACGCCCTGGCCAGCCTGCTGCCCCACGGCGTCGCCCTGGCCGCGATCAACAGCCCGAAACTCTGCACGGTGTCGGGTCCGGCCGACGCGGTGGCGGCACTGGCCGCGGAGCTCGAACGGCGCCGGATCGCCGCCCGTCCGCTCGCGACGTCCCACGCCTTTCATTCGGCGATGATGGACCCGATGCTGGCGGAATTCGCGGCCGCGGAGCGCCGCGTCTCCGCCCGCGCGCCGGTCGTGCCCTGGGCGTCGAGTTGCACCGGACGGTGGATGACGGCCGCGGATTTCGCCGACGGTTACTGGTCGCGGCAGTTGCGCCAGCCGGTGCGATTCGTGGAGGCGCTGGGAACCGTGTTGTCCGAGCCCGGCCGGATCCTGCTGGAAGTGGGGCCGGGGCAGTCGCTCGCGCAGTGCGTTCGCCAGCACCCCGCCGCGCCCGCCGACGCCCTGGTCCTCGGTTCGCTCGCGCCGAATCCGGATCCCGCCCTGGACCGCAGCACCCTGCTCGCCACGCTCGGCCGGCTGTGGAGCGCCGGCGCGACGCCGGACTGGGAGGCGTTTTTCGCCGGCGAGGAGCGCCGGCGCGTGGCCCTGCCCACCTACCCCTTCGAGCGCAAGCGCCACTGGGTCGAAGCGGCCCGCGTCGCCGAGACCGCGAACCTCGCGGCGCCGGTGACGCCGCCCGGCGGCGCGCCGGAACCGGCGCCCGTTTCGCACCCCGCAGGCACGCCACCCCCCAAGGTGGAAAACGTCGCCACGGTCGCCACGGCCAGCCGGCTCCAGCGGCTCACCCGCGAGGTGCGGGAGACGCTCTTCGGACTCTCCGGCCTCGAGATCACCGACGATCGTGCGTCGCTCGTCGAGCTGGGCTATGATTCGCTGCTGCTCACGCAGGTGAGCCAGGAGCTGGTCCGCCGCTTCGCCGTGCGCGTGACCTTCCGCCAGCTGAGCAAGGAACTCGCGACGGTCGAACAGCTCGCCCGTCACCTCGACACGCATCTGCCCCCCGATGCTCCCGCGGCGCCCGCGAGCCCGGTCCCGCCCGCGGCTGCCATCGCTCCCACGGAAGTTCCGGCAGCCGCGCAATCCCTGCCGGAGCGGCTCCGCCAGCAGTGGGAGTTGATCAGCCGGCAGCATCAATTGCTCACCGAGTTGATGGCCCGCGAGGCGGGCGGGGTCGCCGCGCCGGCCGCGCCGGTCAGCGCCCCGGCCGGATCCTTCAGCCCCCTCGCACCTCCCGCGCCCGGTCCGGCGGCACCGCCCGCGGCGGCGTTGCCCCTCCAGGGGTTCGGCCCGGCTGCGGTGACGCCGCGGGCCGGCGAGCCCGAACTCTCCGACCGCCAGCGCCGTCATCTCGACGCGCTGATCGCCCGCTATACCCGCCGGACTGCCCGCTCCAAGGCGCACACGCAGGAACATCGCGCCTGGCACGCGGACCCGCGCACCGCCGCCGGCTTCAACCGCCACTGGAAGGAGATGTGCTATCCCATCGTGGTGGAGTGGTCGGAAGGAGCCCGTCTGCGGGACCTCGACGGCAACGAGTACATCGACCTGCTCAATGGCTTCGGCCCCAATTTTCTCGGCCATTCGCCCGCGTTCGTCCGGCAGGCACTCCGCGAGCAGCTCGACCGCGGCATCGAGGTCGGGCCGCAGACGCCGCTCGCCGGCGAGGCGGCTCGCCTGTTCTGCGAGCTGACCGACAACGAACGCGCCAGCTTCGTGAACACGGGGTCGGAGGCGGTGTACGCCGCCATGCGGCTGGCGCGCACCGTCACCGGGCGCGACAAGATCGTGACGTTCGCCCGCGACTACCACGGCAATTTCGACGAGGTGCTCGTGCGCGGGCTGGGCGCCGCGAGCGGTTATCGCACGCTGCCGCTCGCACCGGGCATCCCCACCCGTGCGGTCCAGGACATGGTGGTGCTGGACTATGGCAGCGACGCCGCCCTCGCGTACATCGAGCGCCACGCCTCCGAGATCGCCGCGGTGCTCGTCGAGCCGGTCCAGAGCCGCCGGCCGGAGTTCCAGCCGGTCGCGTTCCTGCACACGCTGCGCCGGCTCACGACCGCCACCGGCGTCATCCTGATTTTCGACGAGGTCATCACCGGCCTGCGCGATGGCCCGCAAGGCGCGCAGGGCCTCTTCGGGGTCAAGGCCGACCTCGCCACCTACGGGAAGGTCGTCGGCGGCGGCATGCCGATCGGCGTGGTCGCGGGCAAGGCGCAGTACATGGACACGTTCGACGGCGGCACGTGGCGTTACGGCGACGACTCGTTCCCCGAGAAGGGCGTCACCTTCTTCGCCGGCACGTTCGTCCGGCATCCCCTGGCGATCGCGGCCGCGCGGGCGGTGCTCACCTTCCTGAAGGCGCAGCCGCCGGGTTTCTGGGATTCGATCAACGCCCGCGCGGCGCGGCTGGCGGGCACCGTCGACGCCTTCTTCGTCGAACGCGGCACGCCGATCCGGATGCCGCATTTCTGCTCGCAGATGTTCGTGCGCGTGCACGAGGACCACAAGCACGGGCACCTGCTCGCGTATCATCTGCGGGAACGCGGCATCTTCCTGCTCGAGAATTTCCCGTGCTATCTGACGGCCGCGCACACGGACGAGGATGTCGACACCGTCATCGCCGCCTTCAAGGCCGGGACGCTCGAACTCGAAGAGGCGGGCTTCCTTCCCGCCCCGGTCGCCGTGCCGGGGGCGTCCCTGGCTCCGGCGCCCCTGCCGGCCGCGCCGGCCGCGGACGTCACCTCGGACCGCTTTCCGCTCGCCGACGGCCAGCGCGAGATGTGGCTCGGCGCGCAGATGAGCCCCGAGGCGGCAGGCCCGCACCACGCGTGCACGATCCTCGAGCTCGAGGGCCCGCTCGATCCTGGTGCGCTCCAGCGCGCGCTCACCGAAGTCGGGCGCCGGCACGAAGGCCTGCGGTGCGCGTTCAGCGCCGACGGCACCGAGGTGCGGGTGCGCGCCGAACCCGACCTGCCGCTGCCCGTCGAGGACCTGAGCGCGCTCGCGCCCGAGGCGGCCGCCGCCCACGCCGCCGCCATCGTCGAACGGGAGAGCCGGCGGATCCTCGACCTCACGCTCGGGCCGCTGGTGGCCTGCCGCCTGCTCCGCTTCTCCGCCACGCGCCACCAGCTCGTCCTCGCCGTGCAGATGATCGTGTGCGACGGCTGGTCGCACTTCGTCGTGCTCGAGGAACTCGGCGCGCTCTATTCCGCCGCGGTCGAGGGCCGGACGCTCGCGCTGCCGCCGGCGCCGCCGATGCGCGCCTTCGCCCTCTGGCAGCAGCAGCAGCGGGAGAGCGTCGCCGCCCGGACCTGCGCCGATTTCTGGGCGTCGCGGTTCGCCCGCCTGCCGCCGCCGTTGGAACTGCCCTCGGCCCCGCGCCCGCCGGTCCGCACCGTCGCGGCGACGCGCCGCGAGGTGATCATCGACGCCGCGCTGCACCAGGCCCTGAAGACGGTCGCCCAGCAGCGGCGCGGCTCCCCGTTCGCCCTCCTGCTCGCCGCGTTCCAGGCGTGGCTGCACCGTCTGAGCGGCGCCCGCGACCTCGTGGTCGGCGTGCCCTTCGCGGCACAGGGCCCGCTCGGGCTGCCGCTGCTCGTCGGACAGTGCGCCAACATCCTGCCGCTGCGCGCCCAGATCGATCCGGCCGCGCCCTTCTCGGCTTTGCTGCAGCAGACCTGGGACGCCGTCCTCGATGCGCAGGAAAACTGGAACTACACCTTCGGCCAGCTCGCACTGAAGCTCAACGTGCCGCGCGACCCGAGCCGGATGCCGCTCGTCTCGGTGCTCTTCAACCTCGACCCCGCGATGACGAAGGTCCGCTTCGCCGGGCTGGCGCATCGGGTGAAGAGCGGCCCGCGCCACTGGTTCCAGTACGACCTCGGGTTCAATCTGATCGAGGAGACGCCGGCGCTGCGCGTGGAGTGTGACTTCAACACCCACCTCTTCGACCCGGCGGTCATCGAAGCCTGGCTCGCGGGATTCCTGGCGTTGCTGCAGCGCGTGGTGACGCGGCCGGACGACGCGATCGCGAACCTGCCGTTGCTGCCGGAAGCGGCCGGCGGCGGGGACCTCATCGCGCCGCCCCCGGAATCCGTTCCCGGCGAGGCCCAGCTCGGCGTGCATGACCTCATTGCGGCGCAGGTGCGCCGCACCCCCGCAGCCATCGCAATCGTGGACGAACGGGGGCCGATGACCTACGCGCAGCTCGGCGCGCGCGCGAGGGACCTCGCCCGCCATCTGCAGGGACTTGGGATCGGTCCCGGCGCCACCGTCGGCCTGCTCCTGGAACGCGGCGCGAACCTGCCGGCGGCGATGCTGGGCGTGCTCGCGACCGGCGCGGCCTACGTACCGGTCGCGCCGGAGTTCCCCGTGCAGCGCCTTGCCGACATCCTGCACGGCGCCGGCGTCGCCGCGGTCGTGACGCAGGCCGCGCTGGCGGCCGCGGTGCCCGCGGGGCCGTGGCGCACCGTTTCGCTCGATACCGACCTGGCGGCGGGAGGAAATCCGGGAACGTTCCTGCCGCCCGCCGCGGACGATCCCGAACGGCTGGCCTACGTCATCTTCACCTCCGGCTCCACCGGCCAGCCCAAGGGGGTCGAGATCCCGCACCGGGCGGTCGTGAACTTCATCCTCGCGATGCAGCGCGACCCAGGGTTCACGCCGCGCGACCGCGTGCTCGCGCTCAGCCCCGTGTCTTTCGACATCTCCGTGCTCGAGCTGCTGGTGCCGTTGACCGTTGGCGCCCGGGCGGTGATCGCGCCCCGCGCGGCCGCCTCCGATCCGGCGGCGCTGCAGGAGCTGATTGCCACCGCGGGTGTCACCGTCGTCCAGGCCACGCCCTCGACCTGGCGGATGCTGCTCAAGTCCGGCTGGCGCGGGGAGCCCAGCCTGCGGCTGTTGTCAGGCGGCGAAGCGATGACCGCGGACCTCGCGCGCGAACTCCGTCGCTGCGGCGCAGAGGTGTGGAATCTCTACGGCCCGACGGAAACCACGGTCTGGTCCACCGCCCGGCACATGCTGGCCGACCAGGACCTGTCCATCGGACGGCCGATCCGGAACACCGTGCTCCGGCTCGTCGACGACGCGCTCCAGCCCGTGCCCGTCGGCGTGCCGGGCGAGATCCTGATCGGCGGCGCCGGACTGGCGCGGGGCTATCGTGCCCGGCCCGAGCTCACGGCGCAGAAATTCATCATCGACGCCGCCGGCCGCCGCTTCTTCCGCACCGGCGACCGCGCGCGGCGGCGCACCGACGGCGGGATCGAGTTCCTCGGGCGCCGCGACCTGCAGGTCAAGGTGCGCGGCTGCCACGTCGAACTCGGAGAGGTGGAAGCCGTGCTGCGCCAGCACCCGGCGGTCGGAAACGTGGCGGTCGCGCTGCGGCCCGAGCTGCCGGGCGGCGGCGGTCTCGTCGCCTACCTCGCACCGGCGAAACCCGGCGGGGAATCCGGCGACGAGAAGGAACTCACCCGCAGCCTCCGCCAACTCGTCCGCGAGCGGCTGCCGGACTACATGCGGCCGGCCCGCTGGATCTGGCTGGAGCGGATGCCGCGCACGCCCGAGGGCAAGCTCGACCGCGCCGCGCTGCCGCCGCCGCCCCCCCGCATCGAGGAGCTGGCCGACGAATACCTCGCGCCCGCCACCCCGGTGCAGGAGACGCTGGTGCGCATCTGGCGGGAGGTTCTGTCCGTCGAGCGGATCGGAATCCGCGACAACTTTTTCGACCTCGGCGGCCAGTCGCTGCTGGCCGTTTCGGTGTTCGCCCGCATCGAGCGCGACCTGGGACAAAAGCTGCCGCTCGCGACCCTCTTCCGGGCGCCCACGGTCGAGCAGCTGGCGGCCGTGCTGGAAGGCGGCGCCGCCGGCGGCAGCGACTGGAGCTCGCTGGTCCCGATCAAGCCCGAGGGCCGGGAGGCGCCCTTCTTCCTCATTCATGGCGCCGGCGGGAACGTCCTGCTCTACCGCGCCCTCGCCGCGCACCTCGCGCCGGGGCGGCCCCTCTACGGCCTGCAGTCGCGCGGCCTCGACGGCCGCACCCCGCCGCTGGCCACGATCGGCGCGATGGCGGCCGCCTACCTCGCGGAAATCCGGCAGGTGCAACCGCACGGGCCGTATCATCTCGGCGGTTACTGCCTCGGCGGCACGATCGCCTACGAGATGGCGCAGCAGTTGCGCCAGGCGGGCGAGGAGGTCGGCCTCGTGGCGCTGCTCGACACCTACAACTTCAGCCGCGCCCTCAAGCCCGGAGCCGTCGGCCTGATCGCCGAAAAGGTGAAGTTCCACCTGCTCAACCTACTCCGACTCAGCCCGCGCCACATGTGGCGCTATCTGGCGGAAAAGGGCCGGCTCGCCCGCGACGGCGAGCTCGCGAGCCTTCTCCGGCTCCAGCCCCGCATCGACGGGCCGGCCGGCGCCGCCCGCGCGACCTCCGGCGCCGAGGCGCTCGTGCAGGCGGTGAACGACCACGCCGCCGATGCGTATCTGCCGCTGCCCTACGCCGGGCGCCTGACGCTCGTGAAGCCCCAGGTGAACTACAAGTTCTACCCGGATCCGAAACTCGGCTGGGGCGATCTGGCGCACGGCGGGCTCGACATCCTCGAGCTGCCGGTAAATCCGCACGCCATGCTGGTGGAGCCCTGCGTCCGGCAGCTCGCCCACGAACTCGAGCGGCGCATGAGCGCGCGCGAGGCAACCGCGGCTCCTCCTCCGGCCGCCCGGACCGCCGCCGTGACCGGCTGACGCCGTCTGCCATGGCCAGTTGGAAGCTCAAGTCCGCGGTCCACCGCACCCTGTCCTGGCTGCCCCAAAGCCACCGGTGGAACGCTCTCCTGCAGCGCCATGTGACCCGCGGGTACTTCGCCAGCAACGCGACGTTCGAGACCAAGCTGGGCTGCTGCCGGCGGCACCTCGCGCACCTGCGCCGTTTCGGCCGGATCCCGGCCGGGGGTTTCGCCGCGCTCGAGCTGGGCACGGGGTCCTGGCCGATCGTGCCCCTCGGACTCTTCCTCTGCGGCGCTCGGCGGATCTGGACGTACGATCTGGTGCCGGTGCTGGAACCCGCGACGTTGCTGCACACGCTCGCGCATTTCGGCGCGGCGATCCGCGACGGCTCCCTGCCGCGCCTGCTGCCGGATCTCCAAGTCGAGCGGGTGGAGCGGCTC